>JANLXZ010000390.1:0-5566 GCA_031365375.1 Hyphomicrobiaceae bacterium | reverse complement strand
TCGGCGCAAGCTGTCCCGCGACGATATCATCGTGCGTTCGGCGCTGGTGGTGCTGATCGCGTTTCTATTGCTGACGATCGCCGCGCCGCTCGGCTTGCTGCTATCGAAAAGCTTCCAGAACGCGAAGGGTGAGTTCGTCGGTGTCGCCAACTACGTGGCGTACTTCTCGACGCCATCCCTCGTCGACTCTCTGTGGAACAGCATCCGGGTCGCGTTGCTGACGACGGCGATCGTGATCCCCTTAAGCTTTGGTTATGCCTACGCTTTGACCCGCACGAAAATGCCGGCCAAGGGCTTGTTCTACGCGATCGCGCTGCTGCCGCTCTTTGCACCATCGCTGCTGTCCGCGATTTCCTTCATCTACATTTTCGGCAACCAGGGTTTTTTGAAAAGCTGGCTGCTCGGCAATACCGTCTATGGCCCGATCGGCATAATGATGTCGCAAGTGTTCTACTGTTTGCCGCATGCCATGTTGATCATCACAACGGCGTTGTCTCTCGCCGACGGTCGACTGTATGAAGCGGCCGATGCGCTCGGAACGTCTGGTTGGCGGGTGTTTTGGACGGTGACGATCCCCGGCGTGAAGTACGGCTTGGTGAGCGCCGCCTTCGTCGTGTTCACGCTCGTCGTCACCGACTTCGGCATCGCCAAGGTAATTGGCGGTCAGTTCAGCGTATTGGCGACGGATGCCTACAAACAGGTCGTCGGCCAGCAGAACTTCGAGATGGGGGCGGTGGTTGGTTTCGTGCTCCTCGTGCCGGCCGTCTTGGCCTTCATTGTCGACCGGTTGATTCAGCGCAAGCAAGTGGCGCTGTTGTCCTCGCGTGCGGTGCCGCTGGAGCCGAAGCCACATCGCGTCAATGATGCAATGGCGACGGCATACTGCATGATCGTCGGAGGTCTCATCGTTGCTGTCTTGGCGGTCGCGGTGTGGGCATCGTTCGTCACATATTGGCCGTACAATCTCAGCCTCAGCGTAAAGAACTACAACTTCGGCGATTTCGAGCCGGCCGGTTGGGGCACCTATTTCAACTCACTCAAGATGGCGGCGATCGCGGCCATCGCGGGTACGGCGATCGTATTTATCGGTGCCTATCTGATCGAAAAGGGGCAGGGTTTCCAAGGATTGCGGACATTCGCGCATCTGCTTGCCATGCTGCCGATGGCGGTTCCGGGGCTGGTGCTCGGCCTTGCTTACGTGTTCTTCATCAACGCTCGATGGAACCCGCTCAACGTATTTTACGGCACGCTTGGGCTGCTGGCGGTCAACTCGATCGCGCATTTCTATACGACCGCGCACATCACCGCCGTGACAGCCCTCAAACAAATCGACAACGAGTTCGAGGCGGTGTCGGCCTCGCTTAAGGTTCCGGTGTGGCGGACGTTCATGCGGGTGACGTTGCCGATCTGCATGCCGGCGATCCTGGATGTCGCGGTCTATATGTTCGTCAACGGCCTGACGACGGTTTCGGCGGTGATCTTCCTGTACGGCGCGCAGACGAAGTTGGCCTCGATCTCGATCGTGCATATGGACGAGGCCGGCACCACGGCTGCAGCGGCCGCGATGGCAACTGTGATTGTGCTGACGGCATTGGCGGCCAAGATGTTGCATTTAGCCGTCGATCGGTTCGTGTTCGGACGGATGCAAGCCTGGCGTCGACGGTAACTTAGTCGAACAGTGCCGCTTCGAGTTCGCTAATGCTGCCGAGACAAAGGTCGGACGCTGCCGACAGCTCCTCGCGGTTGCCGGTGCCGGTCAGCACCGCGACTGCCAATCCAGCGTCACCTCGCCGGGCCATCTCCATGTCGTGCAGGTTGTCACCAACGACGGCGATCATCTTTGGGTGTAATTGCGCGTACGTGGCGAATGCGTTGAACATGCCTGGTCCAGGTTTGGATCCATGGCCGCTGTCGTAGCCCGCGATGAACTCCACCTCGGACGCAAAATCGAAACGTTTCGCCGTCATGCGAATTGCGCGTTCACCGTCACTACTGGCGATGCCGAGGATGAGACCGCGCGCCTTCAATCTTTGGAAGAACGCAGCGAGGTCGAGCACTGGGACAGTGGTTGCGACGCCCTCGCGGAAGATTTTGTCCACGTGCTCTGTGAGTTCAGTGAGTTCAAAAGTGCTGCCTGCGTCAATCCAGATTTGCGCGATCTGGGTCGTGGTGCCCGCTGCCAGCACGCTGCCCGACCGAACACGGCCGGTTCCCGCATCTAGTCCCCCGACCATCAACAAATGAGCGGCCAACGCCGCATTCTGCCGCGCTGCGAACTGAGCCGCGCGCTCGTTTATCGGTGTCCAGCTCAAGTGATAGTCGAGCAGCGTGCCGTCCTTATCGAACAGAATGCCTTTGATCGGCGTCTTCAACGATGTGCCCTCAAGATATGATCCGCCACCTTTTCGCCTACCATCATGGATGGTGCATTCAGGTTGCCATACGTGATCTGCGGGAAGATCGAGCTATCGGCAACACGTAAGCCGTCGACGCCAATGACGCGACACTCAGGATCGACCACCGATGTCGCTTCACTTGCCGCTCCCATGCGGCACGTGCCACACGGATGATAAGCGCTTTCGATATTCTCGCGCAGGAAAGCGTCGATCTCGGCATCGGTCTGCATACTCGCGCCTGGCGAGATCTCACTGCCCCTGTAGGGCTCCAAAGCCGTCTGTTCAACGACCCGGCGCACGAGGCGCACGACAGCGCGAAAGTCGATCCAATCCTGTTCGTACGCCATGTAGTTGAAAAGAATAGCCGGCGCCTCGGCGGGGTTCGCCGATTTCAGGCGCACCGATCCGCGCGAGGGCGATCGCATCGGCCCGGCATGCACCTGGAAGCCGTGGCCTTTGTACGGCGCGTACCCGTCGTAGCGGATCGCTGCCGGCAAGAAATGCAACTGGACATCGGGGTAGCCAGCGTGCGGACCGGATCGCACGAACGCGCCAGCTTCGAAGTGGTTCGTCGCGCCATCGCCGGTTCGCCGCAACAACCACTCGAGTCCGATCCGCGCCTTCGAAATTAGTCGCAGCTTGCCGTTGAGTGTCAGCGGCTGGCGGCAGACATATTGGATGTGGACTTCCAAATGATCTTGGAGGTTAGCACCCACACCACGCCGGTCTGCGACGATCTCGATGCCGTGCGCTTGCAAATCGCCGGCCGGTCCGATCCCCGATAGCATAAGAAGCTTCGGTGAATTGATTGCGGAGGCCGCGATGATGACCTCACGTCGCGCTGCGACGATCTCAACCTTGCCGCCGCGCTCTACCTCGACACCCGTTGCCCGACGCCCTTCCATCACGACACGCCGCGCCAAACCGCGGACCAGTTGAACGTTCTCCCGCTTGAGCGCCGGCTTCAAATACGCATTTGCCGCGGACCAGCGCCGCCCCTGCCACACCGTTCGCTCGAGTTGTCCGAAGCCTTCCTGATTGCTACCGTTGTAATCCGACGTCGGCGGAAATCCCGCTTCGATGCCGGCGTCGATGAATGCCTTGAACAGCGGATTACTTAATCCGCCCCTCGTCACATGTACCGGGCCGTCTGTTCCGCGCGCACCGCGCTCACCGCCATGCGCGGTTTCCAAGCGAAGGAAGTAGGGCGCAACATCGTGCGCACTCCAACCTTTTGCGCCAAGCGCTTCCCAGGCGTCGAAGTCTTTGGCATGGCCGCGCACATAAACCATGCCGTTGATCGACGACGAACCACCGATCACCTTGCCGCGCGGGCAATTGAGGCTGCGTCCGCCAAGATGCGGTTCTGGCTCGGTCCGGAAACCCCAGTCGTACCGGCGCATATTGAGCGGATACGACAACGCGGCCGGCATCGCGATGAAAGGTCCGAAATCACTTCCGCCATGCTCGATGACAGCTACGCGATATCGCCCATCCTCGGATAGCCGGGCGGTCAGCGCGCAACCGGCCGAGCCTGCTCCGACGATAACAAAGTCAGCGACGAGATTTGGCTTAGATGGCATTCTTGACCTTGGGAGAAATCAACTCGTTCAACTAGTGCGCGCGAGCCGGTTAAATCACGCCGACACAAGATTATCCTGCATCTTCTTGACAAGTCGAACGGCCCTTTGCGACGCTTGCTTTCGACCACCCGCCATGTATGCGCGCAACGCATCCTGAAAGTACGTTATGGGGACTTACGTCCGGCCCACTTCACTTGTCCATGCGCTCGAATGCCGTGCAGCGGGAGCTCAGATCTTGGCCGGAGGCACGGATTTCTGGCCGGTGCGCGTTGGCAGACCAACCTATCCGTCACCTGAAGCGTCGATTCTAGATTTAAGCGGCTTGCGCGATTTGCGGGCAATCGAAACCGTCGATACAATACTGCGGATCGGCGCATTGGCAACCTGGACCGATCTTACAGAAGCGGTTCTTCCACCAGTATTTAATGCACTGCAAATGGCAGCGCGTGAGGTCGGCGGCCGGCAGATCCAGAATCGCGGCACGATCGGTGGTAATCTGTGCAACGCTTCGCCCGCGGCCGATGGAGTGCCGCCGCTCTTGATACTCGATGCGTCGGTTGAGTTATCGAGCTTCACAGGTATCCGAACGGTGCCGCTATCGGAATTCCTGACTGCCCCCCGGCGCACGATCCTACGAGCAGATGAGGTGCTGACGGCGGTATTGATTCCAATGCCGGTTTCCAACTCACGGTCGCACTTCGTAAAACTCGGTGCAAGAAAGTATCAGTTGATCTCCATCGTGATGGGGGCAGCGATGCTCTCGATCGAAAGGGGGCGCGTTGTCGAGGTCGCAATCGCGATCGGCTCTTGCTCTCCGGTTGCGTGCAGGCTCACGCGGCTGGAAAGAGATTTGATCGGAGCGCGCGCCGGTCAACTTGCGGATCGCGTCACCCCCGCACACTTATCGGCTCTCGCCCCGATCGACGATATTCGCGCCGATGCGGCTTACAGGAAGGATGCCGCGCTGGTAGTTGTGCGCCGGCTGCTAGCGACGCTCGCGGGTGACGCATGAGCACTGCGCCGCTTCCAATCGAATTTCAGCTCAATGGGCTCGATGTTGTAGTCGACGTCGACCCCGCGACACGCCTCAGCGACGCCTTGCGAAACGACCTCGGGCTAGCTGGCACGAAGGTCGGCTGCAACGCCGGCGACTGCGGCGCCTGCACCGTGCTGATGGATGGCCGCGAAGTGTGCGCCTGCCTGATCGCTGTCGGACAATGCGCAAACGCATCGATCACAACGGTCGAAGGCTTGGCCGGTAACGGCACGCTCACCGCCTTGCAGAAATCGTTCCACGTGCACAGCGCGGCTCAATGCGGCATCTGCACGCCCGGCATGTTGATGGCCGCGACCGGATTGCTTTCTCGCAACGCGAAGCCGACGAAATTTGAAGTCGAAGACGCGCTCGGAGGGGTTCTGTGCCGCTGCACCGGCTATCAGAAAATCGTTGAAGCGATCCTTGATATGGGCAAGCCATCAGTTGCGGTTGTCGAAGGGGGCCCAAGCGTCGGCTCGTCGCTCGCCAAGGTCGACGGCATTGCCAAGCTCACCGGCACCGCGCGCTTCGGCGACGACGGTGTTCCGGCC
>JANLXZ010000243.1:0-12648 GCA_031365375.1 Hyphomicrobiaceae bacterium | reverse complement strand
CTGCTGCTTTCCCGTCAGCGCCGGCTGGCAGCGACTTGTGATCGATCTTCTCGAGCAAGCCCTCGTCGCACATGCGGACCGCGTCGGCGAGTTCGACGTCGACGATGTCCCACGTCACTTTGCCGGACTGGACCTGAGCCTTGATCGGCGCAACGGTGCCATCGTAGTCCTCAGATTTGATCTGCACGCCGCTCTTGGCCATGAATGGCTTCTGATAGGCTTCGACTTGGCTCTTCGTGTAGGCGCCGCCCCACGATACGACAGTCAAGGTCTTAGTCTGCGCGTACGCATACGTGCCGGCAAGTGCCGCCGCAACCGCCGTCGCGCCAATCAGTTTCAAACTCTTCATTCACGCTCTCCCGTTGTTGACTAAAACTCAACATGCCAGTTGCCTAGCATCCTTGCCTTTCCCTCGGCCTCTAACTCAAAGAGGATCGAGGGCTCTGCAATCCTTGGTGCGCCATCCCAGCGTTACAGACTGGCCTTTTTCAAGGCGCCGCTGCCCGTCCCGGTTAGGTGCTTTGACGATGAAGTTATCGCAGCCGCCGGCCGTCATCCGGGCGCGCAAATGGTCGCCCAAATAGATGATGTCGTTGACGACACCGGTGATGCGGTTGTTGAAGTCGGGCGTGGTCGGATCAACTTCGACGCGCTCAGGCCGGATGGAAAGCATCGTAGTTGATCCACCCGTCTGCACATTGATCGGTAAGGCTTCGATATTTGTGCCGTCGCTCAATGCGACGTGGCAAACGCCGTTGATCGCCTTGGTGATTTTTCCGGGCAACCGATTGTTTTCGCCGATGAATTGGGCGACAAACGAATTGATCGGCGCCTCGTACAATTCTGCCGGGGTCGAAAGCTGTTGGATCACACCGTCGTTGAAGACTGCTATGCGATCGGACATCGTCAGTGCCTCGGACTGATCGTGCGTAACATAGACGACCGTCACGCCCAGGCTCTTTGTCAGGGTCTTGATCTCGTATTGCATCTGCTCGCGCAATTGCTTGTCGAGCGCGCCGAGTGGCTCGTCCATCAGTACGATGTCGGGTTCGAACACCAAAGCGCGAGCAACCGCCACGCGTTGCTGCTGGCCGCCGGAAAGTTGGGCCGGCTTGCGCGCACCAAATTGCGACAGTGAAACCATGCCGAGCGCGCGCGTCACCTTCGCCTCTATCGTCGGCTTATCCATGCCGCGTACTTGCAGAGGGAACGCGAGATTTTCCGTCACCGTCATGTGAGGGAATAGCGCGTAGTTCTGGAACACCATGCCGATGCCGCGTTTGTTCGGCGGCGTATTGTTGATCGGCGAGCCCTTAAGAAAAATCTCTCCGTGTGTGGCTGTTTCAAACCCGGCGAGCATCATCAGCGTCGTCGTTTTACCGGAGCCGGATGGCCCGAGCATGGTAACGAATTCGCCCTTCTGAATATCGAGATTGAGATTCTTCACGACTAGCGTTTTGCCGTCGTAGCTCTTCTGCACGTGCTTGAACCGGACGTGTGCCTTTGACGGGTTGTCTACAACTGGACTTGACGCCATTCGCCTCACCACCACGAGTGCTCAAACCGCAGCACGCAACGTTCGACATCGATCGTCGGTGCAACTTCAGGTTTGCGCCCCTCCTATGCGTGCCTGGGTCTTGCGCCCCGCTCTCGCACTCTCCAACGGTACTTATCCAGCACGGCGTGAAGCTTACAAGCTCATTTTTTGATCAGCATCCCCAACGCGCGCGTATTTTTTTTAGCATCTGATTACGGTTTGCGAGAAATTCGCTTCGGGGTTTTCTCGGAGCGACGTGTTCTGTGCCAACTCGGACAATTGCAGCGGGCTTAGATCAATAAACATCTGGCCGATGCGCGAAGAGGGCGGCAAGCTGCTGGAAACTCGATGAGTTGCCGAAGCTCGAATGTCGGATGTCATGACAAAATCAGCGGATCCACTGCTGCAAGCATATCAGCTCAAGCACTTGAAGCTCCGAAACCGTCTAATGTCGACGGCTCATGAGCCGTCGTATACCGAGGATGGGCTACCGAAAGATCGCTATCGACTTTATCATAGTGAGAAGGCCAAGGGCGGTATCGCACTGACGATGATTGGCGGCTCGGCCTGTGTTTCGCCGGATAGTCCGCAAGCGTTCGGCAATATTCTACTTTACAAGGATGAGAGCGTGCGCTGGCTGAAGGAGCTGGCGGACGACGTCCATCGTCACGGTGCCGCGGTGATGATCCAGATCACCCATCTGGGCCGGCGCACGGGTTGGGCAAAAGCCGACTGGTTGCCGGTCGTTGCGCCGTCGATGGTGCGTGAGCCAGCCCATCGGTCGTTCCCCAAAGCTGCCGAACATTGGGATCTGAAGCGCATCAAGAACGATTATGCGGATGCTGCCGAAAAGGTCATCGCCGCCGGTCTCGACGGTTTCGAGCTGGAGTTGTCCGGGCATCTGCTCGATCAATTCTGGTCACCGGCCACCAACACGCGCTCCGACGAGTACGGCGGTAGTCTCGAAAATCGCATGCGGTTTTCCATGGAGGTTTACGATGCGATTAGGAAACGGATCGGACCGCTGCCGATCGTCGGCGCGCGCATGGTGTGCGACGAGGACTGGGAGCGCGGCATCTCGAAAGCCGAAGGGCTGGAAATCGCGCGGCGGCTGGCCGTGTCGGGCTTTATCGATTTCATCAACGTCAATCGCGGTCACATCGAGAGCGACGAGGCGCTCAGCCACCTGATACCGATCATGGGTACGAAGTCCGCGCCGCACCTCGATTTTGCCGGTGAAGTGCGCACGCATACCAAATTCCCGGTTTTCCATGCCTCGCGTATTCAAGATGTCGCCACCGCGCGTCACGCGATCGCCAGCGGCAAACTGGATATGGTTGCAATGACGCGCGCACATCTGGCCGACCCGCACATTGCGCGCAAAATCATTGAAGGCCGCGAGCACGAGATCCGGCCCTGCATCGGCCAAGCCTACTGCATCGATCGTATTTACTTTGGCGGCGACGCGCACTGCATCCACAATGCGGCAACCGGCCGGGAAGCGACATTGCCGCATGTGGTCGCGCGATCGAACGGGCCACGACGGAAGATTGTCGTCGTCGGTGCCGGGCCGGGCGGTCTAGAAGCCGCACGTGTCGCGGGGGAGCGGGGACACGAGATCGTCGTGTTCGAGGCGGCTGACCGCGCGGGTGGTCAGGTCCGGCTACAGATGGCTCTGAAACGGCGGCGCGAAACGCAAGGCTTGATTGACTGGCGTCTGTCCGAGTGCGCCCGTCATGGCGTCAGCTTTCGATACAATTCGTGGGCGGACGCGGCCGATGTGCTCGGCGAAAATCCAGACGTAGTCATCATTGCGACCGGTGGCGTGCCGAACACCTCTTTCCTGCCGGCGGGCGACGATCTCGTCACCACGTCGTGGGACATTTTGTCAGGCACGGTTCGGCCAGCTGGCACTGTGTTGTTGTTCGACGACAATGGTGCGCACGCTGGGCTGGTGACGGCGGAATTTCTAGGGGAGGCTGGCGCAAAGGTCGAGTTTGCGACGCCTGAGCGCTCAGTCGGCCCGGATGTTGGCGGGCTCAACTATCCGGCGTTCCTGAAAGCGTTCGATCTTCACGGCATAACCACGACGCTAAATGTCTCGTTGGAAAAGGTTGTGCGCGATGGCAACACATTGGTTGCTACGTTGTACAATGAGTACAGCAAGCGGCGCCACGAACGCCGGGTCGATCAGGTTGTGGTGGAGGCCGGCACGCTACCGCTCGACGAGCTTTATTTCGCGCTGAAGCCGTTGTCGCAGAACCTCGGCGAGGTCGATCAAGTGGCGTTAATCGCGCACCGCCCCCAAACTTTAATGGTTGAAGCTTCGAACAAATTTCAACTGTTCCGGATCGGCGATGCGGTCGCATCACGCAACATCCACGCGGCTATCTACGATGCGCTTCGGTTTGCCATGAATCTTTAAGCGGGCAACACGACGCATTCTACGCCCGTAGTTGGGTGAAGCGCAGCGCGACCTAACATTTCGCCCCACCACTCGTGAAAGTTGGGTCGCGCAAAAAGGCTTGACCCAACCTACAAAAGATCGCTCAGCTGAACATGGCCCGGCGTTTTGCAGGCCGCGAGCTTGCCACCACCTTCTTCGTCTTTTCCTCGAACAACTCGACGAGCTTGTCGGTCATCGCGCCAGCGAGCTCGCTCGGATCGGTGATCGTCACGGCGCGGCGGTAGTAACGCGTCACGTCGTGGCCGATGCCAATGGCCAACAATTCGACCGGCGAGCGCAGTTCGATCTCTTCGATTACCTGCCGCAGATGCTGCTCCAGATACGCGCCTGAATTCACCGACAGAGTTGAATCGTCGACCGGCGCGCCATCCGAGATCATCATCAAGATGCGCCGCTGCTCAGGGCGAGCCCGCAGACGATTGTGCGCCCAAGCGAGCGCCTCACCGTCTATATTTTCCTTAAGCAGACCCTCGCGCATCATGAGAGCGAGGTTGCGCTTCGACCGGCGCCACGGCGAGTCGGCGGTCTTGTAAACGATATGTCGAAGGTCGTTGAGCCGTCCAGGAGTTGCGGGTTTGCCGGCCGCCAACCACGCTTCACGCGCTTGTCCACCCTTCCAAGCCTTGGTCGTGAAGCCCAGAATTTCCACCTTGACGCCGCAGCGTTCGAGCGTGCGCGCGAGGATATCCGCGCAGCAGGCGGCGACCATGATCGGGCGGCCGCGCATCGAGCCTGAATTGTCGATCAGCAGCGTGACGACGGTGTCGCGGAAATCGGTGTCGCGTTCGCGCTTGAATGTGAGGGGGAACATCGGATCGATGATGATACGCGTGAGGCGCGAGGCGTCGAGCACGCCTTCCTCGATGTCGAAGTCCCAGGCGCGGTTTTGTTGCGCCAAAAGCTTGCGTTGCAGTTTGTTGGCAAGGCGGGAAACTGCGCTCGATAGCGATCGCAGCTCCTTGTCGAGGAAGGTGCGCAGCCGTTCGAGTTCATCGGGTGTCGATAGGTCTTCGGCCGAGATTTCTTCGTCGTTGGCCTTGGAGAACACCTTGTAGCCAAAGGCATCGGGGTTATCGAGAACCGATTGGTTGGGCCGCCATGGCTCGCGCGTTTCGGAGGGATCTTCACCGTCGGCGTCGGCATCGAAGTCGTCACTGTCGGCGCTATCGGTGGCGTCTTGGGTCTCGCCATCTTCGCCGTCAGACGTCTCTTGATCGTCGGGTTGATCCTGGCCTTCGGAACCTTCCTGGCTGTCGTCCGACTTCTCGTCGCCGCCGTCGGGATTTTCCTCTTCGTCGCTCTCGCCTTCTTCTTTTTCCCCGTCGGCTTTTTCATCGGTTAGTTCGAGCTGACGCAGCACATCGCGGGCAAGCTTGCCGAAACTCGCTTGATCCTCGACGAGATCCTCCATCTTGGCCAGCGTTTTGCCGGCCCGCTCTTCCACCCAATCGCGCCAAACGTCGACCAGTGCCTGCGCGTTTTTCGGCGGTGCTTGACCCGTTAGGCGCTCGCGCACCATCAGCGATAGCGCCTCTTCGAGCGGCGCTTCGGCTTTCTCGCGGACGTGGGCGAAGCGGCCGTGGCTGTACTGGTCCTCGACTTTTGCCGTTAAGTTGTTGGCCATGCCGGGCATGCGATTGGCGCCAAGCGATTCGACACGGGCACGCTCGACACTCTCGAATACCGCTCGCGCCGGTCCGGAATCAGGCGCAAGCTTGCGATGCAATTTTGCATCGTGCACGGCAGCCGTCAGCGCGAAGCTATCGGCCCAACCGCGGATGACCGCGATCTCCTTGCGCGTCGGCACCCGCGACGGCTCGGGCAATTGCACCATGTGCCCGTCGAGTTCAGGCTTGCCGGCAGCGAAGTTGACCTGCACCTCGTCATCACCGGCGATCGCCCGCACGCACAACCCGAGTGCGTTCTTAAACGGCTCGGCCGGTGCTTCTTTTTTCTTCGAGGTTACAGTGGCCATGTCGCGTCGCTTCGTTTGAACAGTGTCACGGGCACCAAGTGAAGCGCTAATCCAACCTGCGCATCAACTCAGCGCCACGTTTGCCGCGCTCTCCGGCAGTTCCTCGCCGAAGCAGCGTTGATAGAACTCGGCGACCAGCGAGCGTTCGAGTTCGTCGCACTTGTTGAGGAACGTGAGGCGAAACGCGAAGCCGATGTTGCCAAAGATCTCGGCGTTTTCGGCCCAGGTCATGACTGTACGCGGGCTCATCACGGTTGACAGATCGCCGTTGATGAAAGCGCTGCGGGTCAGGTCGGCAACGCGGACCATGTTCGACACCTGCTTGCGCTTGGCGTCGGTCTTCGCGAACGACTTGACCTTGGAAAGGACGATCTTGGTTTCGTCGTCGTGCGGCAGATAATTGAGCGTCGAGACGATCGACCAACGGTCCATCTGCCCCTGGTTGATCTGCTGGGTGCCGTGATAGAGGCCGGAGGTGTCGCCCAAGCCAATGGTATTGGTGGTCGAGAACAGCCGGAACGCCGGATGCGGACGAATCACCTTGCTCTGGTCGAGCAGCGTCAGCTTGCCCGATACTTCCAATACGCGCTGGATCACAAACATCACGTCCGGGCGGCCGGCGTCGTACTCGTCGAACACGATCGCAGTATTGGTTTGGAGGCAGTACGGCAGGATACCCTCCTTGAACTCGGTGACCTGCTTGCCATCCTTCAGCACGATCGCGTCCTTGCCGACGAGATCGATACGGCTGACGTGGCTGTCGAGATTAACGCGCACGCATGGCCAGTTAAGCCTGGCGGCCACCTGCTCGATGTGCGTCGATTTGCCGGTGCCGTGGTAGCCCTGGATCATCACGCGGCGGTTATGTTTGAAGCCGGCGAGGATGGCCAGCGTCACATCGCGATTGAACAAATAATCCGGATCGAGGTCAGGAACATGCTCGTCTGGCTTCGAATAGCCCGGCACCTCCATGTCACTGTCGATGCCGAAAACTTGACGTACATTCAGCTTGATGTCCGGCAGGCCGGGAACGCCGGCTTGAGTAGGGGCGCGCATAATCGTGTCGTGTCCGCGTTCGTGTGTTGGAGGAACCCCGGCACGAAACGCGCACCGGCACTGTGAAGTTAGAATAACGCGATGATGCGGCTGATTGATCAGCCGAGCCCCGCCTGCTTCAAGAGGTTATAGGCTTGGATGATCTCGCGCAACTTGTCCTCGGAGGCACGGTCACCACCGTTCACGTCCGGATGATGTTGCTTGACGAGGTCTTTGTACCGAGTTTTCACCTCTTTCTTCGTCGCTGACTCGGTTAAGTGCAGGGCATCTAGCGCTTTTTTCTCCAACGGCTTGACGCGGCGGCTGGGCGAGGGAGCTTCGCCATCGCCTTTCTTTGCTCGCCACGCATGGAAGTTCTGCGTTCTAGACGCGCGCGCGTCGGCGAAACGCTGTGCATCGGCGGCTGCACGCCCGAGCTCTGCCCTGGTGGACGAGGCATTCGACCCACTGGTCCAAGTCGGGCGATGGCCATAAGCCGCACCTTTCTGAAAATCGGCGACAGCCTTGTCGCTCATTCCATCGAAGTAATTGTACGATGCGTTATACTGGCGCACGTGGTCGGCACAGAACTGGAAAAATTCGCCGTCCTTGCCGCGCCCCTTTGGGGCCTTATGCGGACCCGGCTTGTCGCAACCCTTCCACTCGCAAGCAGGCACCGATGCCTTGCGTTCAGGTTTATCCGCGCCCTTCTTGGCAATGCGGATGCTATCGAAGTGTTTTGAGGTCAGTTTCATGGGGGTGTGATTATGATCATCATTGCGTAGGTGTACAAGCGGTGAGTAAGCAACGCTGTAAGACAAGTTGCCCTACTGCGTCTTGACAACGATCCTGCACGAAACGGTGAGGTGAAATTTAATGTCGGCCGAAGCACGGATGCGAGAAGCTTTGATGGTGGCGCTCGAACCAACGCGTCTCGATATCATCAATGAGAGCGAGATGCACGCCGGTCATCGAAGCTCACCGGGAACGGGTGAAAGCCACTTTCGAATACTCGTGGTGTCGCCGAAATTTTCTGGCAAGTCGAGAGTTGATCGTCATCGCATGGTCAACGAGCTACTTAGTAGTGAACTAAAGGGCGCGGTGCATGCATTAGCCTTGGCCGCTTTTGCTCCCGGTGAGGCACTTCCTGCATGAAACGCTAGATCCAACCCATTAGTTCGCGGCGAACGATGTGCTCAATGACACGGACGCCGTCATCGCTGTCGTTGAGGCAAGGAATGTAGCTGAATTTTTCGCCGCCGTTATGCGTGAAGATCTCGCGGTTTTCAACATCGAGTTCCTCTAGGGTTTCAAGACAATCGGCCACAAAACCGGGCGCGATCATCGCCAGGGATTTGACCCCCCGCTTGGCCAACGCTTCCACCGTCTTGTCGGTGTAGGGCTGCAGCCATTCGTCGTTGCCGAAGCGCGACTGGAACGTCACTTTGTAACGTTCTTCCGGCCAGCCCAGGGCATCGCGAAGCAGGCGACCTGTTTTCACGCACTGGCAGTGATAGGGATCACCTTTAAGCAAATATTTTTTGGGCATCCCATGAAATGTCGCGATCAGCATCTCGGGTTCGAAGTCGAGGGTCGCGAGGTGGCGGCGGATCGAATTCACTAAGGCCTCGATATATACCGGCTCATCCGCCCAGGCGGGTGCGACACGGACGTAAGGTTGCCAGCGCATTTTCATGAGCGCGCGGAAGGCGTCGTCGGCGGCGGTCGCCGTGGTTGCGGCTGCGTAGTGCGGGTAAAGCGGAACGAGAAGAATGCGGTCGCAACCCTGTTCCTGCAGAGCCTTGATGCGGCTTTCGGTGCTCGGGTTGGCGTAGCGCATCGCCCAATCGATGACGATGCGATCGTCGCCCTGCATCGCTGCACCAATTTTTTCCGCCTGCGATCGCGTGATCGTTTTCAGCGGGCCTTCGTTGCGTTCCTTGTTCCAGATCGTCGCATAGTCGCGACCCTTGACGCCGGGACGGGTCGTGAGGATGAGGCCATTGAGCAAGGGCCACCAAATAAGCCGCGGCACTTCGATCACGCGCCGATCGGACAGGAATTGCTTGAGATAGCGTCGCATCGACCAGTAGTCGGTTGCATCCGGGGTGCCGAGATTGAGCAGCAAAACGCCGACGCGGCCGTGCTTCACCTCCGGATGGTCTGCTGGTCGATGCGCCACTTTATTCTCAGCCATTATCCGATCTGTCGTCGTGAGCATTCGAAACTTATCCTTGAGAGGGTCAATCCGCAGCATTTGATCGCTTGCGCGCCCGTTTCAAATCGGCCGCCGCATCCCAATAGCTTTCAATGCGACGGCAAAGGCCTTTGGATCGTTCCGTCAGAAGCCGCGCGCCACGAAGTTGCGCTTCCGATTTCAGCATGTTCTGACGCGCGATCACGAGCGCTTTGATCGAGCCCAGCATTGTAGGTGTCAATTTCTTAGAGACCGAGCCCGAGGCGAAATCTGTTAGCATGCCGAGGTCGCGCACCTCGCCGATCAGCACGGATATCAAGCGCGCCTCGGCGATCCGCGCTTCACAGTACTCGGGCCATGCCCGGCTAATCAATTGCATGTGCCGCCAGTGGGTTTGCACGGTCTTGCGCCATTCGTGGACCGCCAAATCATCGGCCCCATCGAAAGCCGGTTCGAAAGCCGAGCGACACGTATCGAACGAATGTGCTAGCCCCGAGGTGTCGATTGAACTTGAGCTGATCTTGAGGCCGACGGTCGAAACTTCGTCGCGCACTAATGCCAACCGTGTGATGCATTCCCGGTACGCGGCGTCGTCCCCTTGTTCTCCTGCTGCGGCCTCTCGTACCGAAGTCGTCGCCAGTCGCAGGCGGTCGACGATCGCACGCTTCAATTCCCCTGCCAGTGCAAGCCGTTCGATCGTTTGATCGAGGACATCCGCGTCACGATTCTTGGATAGTAATCGCCCGATATCACGCAAATTCGCGTTTAAATGTTTGAACGTGTCAGCTTCCATATTTGGTCGGCAAAAGCGGAGCAACGCACGCGTTCGCTTCAAGCATTTTCGCGTTTCATGGATTGAGGTCGCAGCGCTTTCATCGTGCGCATCGAGATACTTTGTCGCGCGATCGATCTGCTCGGTCGCGATCCGCTGAAACCCGCGCTGCATCGGTTCATTCAGCTTGAAGCGATAAGCCATGAGGCACCGGATCGATTTTCATTCGAGTGAAAACACGCAAACAACGCAGCCGGCACCTACCAGTTTTGGCCGCAGCGCGCTGCCTACCGGTAGCTGACGAGCTACGTTTCATTGTTTATCGCACGCCTCTATATCAGTTTGATGACGGTCTGACTTTCTCCGCCCAGGCGAGCCATTGCTTGATTCGGCCCTCGGGGTCGGTATGAGTAATGAAATCAGTGATGACAGCCGCGCTGTCGGCCCCGGCATTGAGAACCGAGGTCGCACGTTCGACCGTAATTCCAGCGATCGCAACTAAAGGAACTGCACCCATGCGACGCTTCCATTCGCCGAGCCGCTCCAACCCTTGCGGCGCCCATTTCATCGTTTTCAGCTTGGTTTCCCAGATGGGCCCTAAAGCGATGTAGTCGGGTTTGACCTCAAGGGCGATCTCCAACTCTTGCCGACTGTGTGACGATAAGCCAATCCGCATGCCGAGCGATTTAAGTTTCCCGATATCGGCGGTCGCGAGATCTTCCTGGCCAAGGTGCACATAGTCGGCACCAGCCAGCATCGCCTCTTGCCAGTGGTCGTTGACGATAAGCTGACACTTATGACGGGCACAAAGCGCTAGGCTTTCGTCGATTTGCCGTGCCACCTGCGATGTGGTCGCATCCTTCAACCGTAACTGGACGGTCTTCACGCCGAGCGGGACGATCCGCTGCAGCCAACCTAAATCAGGAACGATCGGGTAGAACACGTCGATCGAGTTCGGCATCATGATGCGCCGCCCAAGTCGAAAAACGGTGTGCCGGCAACCGGCGTCGAGGGGGAAGCCATATCGCGAATTTCCATCAAGCCTGCCTCGTATGCCGATCGGCCGGCGCGGATCGCTTCGGCAAAAGCTATCGCCATGCGGGGTGGATCGCCGGCCTTGGCAATTGCGGTGTTCAAAAGCACCGCGTCGTAGCCCAGTTCCATCGCAGCTGCCGCATGCGACGGTGCGCCGATACCGGCATCGACAACGAGTGGGACACCTGGAAAGTAATTGCGCATGGTCTGAAGCCCATAGGGGTTGTTGAGACCACGTCCCGAACCGATGGGTGCACCCCAGGGCATCAAGACTTCGCAGCCAGCCGCCATCAGCCGCTCCGCCGCGCCAAGGTCCTCGGTGGTATAGGGAAACACCTTGAACCCCTCTTTGGAAAGGTGCCCAGCCGCTTCGACCAACCCGAAAAGATCCGGTTGCAAGGTGTCGTCGTTGGCGATGACCTCAAGCTTGATCCAGTCCGTTCCAAAGACTTCGCGCGCCATCTCGGCAGTCGTGATGGCTTCCTTAGCCGTGCGGCAGCCGGCAGTGTTGGGGAGCACCGTCACGCCGAGGGCACGGATCAATTCCCAGAACCGTTGGCCGGTCTTGGCGCGCGCAGCTTCCCGGCGCAAGGACACGGTGACGATCTGGGCGGCTGATGCCTTTACAGACTGGCTCAAGATCTCGGGTGATGAATAAAGGGCGGTGCCGATCAGCATACGCGAGTTGAATTGCACGCCGTAGAACGTAAGCGGTTGATCAGGCGTCATGGAATTTCCAAGCGTTGTTGTTCTCATTTTATGGCTGGTCATCCGCCCTGGCGCGGGCTGAGGATTTCTATCCGATCGCCATCTGCCAAGGGGGTGGTCGCTCGCGCGCGCTGAGGGACAAAGTCTCCATTCAGCGCGGTTGCGACGCGTGCCTCCGGGTATCCGGTTTCCGACAGCAGTCGATCTAGTGTCGCGGCCGACGACCTTATCGCCTGACCATTGACGATCAAGTCGATCATGCTAAACGCGGTGGCCACCGGGCGGTCTGTCGTACTGCTCATGTTGTTTAAATAGCGCTTCGGGTGGCCGTTCGACAACCCTTGGCCGAGCAAAAAAAATGACCCTTGCCCTTGGTGACTGCGATCGCACGTCGGTTGTAATCCCGACGAGGATGCTAAATGCGATTACGAGCATTAAACGGCGTGTTCTGAAATTTTGCTTCGATCGCGTGATTCACCATACCTAGTTGACCTTCCGTCACAACTTCGCCGCAGTGCGGATCAGTTGTAACGCTTCGGGTTTTGCAGCGTCAGCGCGGGCGGCTCTGTAAATTCACCGGCCTTGTCGACGAACCGTTGTGAGTTGCGTACATGTCGAACCTTATCCAGCCCCCGCCCGAGATATTTGGCAGCCCCTCCCTGCGGATGATTCTCAATCGGATCGACGGTTTGCAGGAGGGGCCGAGCTTCCGAAGGGGCTCGATCCCCGTATCTTCAGAGCAAAACGTTGCCCCGCCGGTTAAGATTTTGGATCACGCCGTTTGGGATCTCGCTGCTTGGCATCCCGCTGCATGGCAAAGTTCGATGCCCGAGATTGGCGGACCAGCTAGCAGGCTGGCCGTTGCGTTCGGCGGTGGCTTCGTGGTGCCGCTACTGCTCGGTATAAGTTTCGCATGGTCAAT
>JANLXZ010000224.1:0-2186 GCA_031365375.1 Hyphomicrobiaceae bacterium | reverse complement strand
CGACGTCACAAGACGCGTGACCGATTTCGTGCAGGCCATGGAGAAGCTTCCGGACGCCGGACCGGTGCAGCCGCCGGATCACGATCCGGCTCTGATGTTCCGTAGCGTCGAGCAGAAATTCGTGACTGCCGATCCGGACGTGCGATTACAAGGAGTGTGGATAAGCAGCGACTTGCAGCAGACCGGGGCAGACATCGAGAAATCTTTTATGGCTCTCGATGTCGGCCTCATCCACTTTGCAGAGCTCGGGGACTGGCGGTCTCATGCGCATATCATGGCGCGTCGACCAGGCGACGGACTGTATCTTGCCGACCTGTTTAAACTAACCTGATTACCCTGATGTCTCCGCTATTCCGCCACGAAACCCGGCTAACAAGGGCTGATCGGCGGGGCGAGGAGGATGGCGATGGCTCGCAATGCGGTGCAATTCCAGAAGGGCCTGAGTGCAGCTGAATTTAGCCGATACTACGGAAGCGAGGTCAAGTGTCATGCCGCGCTGGTCAAGATGCGCTGGCCAGACGGCTTCGTCTGCCCGAAGTGCAGCGAGGCGAAGCATAGTTTTTGTGCGCCCCGTCATGTGTTCCAATGCCGGGCCTGCCGGGTGCAGACTTCGGTGCGTGCTGGAACGATCTTTCATAAATCCCAGACACCGCTGACCAAGTGGTTTCTGGCCATGCATCTCCTGACGGCGTCCAAGAACGATATCGCCGCCCTCGAACTGTCACGTCAGCTCGACGTCAAATGGGATACCGCTTGGACGATCAAGCAGAAGCTGATGGAGGTGATGCTGCAACGCAATTCGATCTACAAGCTCACGGGCGATATTCAGGTCGACGATGCCTATCAAGGCGGTGAAAAGGCCGGAAAACGCGGGCGCGGAGCCGCAAACAAACTCCCTTTCGTGATCGCCGTCGAGACGCGTGACGGCCATCCGATTCACACGCACCTGCGCGTTGTTCCAGGCTTCACGAAAGAGGCCATCAAGGATTATGCGACAGCAAATGTCGAACCGGGCTCGCGTGTTTTGAGCGACGGTCTCGCCTGCTTCAACGGGTTTGAAGATGCGGGCTCGAAACACATTGTGCAAATCACCGGCGGCGGCCGCCCGAAGACAGACGACTTCAAATGGGTGAACACGGGCCTTGGCAACGTGAAAGGCGCGATCACCGGCACCTGCCGCTCGATCGACGCGCGCCACACGCCACGCTACCTCGCAGCCTACGAGTGGCGCTACAATCGCCGGTTCGAATTGCCGAAGAACCTTGAGCGTCTGGCCCGCGTCGCCGTCACGATCGCACCGAAAACCTACCGCGAGATCGCCGCCGTCAGACCAAAGAAATCAGCGGAGACATCAGGGTAATCAGGTATCCGAAAGGTCGGTTTGCAGGCGACGCGTCCAACCGTTTCGTGACCTTAGGGGGGAGCGGGCGCTTAAGGATGCCCAAAGTAGGGAACCGCGACCGTGGTACACGAGCGCGGGGCGAGGCATTAGAAGTGTCTTGTTCTGGGTTACCCTTTTCATTATTCCATATTATATTATAAGGGGGATTTGGAGTGGATTCGTGCGGCTCGGAGCCGCAGTCCGGGGCACCCGGTCAACGTAATACGCGCTAAGTTCAGCATACCTGATGTTGGCCCGTTCTGTCGTCCCTCACTGGAACGCGAAAATCATAAGCGGACCCGACGAGGCCGTCTAAGCTCCGTCCTCGTGACTTCAGCTTCGGGTCAAGTACAGAGATCATCGTAGCCTGCCCGCCATACCCGGTCTACTATCCATAGCGGCAATTCCTGGAATGGATCGAGAACGAGTCGGAAGCACACCCGATTCCGGACCAAGCCGCCGCTGGATCGACTTTCAGGGTAGGGCCAGAAGCTTCCGTGCCGAGCCCCTTTTTATGAGTGCAAGATTGATGTCGGCTGTCAGGATAGAAGTCACGATGGGATGAGTCGGCGCTTCGTAATCCACTTGCTGTCGGCCGCGACGCGTGAGGGAGGTTCGCGATGATCGAGCGGCTCCCTTGTGGCGCATTTGGTCGGCGGAACTGCACTGACTGAAGTTAGCACTGATGTGTGCCGGATTGGATCATGGCCGACATTTTCATTTCCTATTCCAAGGTCGATCGCTTGGCTGTCGAGCAGCTCTCCGCGTTCCTGGAAGCGGAGGGTTGGACAGTATGGTGGGATCG
>JANLXZ010000211.1:0-7949 GCA_031365375.1 Hyphomicrobiaceae bacterium | reverse complement strand
GCTCCGCCCACGTGCGGCAGAGCGACGGATGCAGATACCGTAGCAGGCGGCGCCAGCGTGTTTTTGGTTTGACGTTGCCGAACACATCGCGATCGACGGGGTTGATTGATGTCGAGGCGCGAGGTCATAGTGATGTCCGAGTAGGATAGAGAAGATAGATGGCGAGACGAGTGGCGACGGTCAGCCATCGTCGCCGCACGCTGCATGCCGTGGCGATCAGGCAGTTACGACGTTGCACCGGCTTCGCTCTGGCCCACCAAGGGGAAGCGCTCTCCCTCTGCGCCGCCGCCGCTCGCCCATGGGGGTGGGACAAGCGAGCGGCGGCGGCTCCGAGGGGAAGCGGAGCCAGCTGCGATCTGCGACAGATCGGCTCTTCGGAGTGCAGTTATATAAGGGTGTCCATTGTCGTCCGAATTGATCCAGCAATAACATGATCGAATATCCTCTATCAAACTTGTCTCGTGTTTCGCTCAATCGGTTTCGTATTTGGGTTGAGCGTGACTCGACATCAGAATGAGAACCCATTTCTGTTTTGTCGAGTGGGTACAGACTGGGGCTATCTAATGAGTGTATAGGGCAAGATAGATAGTCGACGTCAACGTCGACTAAAGAACTGCAAAAACAACGCTGTAATATGGGACTATCAAATATTTTTGGTTTCGCATTGAAAAATAAAAAACTTACACTCAAAGGCGGTTTTTGCCTTCAGGTCTTCACAAAGATAAGGAGGATGAGAGCAGCATAAAAGGTCGTGGAGTTGCAATGCGTGACTCGGAATTTAAACCGAAACTAGGCAAGCTGCAATCGGGTCGCGGCCTGCAAACGAAACGTGTCACGGGTCTCGTGGCGAAGGCTGCCGCACGCCGCGGTAAGCCGGAGTCGCCCTGGGCCCATGCCCTGACCAAGCGGCCTGTCGCCGAGCTTGCGCGCGGCAAGGGCGCCCTCTACGGATTGACACCGCCGCCCCGTCCCGCCCTATCGCGCGAAGTCCGCGCGACCGAGCCCTAAACGGTCTTGGCCCTGACGGGTGACGGTCGGTAGGCCGGCTTACGACGTTAAAGACCAACAACGATTTTGCAGCGATCCGCGGACAAAGAGGATGCCGATCGCTTCAGCAGTTCCGTCTCAAGCGCATCAACGACGAGACCGTACGAGCCCACGCGAACGACGCTGACTGCGCAAAAGTATCAAGTCAGCTATGAACCTTCCCATCCGTTGCGGAGGTGATCATTAAGCACTTCGTCGAAGGTGCGGACCGGGGCAATCAACATCGTTTGCCTGAATGCCTATCGGCAGATAACAAGGACCCAACCGCTCACGGACCACCTACGATCTTGTATGTGCAGATCCGGTATCCGCTTCGATTGACAAGACCTGCGCCGGCAGCGATGGGCTGATTTGGATCGAGGTCGGGCGGAGATACCTCCAATCCGACAGCCCTATCCGTTGCCGTCGTAACCCAGGCCTCACATGCCGCCCGGGGGTTGCTCGTTGCGTACAGTGCTCCAACCGGAGGCGGGGTCGCAATCAGTAGCGTCACCTGACGCTCACTTTCGAGACTTATCACCTCGAACCGGTCGTTATGGGTAAACCAATAGCTATCAATCGGTAGCGGGCTTGACTTGCCCCGGAGCGAGGAATCCAGTGCTTTGATCAGGCCCAACCCATAAAGTCCGCGAGTAGGGAAAGCCGGATATTCTTGCGGTTTTTGCCCGAACCAATTCTTTTCAAGGTAGTCCGCTATCTGATCTAAGGCCGCTTGATCCAATTTCCCACCGGGGTTCATCTTGCTCCAGTAAATCAGCAGATGATTCTTTAAAACATCAGTCAAAGTCGGAAAATCTGGGCGCCGAACGTCCTTTACGCCGGGGAGTTCCTCGAACGGGAATACAAGCGCCCGGTTTAGCTGATCTCGAAGCTCCGTCAGACGCTGGAGCGCATTACTGTCAGATGACATTTCATCGAGCGCGCGGACCACTGGCCCTTTGGATAACGCCTCATCCCTGGACGCAATTCCCATTTCCAATACTCCCTGCTGCCTATTCTTTTGGAGGTGAAAGACAAAAAAACGAATGTCTCGGCTATAGTCGTAAATCCTTACTCCGAACTACTTATCAAAGCTTGCGCGGCCCGCAAATCCTCGGTCGCAGAGCCTTCCGTGAATTTGGCAAGAGCGGGTTGAACAAAGCTGAGGGCTTCACTTCTGCGATTTCCATTCACGAGGAGCCGTCCTAAGGATGTTGCAGCTCTGAGTTCAAGGGAAAGCGCTCCCTGTTCGGTGGCAATCCGCAGAGCCATCCGGTACGCGGTTTCCGCTTCCGATCCCTCCTTGGAAGTACCCGTCGCCAGGATATCGCCGTGCATGCGCTCGACTTCGGCATCCCAAAGATGTGTGCCCCCATCGATTCTCGCCCGATTCAACGCTGAAAGCGCCTCACTTTTTTGGCCAAAGGCAGCGTACCCTTCTGCGAGTTCGACGAGCAAGCCCCTCAACCCCAAAACTGTGCCGGACTTCCCCAGGACGGCTAGGGCATCATTCATAATCTTTAAACCATGCCGGTCCTTATCCCTCACGGCGAGCACCCAACCGAGATGTACAGAGGCCACTGCTTCGTAATACTCATATCCACCATCACGTGCTGCCGCAAAGAGTTCGTGCACGAGGCGCTCGACACCGTCGAGGTCACGAAGGCAATAGTTGATCCGAATGCCGAACGTCAGGGCCGATACCAAGCTGAAGACATGCAACTTCCGCCTGGCGAGTTGAATGGTCTTCTCGATGCCGTGGCGTGAGCTGTCCGGAAGACCCAAGAACCAGAGACACCAGTGATAGCAGCCCTGGGCAAAAATTCCGGGATCCTGCGCGTGCGTGAGAACGCGCGGACCGTCACGCTCCGGTCGGTAAAGAAGTGTGCTCTGCTTCAAGAAGGTGTGCGCAGTTTCGAGGCGACCTAGGTGGAGATTGACCATGCCGCTCGCGAGTTGTGCATCCATACGCATCTTGCGCGTACCTTGCTGATTGGCGAAATCCAGCAACCAGGCGGCAACGCCACTGGCGTCGGTCAGTTTACCTTTCACCAGATAGACCTGCATAAGGCCCCACTCAGTAGCAAATCTCTTGTCGTGATCTCCCATCTCAAGGCACAAATGCCGCGCTCGAAGGTACAATTCCTCAATGTCCGGAGCGCCATACCCGCGCGTTGCGCGAAGAGCGGAACCGAGTTGCATGGTGAATGCTAATTCCCGTCGAGATCGTTCGGCGTTGGACGGTTGGCGGCTCAAGAGTTCGAGAGCGAGGCGCAGATGACTTGATGCTTCGTTCAGAGCCGAATGCGAGATGGCGTATTCGGCCGCTTTTCTCGAGTATTCAATGGCGGCATGATCTTCGCCGGCATGTGCAAAATGGTAAGCCAGAAACTCTAGTTCGGCGGCGCGGGGCCTGCCCTGTTCCTCCACCGCCTTTGCGATCTTCAAGTGGAGTTCTTTGCGCTTACGCCTCAACATGGACTGGTAGGCGGCATCTCGGATCAGTGCGTGCCTGAACAGGTAGTTTTGGTCGTGCATCAAACCGCCACGCTTAACAACGTCGGCGTCGACCAGCCTATCCAAGCAAGAGAGGAGCTGATCTTCCGGCAGCTTCGAGATCTTCGATAAGAGGCTGAAAGAGAATTCACGGCCGATGACCGCTCCCTGCTGCGCAACCTCCTTGGCTGGCCCCAACCGATCGAGGCGTGCCGCCAATAAACCTCGGAGCGAGTTTGGAAACGCGAGCATTGCGAGCGGGCCCTTCGGGAGAGCACGATCCTGCCGCGACTCGATCACGTCCGGGTCAATAAGTCCGCGCGTCAACTCCTCAATGTAGAGTGGAATGCCATCCGTCCTCGCCAGCACGCCCGCCACCGCGGCGGGCGACAAGGCCATGCCTTTGGCCGTCTGGGTTATCAGTTGCTTGGCTTCCTCCTCGGGAAGTCCAGTCAACTCAAGGACGGTGACGTTCGATCGCTTCAGCCACGAGGCGCTGCTGCTCTCGAGCAGGTCGAGAAGAGGCTGCTCGCTCTTATCGCCAGTTCGCACCGTTGCAATGATGAGCGCGCGCGCCGTCGCGGCCCACTCGAGCAAGCGCTCGAAAACGATTCGTGTCGAGGCGTCCGCCCACTGGAGATCCTCGAAAAGCAGGAATACGGGCTGCCGTACCGCGATGGCTTCGATCGATCGTCGTAGAGCATCAATCGTGCGCTGACGCTTGACTTTTGGTATGCTGGCGAACGAGGCAGAGTTGGGATAAGGCCTTATAGCCAGCAAGTCGGCAAGCAACGGCAGTGTGTCTGCCTCCCCTCTGGCACGGCTATTCTCGAGCAACAGCGCCAACTTACGGTGTTTGACCTCCGCAGCGTCAGCGGGGCCGATATCTGCCATGCGCTCAAGCTGCCGGGCAATCGGATAAAACGCAGTATTAGGGTGATGAGGCGAGCCATGAAAGGCCATTTCGATCGGCACGTCCAACCGACGCTCAAGTGCCATGCCCACGATCCGCTGTCGCAAAGCTTCGCACAGGCGTGACTTGCCGATGCCGGCCTCGCCCGTGACAATGACCACTTGACCACGACCAGAGCTCGCGAGCGCCCAAAGACGTAAAAGAATGTCTAACTCCGTCGAGCGATTGACCAGCGGCGAATCGCCGGATCGGAGCGCCTTGAAACGACTATCGACGCCGCTCTCTCCGACGACCTGCCATACCTCGACGGGCTTTGTAATGCCCTTGAGTTCGTGCCGGCCGAGATCACGATACTCAAACATTCGCCCCGTAAGGTTTCGGGTGCTCGACGCAATGACGATCATATTTGGCCCGGCGAGTGCTTGTAGCCGGGCTGCCAGATTGGGCGTCTCACCTATAACTTGATGTTCATCGGCACCCACTAAATGCACGATGTCGCCAGCGATCACCGTGCCCGTTGCAATTCCAATACGGACACGCAGAGGCCCGCTTGCCACCGTCATATCTGGGATGGCATTTACGAGCTGAAGGGCAGCTCTAATGGCTCGCTCCGCATCATCGCCTCGGGCACTCGGGTAGCCGAAATAGGCGAGGACTCCGTCGCCCTGATATTGACCGATCATGCCGCCGGCATCTTCCACGATCTGGGCAGATAGGCGATGGTAGGCTTGCAGAACGTCGCGCAAATCCTCAGGATCAAGACGTTCCGAGAGGGCCGTCGAAGCGACCAGATCGCAAAACATCACGGTCAGATGCCGGTGTTCGACACCAGGGCTTGCGGACGATAAAGACGCGGTTACTTCGGCGATAGTCGGCGCTAGTGATTGAGAATGACCCAAGCTGGCGCGGCATTGACTGCAGGTCTTCAAGCGCGCTGGATTGGTATGCCCACAAACAGCGCATGCAAACACAAGTCGCACCCCACATTCGGCGCAAAACTTGGCATCCTCGCCGATCTTGGCCTCACAGCTTGGGCACTGCATCCAAGCTCGCTCCTTGCTAGACGTTGCAAGCGTAACACAGCCAGATCCACGTGTTGAGCCCCTGCGTCGACCGCTGTTTAGATTCGCCACCTCAAGGGCGCCGAGGTAGGGGTTGAACATTGCTAATCGGTTCGCGCAGGCTTGGCGCCACCCTCTTTGCGATCCCGTTCGCTCGGTCGGTTGAGGTCGGTCTCTATCAGCAGGAAGATCTAATCCGCTTTCGTTGGCACGAGGCCAGAGAGTAGGAATGTTTCGTTCCCACCGCTCGCCATTTCGTCGGTTAAGTCCGCCCACTGCTGCATCATCTCTCGACGCTCGCCGAGATACTCGGCTTGATTGTAGCTTGCGCGGACTTTGTTCCGTTCTTTGTGGGCGAGTTGGCGGTCGATCACGTCGGGGCGAAGTCCGATCTCATTGAGGATTGTGGAAGCCGTTGCTCGAAAGCCGTGTGCGGAAAACCCGATGCTGTCGCGTCCGTTGAAGCCCATACGTTCTAAGGCTCGATTGAGCGTCGTTGCCGTCATCGAGGTGTCGGGGGTGCGATAGTTCGGGAACAAGAAGGTGCGCCCGCCGGTGTAGGTGTGGAGTTCGCGTAGCAAAGCTATAGCTTGTCGGGATAATGGTACGATATGAGCCTCTCGCATTTTCATGCGGTTTGCGGGAATTCGCCATTCGCGCCGGTCAAAATCAAACTCTGTCCAATGCGCCTGCCGTAGTTCCTTGGTGCGAACGAAAGTAAGCAGCATTAGACGTAGCGCAATGACTGTCGTGCGATAGCCCCCATAAGACTCAAGCGCTTTTACGAAATCAGCAATTTGATCGCGCGATAACGGCTTGTGATGTTCGGTTTTGGGGCGATGGATTGCGCCTTTCAATGCCGCCGCTGGATCAGTGTCCGCACGCAACGTGGCTACGGCATAACGAAATATCGCCGATGACCACTGACGCAAGAGCATGGCGACAGTTTCGGCGCCGCGTTCCTCGACACGCTTTACGATCGCCAGCAGATGTGCTGCCGTCACACTTCGTATGGGCAGCTTTCCGATCGATGGGAAAAGATCGAGTTCCAAGAACCGCTCGACCTGCCGCGCATAGTAGAGCGTCCAGTTGGATTTCTTTTTGGCAATCCATTCGCGCGCGACGGCTTCGAAAGTATTGGCGTTCGCGTTCACCGTGGCGAGCCGATCGGTCTGGCGATCGTGCGCCGGGTGGATGCCGCGCTTCACTAATTCGCGCGCTTTGGCCCGCTTTGCTCGCGCTTCCGCAAGACCCATCGCGGGATACGTGCCAAGTGCAAAGAGGTTCTCCTTGCCGGCGAGGCGATAGCGGTATCGCCAGAGCTTGGAGCCAGTCGCTCGAACTTCAAGATAGAGCCCGCCACCATCGCTTAGCTTGGTAGACTTACCGATGCTCTTTGTACTGCGAATTTGCGCGTCGGTGAGCTGCATGATGCGGGTATCCGCGTTTCGGTACCCGCTTTGATACCCGCTTTTTTTCCGGATGCCTATGGATCCGTTACGTTCTCACACAACCAAGATTTGTTGAAAATATTGGTTTTTCTGCACAATCGAGGACGTCGTCGGATGCCAGCGGGCAGAGATGCTAGTTATCGATGTCAAGGGGCATCATGTCGAGTTAACCACCGAGGGGAACGATCTCGTGGTTTACCTGACCGACGAAAAGGACCAGCCGATTGACTCGTCGCGCGTTTCTGGTCGCATTATAATTGCTGGCAGGAACGCTCCCGCAGCCCTAGTTCCCGGAGTGCCCAACGTCATGGCTGGTAAACTGGACGTTCCGCTAGCGACGGGTAGCAAGATCGTCGTCAAAGCCAAGCTTGCTGATGGTCACGATATCCAAGCGCGATTCGTTATCAAGTAACATAGCCACTCAAATGCGAAGGCGCAGGTTTGGATCGTCAGTCCTTCCTGCCGCCCTCAAGACGTGATAGCCGCGATTGTCACTGCCGGATGACGAACTATCTACTAAAATTGCAGGCCGGGTTCACAGTCTGTTGGCTGACTTACGTCGCAGCCTTTCGCGCTAACGTCTTTTTCTGCACCCCAGCAGCTAACTTCATTGTCGTTGGTAGCTGAAGCGCCAGCTTCGTAACCCAAAAAGGCAAGCTATCAATCTATGCTTGCTTACTCTCGCTATCCGTATAATTTCACGCGCGATGTCTTCGGGTGAAAGAACAAATCAATGCACCGCTGGCGATCGCACTGGCGGGCATGTCCGGCTGGCCGGCAGTTTCAAGTTTTTGTGCAATGGTAATTCCGCCCACGTCTTTGATGCCGCACAAGGCATCGGCGCCATCTCCATCGTAGCCAGAGACAATGACGGCGATCAGTTGTCCGTCCCAGTTTTCGGTGAGTGAGCGCAGGAATACTGTGATCACGTCAGGCCATCCCCGAGGCTTTGAAATCGGTTTGAGTCGGAATTCGCCGTCGAGCACGTGTAGATCACGCAGT
>JANLXZ010000192.1:0-16304 GCA_031365375.1 Hyphomicrobiaceae bacterium | reverse complement strand
CGCCCTGATCGTGCCGCATTGAAGGGGTGACGTATTCTCGAAGAAATTGCGACATCGGGGGTTGGGGGACGCCATGAGTAAAGCGCAAGTTTCGCGCCGGGTATGGCTCAATCCGGTGCTGGGGCACCGACGTCTTTCGCGCTAGTGGCACAACTATGCGCGGCGCCTAGCGCCATTGCGCAAGTGGCTTTGGAGGCGGCGGACAAGTTTGAGATGGAGGATTGAGGTTGATACGAGCGGCCAGGTTAGCGGTGTTGTCCGCAGCGATTGTGTCGTCGATCTTCGTCGGGTCGGGCGCGTTCGGGCAAGGCTTCTGGCCATTCAGCTCACCAACCCCTCCGCCGCAAACCAAACCCCCGATTAGTCCACCCAAAGCCAAGCAGCCGACCCCCCAACCGCCATCGGTCAAACAAACCAATAAGGCGCCAGCACCAGCCACAGCAGGATCGTCAGCCGTAACACCGGCAAGCTCGGCCGCCGATCGCAAACGTGAGGTAGTCAACCACTGGGCCGTCGGCATCGCGGCCGGGCGCATCGAAGGCACTCCCCTTCGTTTGGTGGCCGAACTTGCGGAGGTCGTCGACGACGGCGATGAACTTCGCGTCATGCCTATCATCACGCGCGGCGTGTTTGAGAACTTCACCGACATTCTGTACCTGCGCGGCGTCGATGCAGCGATCGTCTACGGCGATGCGATGGAGCACTTCAAGACCAAGGATAAAATCCCGAATATCGACGATCAGATTGCCTTCATAGCAAATCTGTTCATGGCCGAGATGCACGTGTTGGTCCGTCCCGGGATCAACTCGATGCGCGATCTCGCCGGCAAAAAGGTGAATTTCAATTCGCTCGGCACGGCCGCGGCGTTCACCGGTCCGATTGTCTTTGGACGACTGGGCATCGACGTCGTCAAACAGTTCGATCCCCAACGCGAAGTGTTGGCAGCGATGGCTAAGAATTCAGATGTCGCCGCTGTTGTTATGGTGACTACGAAACCAGCGCCGCCGATGGCTCAATTGGCTTGGCCCGAAGGCTTCAAGCTCGTTCCAGTCGAGTATACGAGTGCTCTGGAGGACTTATATCTTCCAGCCGACCTGGAACACTCTGACTATCCCAAACTGATCCCGGACGGCAAAAAAATAGCGACGATCGCCGTACCCGTCGTGCTTGTCGCCGCTAATGCCGCTCCCGGTAGCGACCGCCACCGGCGGCTCGCCCGTTTTGTCGACCGCTTTGTCGACCGCCTGGGCCAGCTACAAAAACCGCCCTATGATGCCAACTGGAAAAACGTCAATCTTGCTGCACGTGTGCCGGGTTGGAAACGGTTCTCGGCGATGCAACACAAGCTCGATACGCTCACAGCGTCGAGTGCAACTCAGGCGTCACCAGCTGCAGTCGCAGGACCGGTGATCGACCGGGGACTTGCGCGCAAACAGGTGGTCCGCACGGCGCCCGATGATGCGACCGAGCAGCAACGCTTGTTTCAGCAGTTTCTCGAATGGAATCAGGGGCAAACACGCTGATGGTCCCGGACGTATGCCGCTCATTGCGGTAGAGCCGTACCAATCAGCAATCGGCACGCAAAATGATATGCTCGCGCGCACGATCTTGATGCAGTGGCCGCCTGCCCAAATGATTAAAGCGCGCGATTGCCCGCACTGCCTAAATCGCCACGCATCGCCCATCGGCCATATCGCCACGGCGCGAATGTGTGCTGTTCTTGACTTATATCCGGCGCCGGATCAAATCCTGACGATCCCCAAGGATGACACCGGCACACCCGCGAGGCCGACAGCCAGAAGCCGCGCCACGCACCGTTGCGATCGATCGCATCGAGTGCATAAGCGGAACAGGTGGGCAGGTGCCGGCACTCATGGCCGAGTACAGGTTTCAGGGTCCAACGATATGTGTGGACCGGAGCTTTCAAAAGCGCCTTTGCTACATTCTGAAATTTCATTGTGCATTTGCCGCTATCGGAACCGCTTCGCGTTCGTCGATGACCTGCAACGCTTTCTCAACGGCGTCGAAAACGAGAAGGGTCGACGCATGACGAGCCTTGACGGCTCTGACCGGTTCAAGCACTCCGAGGTCGGCCCATCGACCTGTCGGAGGCTCACCCGATCCCTTCAACATGCCTCGCATAGTGGCGCCGACAGCGCGCAATTCCGCTGGTGTCGACCCGACGATCTCGCGAGCCATGACCGAAGCCGCCGACTGCCCCAACAGGCATGCTTTGACAGTCTGGGCATACTCCGCCACGACCCCGTCCCGCATCTTCAGTTCGACAGTGATCGTCGAGCCGCATAATTTGGAATGTTGTGTCGACGTCGCATCCGGTTTGCTCAGTTTCTTAGCCCCGGTCAGTGCTGCTGCGAGCTCGATTATCTTTGAGTTGTAGATCTCATTGAGATCAGCCATCGAGAGAATCCGCTGTATGTGCCATCTTGATCGCGTGAAACCGGACAATTCGAGCCTTCCGGAAGGTTCACACTTCACTATATAGCGAGATCTGCGATGCTTTTCGAGGTCTAGCGGCACTATTGCCTCAGAGCTCGTTGGAGGTAGCCCTATGACAAGCACAACACCGTTTTCTGAGCGCGGCTCCAAGGCCGTTATCGAATCGGGAGATGTGTTCATGCCGGCTTTCGATGAGGCGGGGCTGATCCCGGCGATCGTCACCGATGCGGCAGACGGTACGGTGTTGATGTTCGCGTGGATGAACGCCGACGCTGTTTCACTTTCATTAACGACGCAGACCGCTCATTTTTGGAGCCGTTCGCGAGCAAAGATCTGGCGGAAGGGTGAGGAAAGCGGAAATCTCCTGCAAATCGAAGAAATTCGCGTCGACTGCGATCAGGACGTTTTGCTCGTGCGCGCGCGCGTCGCAGGTAATGGAGTTGCATGTCACACCGGATCGAAGTCGTGTTTCTATCGCACCGTTGTTACCGCAAACTTCTCGCAACCGGCTCGGCTCGCGCCGTCCAGACCTTGAGCGCTTCATCGTCGGCCAATGATCGACGTGGTTAGCAATCGGCGGCTGGTAGCATTGACTTAAATCATACTTGCTAGACTGAGTTTCATGCCGAGGCCGTATAACCAGCGGCATGTGTTTTGCACGAACTCTGCCTTCGGATCGATCATTCGCACTCAGACCATCGGGCGGAACTAGCCTGGTTTTCAGGCATTGAAAGTTGGGAGGTATCCGTCGATGGGAAAGATGAAGATTGGGCTGGCGCTGGGCGGAGGCGCCGCACGCGGGTGGGCCCATATCGGAGTTCTCCGAGCTCTGCACGACGCCGGTATTGTACCTGACATCGTCGCTGGGACCTCGATTGGCGCGGTCGTTGGGGGATGCTTTGCCGCGCAAAAACTCGACGCTGTCGAAGAATTTGCCCGGGAACTGACGCGCCGCAAGGTGTTTGGCTATCTCGATTTCAACTTCGCCGGTTCTGGATTGATCACCGGTCAGCGGCTGTGCACCCGCTTAGAAGAAGCGTTGGGTGACACCATGATCGAGCAGTTGGATGGGGCATTCACCGCCGTCGCAACTGAGATCGGCACTGGTCATGAGGTTTGGCTATCGAGAGGCCATCTGGTTTCGGCCATGCGCGCTTCCTACGCCCTTCCAGGGATATTCAAACCGGTGAACATCAACAACCGGTGGCTCTTTGACGGCGCGTTGGTCAATCCCGTTCCGGTCAGTGTTTGTCGTGCTCTCGGCGCGAGGTACGTGATCGCGGTCAACCTGAACTCAGACATGTGCGGGCGGGGCACCGTCCTTTCGCACATGGACAACACGGCCGATCTTCCGACCGACGAGGCTGTTCTTCCGAAGGCGAAGAACGGGCTCGACGTACGCAATCTGTTAAAGCGGCAAATCTTCGGACGCGGCGAGAATGTGCCGGGCATTTCGACGGTTATGATCGACGCTTTCAATATCGTTCAAGACCGTATTGCTCGGTCACGTTTGGCAGGTGATCCGCCTGATGCGTTGATCAATCCGAAGCTCACGGGTATCGGTCTGTTCGACTTCCACCGCGCTGACGAACTGATCGATCGGGGCCATTTGGCTGCCCGCCGCGAGGTTGAAGATATTGCGCGCGAACTTGAGACGCGCCGCGTTCTCGAACCTCGAAATCCAAAGGCGATGGGCGGAATTCAACCCCAGATTCAATAATCGCGGCTACCCGCCCGAGCCTGCAAGAACGTAATTCTTGAGCGCGTGAGCCTCGAGTTCGACCTCCGCGATATGATGCTTTACAGCATCGCCTATCGATACGATGCCGACCAATTTACCGTTCTCCACCACTGGGACATGGCGAAAGCGGCCGGTTGTCATGGTCGACATCACCCGGTCGAGACGTGCGTCTGGTTCGCACGTCGTCACTTCCCGGGTCATGATTGCATCGGCGGTTTCGGTGAGACACATCGTGCCGCGAGCTGCAATCGCCTTGACGATATCGCGCTCGGACACGATCCCCTGGACTTTTCCGTCAGCTCCAACGATCACGATGGCGCCGATACGGTGATGCGCGAGCAAGCCTGCAATTGCTTCGATGCGGACATCGCTGCGCGCCGTTGTGACCACGCCACCCTTGGCTTTTAGAATTGCTGCAACGTTCATGGTCTTTACTCCTTGTCTGTTGCCCGTCCGATTTTAGGTAGATGGTCTGCCAACTGCACGCCCTTGGCAAGACATCAGTACAGTGGATGCTCGCGGTCATCGGCGATACCGCTCAGGGTCCCCATTTCGCGGTCAAACCAGTCGAACAACAACAATCCCGTAAGAAATCCGCCAAGATGGGCCTCCCAGGCTATGCCGCCGGCTGAAAAAACACGGTCGAACACTAGACCGAACAGCAGATTGATTGCCACCCATGAGCCGATCATCAATCGCGCGCGCTGATCTCGAAAAACTTGCTTGAGGCTCATGCGCGGCGCAACTGAAGCGCCATCGCGCCCCCCATCCGCCAACGAATTGAACATGAAACGGACCGCCGCGCCCATTAATCCGGAGATTGCCCCAGAGGCGCCGATCATCGGCGCCAGCAACCCCCAATTCATCACAAGAAACAGGGTCGCCCCGGCGATGCCCGTAACAACCGAAAGAGCTAGAAAACGTGCGGTTCCGACACGGCGGCCAACAATGCTGCCAAAAGCCAACATCCATCCGCAATTGATGGCTAAGTGAGTGTAATCGCCATGCAGCGCCATGTGCGTCACAAACGAGGTGACCTTGGCAATCGCGCCTCCGGGAAGGCTTTCGCCGACATAGCGAGCGGGAATGAATGCTCCGGCGAGCACGACCCAGCGTTCGGTCTCTTGATCCAGAAATTCGCGCCCGACATGCAGCGCCGCAAGCGCGGCAATAGTTGCCAGGACGACATTTGGGGCATTGAAGACAGGCTGTGATGTCGCCAACGAACGATCCTCGCTCAACTCGCCATGAACGCCTGCGCGCTTTGCCCTTGGGGCTTAACCTTGACGGATCATAACCGCAACGGAATAGGCATCCGCACTGTCGCGCCGGCCGCCATCGCCACGCATGGCACGAATTCTGCTCTTCAGCTGCTCACGAGCCGTTGTCTCCAGCGGCGCTCCGGAAAGCGTGAAATGAAACAGAAGACCAGCCAAATCCTTTACGCCTACTGGAACGAAGTGCGGGGAAACCGCATTGCCCCCCGCCGTTTCGATATCGAGCCGGCACGCATCGGATCAATTCTCCCCGAGACGTTCATCCTGGAACGCGTGGAGTCGGGCTGCTATCGATTTCGACTCGCCGGAACTCGCATTTTTGAAGCCTTCGGTAGTGAGTTTCGCGGCCTAAATTTTCTCGATTTGTGGATCGGGAACGACCGCGACAGTATCCAATCACAGTTGGCGACGTTAACTTCGGGTAGCGGAGTTGCACATCTAACGTTCGACGCGATCGCGGCCGACGGACGGCGCGCCCGATTTGAATCGATTCTGTTGCCGCTTACCCATACCAGCCATGTTCTCGATCGGATTGTCGGGTCGATCAGTTGCATCTCCCCTCCTGCGTGGCTGGGCACAGTGCGCCTCGAACGCAATTCGCTGATCGAACATGACCTCATCCAGCCCGACGGCTTTTCGTCGGCGAAAATCAATCCCAACGAGCGACAAGCGCCATTCGCTCCCCACATGCGCGACGCGAGGCTCGTGCGTTCCGAACGCCGCCAATTCCGTGTCTACGAAGGCGGGTTGTCGAAGCTCGAAAGCGACAAGGTCTAACCGTGCGCCGTCACCGAAACAAAATTGCAAACTTCGTCCCAAAAAGATGCGTTCCGTTAGGCAGCCGTTAAATCGATCGAGCTAATCTCCTAGCTTGAAAAGCTGCAGAATGAGTTCGCGCTTGGGTTTGCGCGATTTGTGCCTGGAGCTCCCCCTCCGTGCAATTGCACGTGCCGCTGCAGGAACCCATGGCTCATACCAGCCTAGCACCCGAACACCGCGATCCTCGCAATGAGTTCATCCCGGTTGCGACCGGCGACGAGAGCAGTAAACGGCGTCATTTGCGGTTTCAGATGAGCCTGCTCGGCCGGTTCATGCGCAGCAACAAACAGGAATTTCCCTGCCGCACCAATAACATCTCAATCGGTGGCGGTTCCTTCATGTCTCCGGTTGCGGTCGACGAAGGCGAGCGGATCGTTGCCTATCTCGACGAACTTGGCGGTGTCGAGGGTACTGTCGTTCGTAAATTCGACGGCGGATTTGCCTTGAAGTTCGCGGCCACCCTGCACAAGCGGGAAAAACTTGCCGCGCAGATCACCTGGCTCATCAACCGCAGCGAACTCGATTGCATCGAGGGACGCCGCGCGGGGCACGAACGGATCACATCGGGGGCACATACCACCGTGATGCGCCTTCCCGACGATCGAGAAATTGAGGTTCAACTGCAGGACGTGTCGATCTCGGGCGCGTCGGTCGTAACAAGTTCGAGGCCAAGTCTTGGAACTCATGTCTCCCTGGGGAAACTCCGGGCCATAGTTGTGCGTTATCACCCAGAGGGGCTCGGCGTACAATTCCTCGATATTCAAAATCCCGACGCACTGCGGCGGTATTTCGGATGAATGCACTCTGGTTCCAGCTTCTGGGAGCCGTTTTCGTCCTCGTGCGTCCTGTTCGTTGGAGTTTTGTATGAAGAGTTCTTTCAACCGTGCGATCTCGCCGCTCACTGCGATCTTAGTGTTAGCTGCCGCGTGGGTGACCCCTGCCGCAGCCGATGACATCAAGGCGCGATCGGTTGATCGACCGGCGCAATACATGCGTGTGTTCGGGCAAGCGGCACCGCCTTATGGCTTTGTTGACTTCTGCGCCCGCACACCCGACGAGTGCGCTGGCGGATCCGCCGAGCCACTGCGCTTTTCTGCAAGCCCGCAACGCCTTGCCGAACTCGACGACATCAATCGCGTCGTGAACAATTCGATCGAACCGGCTACAGACTTAGAACTGTATGGCGTCGAGGAATATTGGACACTGCCCGTTATCAAAGGTGATTGCGAGGACTACGCACTGCTGAAGCGTCATCTTTTGATCAAGCGCGGCTGGCCGGTCGGCAGTTTATTGATGACGGTCGTAAAGGACGAAAAGGGTGAAGGTCACGCCATTCTGACGGCGCGCACCGCGCAGGGAGACTTTATACTCGACAACAAAGCGTCGGGCGTGCTGCCCTGGTATCGCACCCCCTATGAATTCGTCATGCGGCAGTCCTATCTTAACCCTCGTGTTTGGATGTCGCTCGACCCGAAACAGGCTCAAGCGCCAAGCGCACTGTCGGGCGTGAAGGAAAAGCGTACAACTTCGCGCTGAACCAGCAGAAATTAATCCGTTGTTTGCGGCTTCATCCCGGCCGCAAACCGCTTCCAATTACGCTGGTAACTCGCCACACCATTGCGCATGCGCTCGATGTCTGCATCCGTGACAGGTCTGACGATCTTGCCCGGCGCGCCCATTACGACCGATCTGGCCGGGATCTTCTTGCCTTCCGGGATTAATGCACCGGCGCCGATCAGACATTCCTCACCGATCTCGGCGCCGTTGAGAATAATCGCGCCGATACCGATCAAGCTGCCGCGACCGATATGGCAACCGTGCAGCATCACCATGTGGCCGATCGTGCTGTCGGCTTCGATCGTCATCGGGAAACCAGGGTCGGTATGAAGTATGCAGCCATCCTGGATGTTCGAACGCTCGCCCACGATTATCGGCTCGTTGTCACCCCGGACGACTGCATTGAACCAAATGCTGGCGTCGCGGTGCAGCGTAATGTTTCCGACACAAATAGCACTGGGGGCGACCCACGCCTGGCCATCGGCCGGCATGACGACCGATTTCCCGTCGAGCGAATAAAGAGCCATCGGATCACAGCCCCTCGAGATCAATATCGAGGATTGCCATCTGCAATTGATAACTCACCTCGCCGTCTTCTTCATCACGGTAAAGTTGCGCGATCTGGTCGCTACCCATGAAAACTTCCGCCATATCTTTTTTGCGGCCGTGCATGACCACGCGAACTGAATCCGATTTGAAGGTCTTGCGCAGATAAGCCTGCAGCTTCGGCACGTCTTCTTTCATGAGTAATGACTTTCCTGATTATTTCAGGACCTTTAGTGGCATCCGCAATCGTCGGGCGCAAGGCGCTGATCCATCATTCGGGCAGGTTCTGGACAACCGGAGTCGCCGACAATCCGGGCTGGCACACCAGCCACCGTCTTGTTGTCGGGCACGTCGTTCAACACCACGGAACCAGCCGCTACCTTCGAGCAATGACCGACGCGGATATTGCCAAGCACCTTTGCGCCGGCCGCGAGCAACACGTTGTTACCGATCTTGGGATGCCTGTCGCCGGTCTCCTTGCCGTTGCCGCCAAGCGTCACATCCTGCAAAATCGAGCAATTGTCACCGACGACCGCTGTTTCGCCGATTACAATTCCGGTGCCGTGGTCGAGCATAATACCCCGCCCCATGCGGGTCGCTGGATTAATGTCGACCGCAAAGATACGCGACGACTGGCTCTGCAGATAGAGAGCGAAGTCGCGCCGGCCCTCGTTCCACAAAGAATGGGCGAAACGATGCGCCACCAGTGCATGGAAGCCCTTGAAATAAAGCAATGGCTCGAGATAGCGCGTGCAGGCAGGATCGCGATCGAACACAGCTTGCAAATCTGCCCGAAATAGGTCGCCGAGATCGCAATGGCGTGCCAACGTCTGGGCGAATGTCTGACCGATTAAGGTTGCATCCACGTCTGTATGATTGAGCCGTTGCGCCAAGCGGTGGCAGACGGCATCTTCGAGCCGGCTGTGACTGAGGATTGTTGCGTAGAGAAATCCGCCAAGCGCAGGTTCCGCGTTGGCAGCCGTCTCTGCTTCTGCCTTAACCGTCGACCAGATCGGGTCGACTGACGAGACAAGGCTCTGAACATTGCCTGAATGCTTCTGTGCCATGGCATGCTCCTGCGTTAAAAAAACGGATGCCGCCGTATTCGCGTAAAACTGCCTACTCAGCGCCGGATGCCAAGTCAACGCCTGGGGCTCGGGTAAAAAACAGCTCTATCGTGCAATATGTGCGCCGTTAATCGATAGATGGCAACGCACCCACCTCAGGACAACTGCAAGATGAAAACTTCCATTATTTCAACGCCCGGCCTGTCGACCGAACTTCACGATCATGTGTTGCATATCGTCATTGATAATCAACCGCGCCTCAATGCGTTTACGATGTCGATGTGGACAGCCCTGCCGCAACTGATCAGGGACGCTGAACAAAACAACGATGTCCGCGTCGTTGTCCTGCGGGGCGCTGGTGACAAAGCGTTTTCAGCCGGGGCCGATATCTCCGAATTCGAGCAGACCCGGACTGCAGCGCTGGCCGCGACCTATGACGAGCTGAACAATGTCGCGTTCGACACGCTGGCGAACTCGTCAAAACCGACGATCGCGATGATCAACGGCTTTTGTTTGGGCGGCGGGCTTGAAGTTGCTCTGTGCTGTGACATTCGACTCGCATCGAGCGTGTCACAATTCTCGGTTCCAGCTGCTAAGCTCGGCATCGGTTATAATCCGCGGTGGATGAGGCCGATGCTGGCTGTCGTGTCCGCCGCCCGCGCCAAGGAGCTGTTGTTTACCGGGCGGCGGTTTTCGGCATCGGAAGCGGTTGGCATGGGCCTCGTGAACCGTGTCGTCCAGCCGCATGAGCTGCACACTGCCACATCATCGCTGGCGGCGGAAATTGCCGGCAATGCGCCGCTGTCGATCCTAGCGGCCAAGCGCTGCATCGATGCGCTCAATGCCAATCCGGCCCTGCAAGACATGGCCAGTCTCGATGCCCTGGTCGATGCTTGCTTTGCCAGCGCCGATTACGTTGAGGGGCGCCGCGCCTTCATGGAAAAGCGCAAGCCGACGTTCAGAGGGCGGTGAGGAGGCTGCTCAGGCCAGAAACTTGGAAATGCGGTCGTTAGCGAGGTCGGGCGCTTCGAAGTGAACGAAATGGCCGGCATCTTCGGCACACTCGAGGGTGACTGTTTCGAAGTAGTTGGCAAGTTTGTCACTCCACGCATATTGCAGGACCGGATCGTAGCGCCCCCACAGCACGTAGGTGGGTGCCTCGATCTTCGCGATCGGCAACGCGAGCCCCTGCATCATGCGGCGGCGGAAGGCAGCGATGCCCGTGTACCAATCGAAACCACCCTGGATGTTGCCGGGCCGCATGAAGTTGTCGACCCACTCTTCCAGGTACGGTGTGAACGCGTCTTTCTGGTGCGTCCAATGGCTCAAGAAGTACTTGAAGTAGATACGCGCGGCATCTCGCGAAGAGCCAACGAGGGCTGCCGCAAAGTCCTTTTGGTGGAATTGCTGATACCAAAGTTCGGGAAAGTTGTCGGCTGCACCCCAGCGCGTGCCAATGCCGGGATAGGCGCAATTGAAGAAGAACAACCGCCGAACCGAGGCCGGGTATGCGTGTGCGAACGTTTGCGCCACGAACGAACCAACGTCGTGTGACACGATATCGACGGGGCCAACGCCAATCGCATCAACAAAAGCCTTTAGGTCTTTCGCCAGTAGTTGTGGTGGCGTGCCGCCTTCGCTGCGGCCCATCGTCGAAACTGTCTCACCGAAGCCGCGAAACTCCGGCGCGATACAATCGAACTGTTGCGCCAATTCGGGAAGATTATGCAGCCACGTGCGCGCGAATTCGGGCCAACCATGCAGGAAAATGACCGGGCGACCGCGACCAGCGCGCACATAGTGAATGCGCAAGTCGTCGGTTTCAATGAACGCACCGCGCCAGTCGATGTTCATCGGAGAGCCCTTTTCAAACGGTGCCTCGATCTAGACCTCAATCGATTGCTAGCCTACGGCCCGATCGAACGCCGCGAAAGGATTTCGATGCAATGCATGCCCTGCTATGCAACCGGGTTCAACGAAGTGCTGATGCGCTAAGGTTCAACCCCAGCGGTAGTTGAAGCTGACGCTGATGCGGTCTTGTGTTGACTGGTTCATCGGCACCTCATGGCGGAGCCAGCTTTCCCACAGCAACAGCGTGCCGGCTTTCGGTGCAACGGCCACAAACGAACGCTGCTCCAACGGCGCATCATCGCGGCGCATTGGGGAGGCCATCATCAGGCCGAGCCGGGGATCTTCAAAGCGGATGGCGCTCGCACCCGCCGGTACTGCTGCGTAGTACGTCCCGCTCACCACACTGTGCGGATGAATATGCCCGGTGTGCACGCCACCTGGTGCCAAAACGTTGATCCAAATGCTGTCGAGTTTCAGTTTGCGCCGGCCAAGATCGAAAGCGGCTGCGTTCCCAAAGGCTACGACATGCTCATCGATGCCGGTCTTGAGATCGGTGAATTCCGGCGATCGGACTGGCAAATCATTGAGCGAGGCATACGAGGTGTAACCTCTATAGCCGTTCGCTCTGGACCAAGCCTGCCCGGCTTTGTCTTGCCGCTCGATCGCCCGGCAGGCGCGCGCCAGAGCCGCGGCAGCCGGTTCGGCAAGCTCGGCCCGGTAAAGCTTGGTGACGAACAAGCTATCGATTACTGGCATGGGTTATCCTTGAGCTCTCGCGATTGCGCGTGGCTCCCCGCGTGAGCGGTTGATTGGGGCCGGTGTATTCGACAGACAATGACGCAGTGCACAATTCCACGCTATAAGACGGCCGATGATGAACAACAACGCACGATTGAAACGCAAAGCCGGCGAGATCCGCGATTGGCTCCTCGATGGAGCCGTGTTCATGCCCGATCTCAGCGACGCGCTGACCGAACTTTGTGAGCGTATCGTTGCCGCGGGCGTTCCTATCGCCCGCTCGGCAACAGTCGTTCAACTACTGAATGCCTCGACCCAGGCGGCCGGACGCGAGTGGCACCTTGGTGGCAAGACGATTGAACGCCTATTCCCATACGGCGCTCAATCGGAGCGCAGTTACGAGCGAAGCCCTTACGCACAGGCACATCGGACTGGCGAATGGGTCGAGATCCGGCCGATGGAAGCTGCGCTTGACGCGTACGGCGTCGTGCCCGAGCTGAGGGCCGGCGGTTTTACGCATTACGTATGCATTCCACTTACGTTTTCGAACGGCCGTAGACGCAATGGCTTGACGTTCGCAACGAAGCAGCCCTCCGGCTTCACTGCATCAGACCTCACCTTCTTGCGAGCGCTCGTCCCGGCGATCCGGTCTGTTATGGAGATCCGGGCTGGCGAGCGCATCCTCAACGAGATTTTGCAGACGTATGTCGGCGGCGACCCGCATGACAGAATTCTCGCCGGTGATATCCATCGCGGGAAGGTTACGCGCATCAAATCAGCCCTCCTGTTCAGCGATCTGCGCGGCTTCACCAACCTATCGATGATTTTGCCCGAAGAAGATATTACCGAGCTTCTCAATCGGTATTTCGACTGCGTCGTGCCGGAGGTTGAAAAACGGGGCGGTGAAGTTTTGAAATTCATCGGTGACGGCGTGCTGGCGATGTTCCAGCAGCAGGATGCGGACGCCATGAAGGCCTGTACTCATGCACTTGAGGCCGCAACGGCGAGCCTCGCCCGGATTGACAGCGCCAACGGGCTGGGCTCCCTTCCCGCTCCCCTCATCGCCGGCATTGCGCTCCATTATGGCGAGGCCGCCTATGGCAATGTCGGCTCCGGCGAGCGACTCGACTTTACGGTGATTGGCCGAGACGTGAACATTGCCAATCGCATCACTCGATTGAATGGACGGCTGAATCGCCCAATCTTGATGTCGGAAGCATTCGCAGCGCAGATCGGAGGCGCCACTCAGCATCTCGGAGCGTTTGAGTTAAAAGGTGTGCCGGGTGAATATGGACTTCACGCACCGTTGTGACCGCTGGAGATTCTAACGATGAATTCGCAAGTTCGCCCACGTGTCTACTTGGCCGGTCCCGAGGTGTTTCTACCGCAGGCGAAATCCATCGGTATGGAAAAGCAGCGGTTATGTGACGAGCATGGCTTCGAAGGTCTCTTTCCGCTCGACGCAAGCTTGGACCTGACGGGGCTGTCGAAGTCCGAAGCCGCGCGGCGTATTGCGCTGGCTAACGAAGCGCTCATGCGCTCCGCCGACGCCGTGATTGCAAACATGACACCCTTCCGCGGCGCGTCGATGGATGCAGGCACGGCCTACGAAGTCGGTTTCATGCGGGCGCTGGGTAAGCCGACGCTGGGCTACACCAACGCAAGTGGTGACTATGCCGCCAGAGCCCGCTCGTTCCGGCTGTCACCCAAACTAGCCTTCGATTGTGATCGTGAGGACGCCGAGATCGAGGATTTTGGATTGGCCGAAAACTTGATGATCGCCGTTGCGGTTCATGAGACCGGCGCGGACGTCGTCGTCAATGATATAGCAGGTTCGGAGCGTATGGCCGATCTGGCGGGGTTTCGCGACTGTCTGGTGATGCTGGGGCAACAACTAGCGTGAGCCATGCGCTGCAAGCCGGAGCCGCCTTGTAGATTTTCACAGCACAACCGGTGATATCTCGGCTTAGACTATGACTACAATTCCTCCTGCAACTGAGGCATCGGCTGCCATGTCCTACGATCTCATCCTACGCAATGGCCACGTCATCGATCCGTCGCAAAACATCGACGGCGTAATGGATGTCGGCTTCAAGGATGGCAAGGCGGCGGGCGTGGGTAAGGCACTGAAGGCAACACCCGCGACCGACATTCGCGACGTGAAGGGTTACGTCGTGACACCCGGCCTGATCGATTTGCACACGCACGTTTACTGGGGCGGCACGTCGCTCGGCATCGACGCTGATGAGTTCTGCCGCAAATCGGGCGTTACCACGTCGATCGATACCGGCAGCGCCGGTCCTGGAAATTTCGCCGGCTTCCGCAAACACGTGATCGAACGCTCTGAAGCGCGCATCCTCGCCTACCTGCATGTCTCGTTCGCCGGTATATTCGGCTTCTCGAAAACGATCATGGTTGGCGAGAGCAAGAACATGGAATTGATGGCGCCACGCGAGGCCATGGAGGTCGCCGACGCCAACCGCGATTTGATCGTCGGGATTAAAGTGCGGGTTGGGCGTCATTCATCGGGTGATCAGGGCACGGCCCCTCTCAATATTGCACTGCAAGTGGCCGAAGAGGTCGGCATGCCGTTGATGTGTCACATCGATCATCCGCCGCCCTCCTATGAGGAGGTTCTCGACATGCTGCGGCCTGGCGATGTGCTGACACATGCCTTCCGCCCGTTCCCCAATGCGCCGTGCACCGCGCAGGGCACCGTGAAGCCGGCCGTGTTGGCCGCCCGCAAGCGTGGCGTGATTTTCGATATCGGCCACGGGGCTGGATCGTTCGCTTTCAAAACCGCCCGCGCCATGCTCGCCAACGGATTTTATCCCGACACGATCTCCTCCGACGTTCACGTGCTGTGCATTGACGGCCCAGCTTTCGATCAGGTGACGACCATGTCGAAATTTCTGTGCATGGGCATGCCGCTTGCCGAGGTGATCAAGGAGAGCACGGTCAACTGCGCGATGGCGCTCAGGCGTCCTGAACTCGGCTCGCTAAAAGCGGGTTCGGTCGGCGATGCCACGATCCTGAAGATCGCAGAAGGCAAGTTCGACTACGTCGACGTGATGGGCGAGCACATGGAAGGAAAACAGCGCATCCTCTCAGAAGGTGTCGTGCTCGGCGGCAAGTGGTGGCACGGGACGGTTGGCGCCTGAGATTTGACCGCAAGTCGCCGTCGCGCGCCTTCAGATCGAGAAAAACAGCGCGCACACGAGCCAAACGCTGCACATGATAAGTGTAAAACGTCCCATTGCGATACGACCCCTTACGATTTGTTTCACCAGTTCGCTAATCTGAACAGGTGATCGCAAGATACCGGCCAGGAACGCGGGGCGGACCAGAAATGGCCAAAGCCGAACCCCGCTTATGGAATTCGGCTCAGGTCAACGTGCAAGGCTTGCGAGTTGGAAATTACTTCATCGGCGCGTAGGCGGGCTGAGCGCAGCAATCGCTGGCGCCAAAGTGGTAGCGCAGGCCGACTTTGAATTCGTGGGCGGCGAGATCATCGATGACGACGCGCGGATTGATGAAGCCGGCATTGTCATGACGTTGCGACGAGATCTTGCCCATATCGATGTAGCGGTAGCCGACGTCGAGGATGGCACGATCCGAGATCTGGTAGCCGATGCCTGCCATCAACGACCAGGCCAGCGACAGATCATTGTCGCCAGCGATGCGGTTTGGCAGGGTGGTCGTGCCGGTGAAGTAGGTTTCGCTCAATTGGTTGTAGGCGACGCCGACGCCGGCGCCGACGTACGGCGTGACATTACCGAATTTGCCGAGGTCTTTGTATACATTGGCCATCAGGGTATAGGTCTTGATTGATGCATGCAGGGGATCTTCAACAACCGGCGGCTGCGGCACCGGCACTGGATAATTATTGGTGATCGTGTAGTCACCTGGCTTGCCGTCGATCTTGCGATCACCGTGATAACCCAGCATCAATTCGCCGCGAATGCCGTACGAACCGGAACCGCAACCGAAGCCGCCTTCACCTAACCAGGTGTTACCGAGGCTGGTGTCTTCAACAGCGCTGCCGGTCTGGGTGTAGGATTTGCTGATGAGGGCGCCAGTGGCGTCATAGTCGTTGACCGTATCGCCGACTGGGAATTTGATGTCGGGATTACGCGACCAGGAATAACCGACGTCGGCGCGGAAGTAGCAATTGCCAACCGGGCCGCCCACGGGGGCTGCGTGCGCGTAACCGTCATCCTTCATCGAGCCGCCGCGATAACCGCCAAGATC
>JANLXZ010000169.1:0-10645 GCA_031365375.1 Hyphomicrobiaceae bacterium | reverse complement strand
AAGCCTTGACGCTTGAAGAATTCATGATCGAATGGCTGGCCAGTCGCCGTGTTCACGCGGGTCCAGGCGCCGGAAATGTAATCCTTGTCGGACTGCGCCATTGGCTTCGTATTCCCGGCCCGCAAACCGCCGACGATGATACGAACCGGCAATCGCTCTCCGAAGTGCGCTGCCAAGCCTTCGATTACGGGTGCAAAGCCATAACACCACGAGCACATCGGATCGGCGATATACAGCAGGTGGGGTGATGGAGGTTTCATGTCAGCCGCCTTCTAACCACAAGGGTCGATGACCTTTAAACCCATGGGAAATCACGCGCCAAGGTTTTCGCGCGTAGAAAATCCGCAGCCCCTAAGGGAACTGCGGAGCATACGCGGGCGGCATCGTGCGTTATTAGTTGCCGCTTGAGGACTTGGATCGGCTTTTTGACGACTTCGAAGAAGATGAGCTGTCCGTTTCATCCTCGTCCTGGTCTTCCTCGCTGTCGCCAGCTGACGTCAGCGCTTCGCCGAGCTGGGTTAGCTTGTCATTATCCCGGCCATCTGATTTTTCAGAAATGGATGCAGTTTGGGTGCCGAGCCGTGACATTAATTCGCGGATGCGAGCACCGTCCGGCTCATCCATCTGGAGGGCTTTCTTGAGAGCGCCCAAATCGCGAAGAATTGTTTTCGAACCTGACACCTCTATCGACTCGAGTTTATCTTCCCAGCCTTCGATGTTTTTGACTGCGGCGCTCACAGTCATCCGTGTAATGCCTTTCTTGAAGGCTTCGAGTGTCGGTGCAAAGCTAGCCATCGTGTGCTCCGGTTGTTGGGTGTAAGACCAACTAACGACGGTTCATGCGCAAGGTTCCGGCCGCTAATTTGGTAATTTTTTAACTCACGACTTCGATTGAGCATTTGGCGGCGATGCGTTAGCTGTCTCCCAAACCAACGTCGCGAGACCAGATTCAAGAGGCGCCCCAATGGCTGCAGCCCACCAGTACGTCTACCACATGCACAAGCTGTCGAAGGCCGATCCCGGCGGCAAGCAAGTGCTCAAGGATATTTCGCTATCATTCCTGCCGGGCGCCAAGATCGGTGTCGTTGGCTTGAACGGATCTGGTAAGTCGACGCTGCTCAAGATCATGGCCGGCACTGTCGATGATTTCCTCGGCGAGGCATCTGCAGCCGATGGCATTCGGGTCGGCTATCTTGCGCAGGAGCCGCAGCTCGACAACGACAAGGACGTGCTCGGTAATGCCATGGAAGGTGTCGCCGAGAAGAAGGCGCTGCTCGATCGCTACAACGAGATTGCGGCGAACTACACCGACGAAACCGCCGACGAGATGGCCAAGCTGCAAGACGAAATCGACGCCCATAATTTGTGGGATCTAGACGCGCAGGTCGAGCAAGCGCTCGATGCGCTGCGTTGCCCGCCCGGCGATTCGGGCGTCACAAATCTATCGGGCGGCGAGAAGCGGCGTGTTGCCCTCACCCGCCTGCTGCTGTCGAAACCCGACATCCTGCTGCTCGACGAGCCGACCAACCATCTCGACGCCGAGAGCGTGGCGTGGCTGGAAAAGTTTCTCACCGACTACACCGGCTGCGTCATCCTCGTGACGCATGATCGCTACTTCCTCGACAACATCACCGAATGGACGCTCGAACTCGATCGCGGTCATGGCGTGCCGTACAAGGGCAATTATTCGACGTGGTTGGAGCAAAAGGCCAAGCGTCTTGAGGTGGAAAAGGGCCAGGAAGAGGGCAAGAGCCGCGCCCTTAAACGCGAGTTGGAATGGATCCGATCCAGCCCGAAAGCGCGACAGGCGAAGTCCAAGGCGCGCATTCAGTCGTATGAGAAGCTCGCCGAGGAGGCCGGTCGTGAGGAAGTTGGCACCACGTCGTTCCAGATTGCTCCAGGACCGCGACTTGGTGGCATGGTGATCGAAGCCGACGGCTTGTCGAAAGCATTCGGTGATCGCCTGCTGATCGATGGCTTGAGCTTTAAGTTGCCACCCGGCGGTATTGTCGGCGTCATCGGGCCGAACGGCGCTGGTAAGACGACGCTGTTCAAAATGCTGACCGGCGTGGACAAACCCGATGCCGGCAGCATCAAGGTCGGCCCGTCGGTGAAAATTGGCTATGTCGATCAGAGCCGCGATCATCTCGATGGCAACAAGACCGTCTGGCAGGAGATTTCGGACGGCAACGACATTATCAAGATCGGCGAGAAAAAGGAAGTGCCGAGCCGCGCCTATTGTGGGTGGTTCAACTTCAAAGGTGCCGACCAGCAGAAGAAGGTCGGCTTGCTTTCAGGCGGTGAGCGCAACCGCGTGCATTTAGCGAAAATGCTGAAGGAGGGCGGCAATTTGCTCCTGCTCGACGAGCCGACCAACGATCTGGATACCGAAACCTTGTCGGCGCTAGAATCGGCGCTCGAAGATTTCCCCGGCTGCGCCGTGGTCATCTCCCATGATCGCTTCTTTCTCGACCGCTTGGCGACCCATATTCTCGCGTTCGAAGGCGACAGCCACGTCGAATGGTTCGAAGGCAACTTCGCCGACTACGAGGAAGACAAGAAGCGCCGGCTTGGCGATGCCGCGATCGAACCGCACCGGATCAAATTCAAGAAGTTCACGCGCTAGGGGTGGACCCCTCCGCCTGATCTTTCGTGACCCTTGACGCTCCACCCCCATCCTGCTTGCTTGGCGCGCACGGCGGGGGTCGAGAATTGAGGGATGCTCATGGCCATCTTACCGCGCCCGCAGCTTGGCGATACGCCGAACGATATTGCGATCCAAACAGCCAGCAACTCCGGCCAGACGCTGACCGCGGTCGTATCCGCATTTGCTTTGATGTTTTCGGCCTATAGCCTGTGGGACTCGTCGCTGAAACAACCCGACCTCAAGGTTTTCGTGCCACCGGTCATCCACTACGCCTCGCCCTATAACAACACGAATTTCGAGGTGTTTGAGATCCCAGTGACGATAACCAACGAGGGCGGGCGCACTGGCACCGTGCTGTCGGTCGAGCTGGAAGTGACCAACGTAAAGACCGGCGAGGCCAAGCGCTTCTTCTCAGCCGATTTCGGACGTTGGACGATGGAGAAGGCACGCACGAATGGGTATCAACCGTTTGCGCCGATCTCGCTCGCTGGCAAGGCAAGCCGAACCGAGACGCTACTCTTTCACACCAAGGACGATAAGGAAAAGCCTGCTCAGTTGATCACAGAGGCGGGCTTGTTTCGCCTCAAACTTTTGCTGGATGAGGCCGAGATCGACGATTTCGGACCGTTCGATCGGATGTTTCCGAGAAAACCGGGTTCGGTGAGTTTCGAGGTCCAGTTGCGCGCCTATGACGCGCGAGCTTTCAATGTCGGCACTTTGCCTTTATTTAGCACCACAGGCCGGTCAGCGAAAAGCGGTGACGAGTTGAAAAAGTAGAACCGGAGGAGGATGCATGAAGACGCGTGCTGCCCCATTTCATGTCGCTCCGGCGTATAAGATACAGGGTCGTATTGCGCGCGTGCTCAATGCGACCGGCAAAGGCCGGCTCGATTTCCGCAGCTATAGCGTAGAACGTCTCGAATTGGATTTCGAAGGCATCGTCGGTAATCGTCATCGTGGTCACACGCGCAAGGCCGACTCGCGCGTGCCCTACTTGAAGCGCGGCTCTGAGATGCGAAATTCACGGCATGTTTCGATGGTATCGATGGAAGACTGCGCCGAACTCGCGCGACGCCTTGATCTCAGTTCATTTGATCCAGCCTGGATCGGCGCCAATGTCGTCGTCGAAGACATCCAGCATTTTTCCTATTTGCCGCGCGGAGCCAAGCTTTTTTGTGAAGGTGGCGCAGTTTTAGATAATGAAGATCAAAACTCCCCGTGCTTGATCGCCGGCGAGGCTGCAGGGCTGGCAAATCCTGGTCGCGACGACATCAAGCGGGTCTTTCCAAAAATTGCAAAGGGCTTGCGTGGGATCCTTGTTACGGTTGAACATCCCGGGGTGATCGTGCCAGGCGGGCTCATTACACTTCGGCTGCCGGAGCAATGGATTTATAACTGAACCACTTTCGGGGGGCCTGATCATGCCTTATGCAATGTCTGGTGGGGTGAAGTTATATTTCGAGGAAACCGGGCCGGTCGGTGCGCCAGCGATCCTGTTCTGCCACGAGTTTGGCGGCGACTATCGTAGCTGGGAAGATCAGATGCGCCATTTGGGGCGCAATTGGCACTGCATCACGTTTTCGAACCGCGGCTATCCGCGCTCCGAGGCACCCGCTGATGAGGCACGCTACGGGCAAGACATTGCCAACGGAGATGCGATCGCAATTCTCGATCATCTGAAGATTGCCAAGGCGCATGTCGTCGGCCTCAGCATGGGCGGATACACAACCTTGATGCTCGCGGCGAAGTTTCCCCACCGCGTCTTGTCCTGTGTGGCGGCAGGTGCGGGTTCGGGCGCGCTTAGATCCAATCGGCAGCAGTTTATCGACGATGCGCACACGGCGGCGGGGCTAATGGACGCAAAAAACGTGATTGATGCGGTCGGCGTTGGTATCGGACCAACGCGGGTGCAGTTGCAAAATAAGGATCCGCGAGGTTGGCAGCAGTTCGTTTCGAATTTGGGTGAACATCCCGCTCACGCCGCTGCCAAGACCCTGCGCAAAGTGCAGGCAATGCGCGCCTCGCTCTACGACATGGAAGCCGAACTCAAGGCGATCGCCGTCCCCACGCTTTTGCTGGTCGGCGACGAGGACGAGCCGTGTCTCGATGTCAATTTATGGATGAAGCGGCTGCTGCCGACGTCTCGGCTCGGGATTTTGCCAGCCGCCGGTCATGCAATCAATCTAGAAGAGCCGGCGCTGTTCAACCAGCTTGTCGAAGGCTTCCTGTGTGAAGTCGATCGCGGCACTTGGCAGCCGCGCGACAAAAGGGCATCAGGCGGGCAGGTCGGTGGATCGCTCGGAGTGCCGAGAGAGTAAAGTCGTAGTCAAGCGACGTACGATTGTCAGCGATATCTCATGCTGACGAAGTATAAGGCGTGATGAGTTCTACGGGAACGTTTTATGGATACCACGGTGCCTATTGCCGACAACATTGCTTCACCGCGTTTTGGATCGAAGTCGATTCATACGCTTTTAATGATTCTGATTGCCGTCATTGTCGTTCCATTGCTGGTGATGGCGAGCGTCGTTGGCGTCAAGTACGCAAATGCCGAACGGCGGATCATTGAAGCTCAGCGTCTCGATGTTGCAACGAGCCTCAATCATCTTGTCGATCGTGAGATCGCAAGCATCACTTCCGCCTTGCACGCGCTTGCCGCAACCCCGGACGTACGCGCGAGCAAGTTTGATAATTTTTTGCAGCATGCCCGCACTTCGGCCGACGAACGGGCACTGAACGCGATCGTCATCACTGAACGGGATGGTCGGCAGGTATTCTCCAGTCTCGTGCCGTTGGGCGACCCTCTGCCCGTGCGCACCGACATGACCCCATTACTACCAGCATTCGAGGGTAACACCGCCGTCTCCAATTATGAGATCGGGCTTGCTTCAAAGACGCCCATTTTCATCGTAACGGTTCCGATCCGGGTCGGCGGTGGCATACCTCGCGTGCTCAGCGCTGGCTTCAACTTGGAGCGATTGAAGGGACTTTTTACCGAAGCAGGTATGCCGCCCGCATGGATCTCCGCCATCGTTGATCGCAATGGGGCTTATCTCGTGCGCAGTATAGGCCAAGAGGACTTGGCAGGCCGGGCGGCTCGCCCCGCACTGGTCAACATCGCAAAAGGCAGCGAGACGAGTGGACTGTTCGAGAATATCACGCGGGAAGGCGTTCATGTGGCGAACTCCTTCAAACGCTCGTCGTCGTCGGGCTGGACTTCTATCGTAGCAGTACCGACGGCGATATTGGAGGCGCCGCTCCAGCGATCATTCGCGTTTTTGGCTGCCGGCGCCGTCGCCTCCATTCTTATTAGTCTGGCGCTGGCGAGCTTTGTCGCCCGTCGTATATCCGAACCCGTTCGTAGCTTGAGTGCGGCAGCTGAGGCGCTCGCTGTCGGCGCTCCATTGCAACCCCCGCAGTATCAAGTGGAGGAACTCGATGGCGTCTGGCACGCCTTCAAACGCGCAGAGAAGGTCAGCCGCGAGCGCGCGCGCTACATGGAAGAACTTGCGCAGCGGGTCACGGAAGAGCACCGGCAGACGGAAGCGTTGAAGGCCACATTGGCGGCACTACAGGAGAGTGAAGCGCGTTATCGATCGGCGCTCTCAGTGGGTCGCATGGGAAGCTGGGTAACCGACCTCGAAACGAAAACGCGAGAGTGGTCTGACGAAGGAATGGCTTTATTTGGTCTGAAACGTGCGAGCGGGCTCGGCACAGTCGGCGGTGAAACCGATGAATATCGGGCGGCATTACACCCGAGCGACCGGCATTTGATGCGCGAATTCCACAAAATAGCTGACCAACAGGATGAATTCGAGGCGGAATACCGTATCCTGCGTCCAGATGGGCAACTCTTGTGGCTGGCCGGACGGGGTCGCGTTATCGCCAGGGGGCCCGACGGTACGGCCCGCAGACTGATCAGCATCGTGTCCGACATAACTGAACGCAAAGCTGCTGAAGAGAAGGTGCGTTTCTTGATGCGCGAGATCACGCATCGTTCCAAAAACCTATTAGCGATCGTGCAAGCGATTGCTCGGCAAACCGCTCGATCAACATCAACATTCGAAGAGTTTCAGCGTCGTTTCGTTGCCCGCGTTCAAGGGCTCGCTGCCTCGCATGATCTTCTCGTCAACGAAGATTGGTCCGGCGCTTCGTTGAAACAACTGATCGATGCCCAACTGGCTCTGCTTGCTGGAAGAGCCATGCAGCAAGTTCAAGTCGACGGCCCGGAAGTGCAATTGTCGTCGGAAGTCTCGCAAGGTATCGGCCTTGCCCTGCACGAGCTTGTAACCAATTCGTTGAAGTACGGCGCCTTGTCGGTTCCAGGCGGGATGCTGAGCATCAATTGGAGATTTGAAACGGCGGGAGGATCGAAACATGTTCTGCTGCATTGGCTCGAGCGGGGTGGTCCCGTCGTGGCCCAGCCGCTACGCAAGGGCTTCGGCCACACCGTCATAGAGGGCATGGTTGCCGCCTCGACCGGCGGCAAAGTGCAGCTCGACTTTGCGCCTGAGGGGTTGAGTTGGACGTTGAGTTTCCCAGCAGAAACTTAGGATTGCCGGTTAAATCCCTGAACTGTCAAAGTTCGCATGCGCGGTGAGGCACAAAACCAAATGTCACCCGACTTGCGTCGCCGGGAACCGTATTGGCAATAAACCACGTGCCCTTTGCTAATTCTACCTGTTCAGGGCCAAAACCAGCGCCTTGGCTTGGCCGCCGTTCTCGTTGATGTAGCCGGTGAACAAACGGTTGAGCTGACCGGTCATCCAGAAAGTAAGGACCTGGGCGTCGCGTACTTTATAAGTACTGCCGGTCTTCGCGAGCATCCACGCCACGTCATAGCTGGCCCCGTCCTTCATGTGGATCGTGCTGTCGACCATCAAGCCATATTTGGCGGGTCGCGCCGCCGGTTGAAACGTTACGTGGCTGATCTGATACTTCTGCGCTTCGCCGATCGCATAACGCGACATCCAACGCGTCATGCCTGTGAAGTACGCTTGCTTTTCGGCGGGTCCGAGCTGATTGCCGAACTCGCCGAGACCTTGACCTCCCATATAGCCGAGATCTGCATGTCGCAGGATAACCGACTGCAAGGTCGCGGCCGAACGTGTGCGCGATGCGCCGATCAGCTCCTTGGCCACACCATCCATATAACGGACAGCGGGATCAGCAGCCTGAGCGTGCGCGTCGCTCCGGAAAAATGGGACTACGGCCCAAAGAGCAGCAATAAGCGCCACCACGAGGCTCACGCGCCAGGCGCGACCAGCGTTGGTTGCTAGAGAAACGGTCATGCAAAGCACTCCAGTCAGGGCCCGGCCTAAGAAAATCCGGCTCATTCGATCTTACGCTTATAGCCTCGTCGCGCACATCTGTAGCGGTTTTAAGGCCACAGGTCGTAGCATGCATCTTCACAAGCGGGGATAGCTCGATTGTCGCTTGGATTTGGTTAACAGGTTCTTTTCACCGATGCGGATGCCGAAGTGAGGTCGCTTGCGTCATGCCGCTTTCAGCGCGAGCTCGGGGCGGCTCGCGCGGCCTCGATACATTTCGCGAGCGGAAATTTCCGACACGTTGAGCAAGGCGGCTAAGGCGTCGACCTGCGTCTGCCCGATCTGGTCGGCGATGTGCAAAACGACCGATTTCGAGGCCTGATCATGAATCAGCACGATCTCATGCTGGGAACCTGACAGTGTCGTGCGGATGTGGTGGGCAACACCTTTATAAGCCGCCAGCGGCTCGCTCCAGCCTCGACCATCGGCCAACCATAGGTCCGAGGCGCGGACCTCACGCTCTGAGATGACAATACGACGAGGCGCCAGCGCACGGCGGGAAAGTCGTCTCAGCGGGAAGGCGACGAACCCGATCCCAATTGCGAAAGCGAGACCCAGCTGGATTGCAATTGCAGGATGTTGAGCGATCAAGAGGAACGACGCAGGATCCAGCGCTGCCAGTTCCGCAACCAGTCCAAAAGGCGCCAAGAGCACGCCGGCGGCGATCGCGATGAAGGTGCCAGCGATTGTGACGCTAATGCCGGAGACATTTTGATCGAGCATGATCGGTAGGCTCAAGATCGCTTCCCGGTCTTGGCCGTCATCGCGAACACTCGTCATTGCTACCTCTCCGCGTTCCGAATCCTTGATTGAATCGATCGTAGCTGGAGTTGGTTAGCAAAATCTTGCACCGACTGCTGTTTAACCTTGACACATAAACATATCTTTATATGCTTTGCTCTGGATGGATGGAGTGCCTATGACGATCAAGCTTGGAGCAGATGCAGTGGTGGCGGCGCTAAAAGCTGCTGCAGAGCCCACGCGTCTGCGCATCTTGATGCTTTTGGTCGGCACTGAGCTAAGTGTGAAAGATCTGACGCGGATCCTTGGGCAGAGCCAGCCGCGGATCAGTCGACATTTAAAATTGCTGCATGAAGCCGGCCTGATCGAACGCAGTCGTGAGGGCAGCTGGGTTTATTTTACACTCGGTTCTGGTGCGGCTCCTGCCTTGCTTGCGCGAACGCTTGTCGAGCAAGTCGATCCGCGTGATGGCCATGTTGCCCGTGACCGCGAGCGCGCCGATGCGCTGAAAGTGGAACGCGAAGCGTCGGCCCAAGCCTACTTTGCAACTCATGCAGCCGAATGGGACCAAATTCGTTCGCTCTATGTCGCCGAGGCAGACGTCGAGGCGGCAATGCTGGATGCTGTGGCCGGGCGAACGTACGAACTGCTTCTTGATCTCGGGACCGGCACCGGCCGCATGCTCGAGTTGTTCGCTGACCATTACACGCGCGGGCTCGGCATTGACGTGAACGGAGCCATGCTTGCCTATGCGCGATCGAAAATAGGAAAAGTCAGCCAGGGCCGCGCGAATGTGAGGCAGGGAGACATCTACAACTTAGCACTTGGCGATGGCACGGCCGGCGCAGTTGTGATGCATCAGGTGCTGCACTTTTTATCCGATCCGGCGCGGGCAATCAGGGAAGCCGCTCGCGTGCTGGCGCCGGGTGGGGACCTGCTCATCGTCGATTTTTCGCCGCACGAGCTGGAATTTCTGCGCGAGCGTTTCGCCCATGATCGGCTCGGGTTCTCGCGCACCGCGATCGAGGGGTGGCTGCGCGAAGCAGGTCTGGAACCGGTCACAACGCGCGCGCTGGCGCCGGCCGCTTCGTCCAGTGGGGATAAGCTCACGGTATCGCTTTGGCTCGCCCGTCGTCAGGGCGCGAGTGCGACAGTGAAATCTCAGTCTGCTGGCTTCGGCCGGCTTGAAACAACGAGGTGACGGCAATGGCATCGACGACAACAGAGCGCCGCAGCCGGCTTGTAGGTTCAGGTGAAGTCGACGTTTCTTTCGAGTTCTTCCCACCGAAGAATGAGAAGATGGAAGAGGCGCTGTGGGCCTCCGTCCGGCGCTTGGAGCCGCTCGCCCCGAAGTTTGTTTCGGTGACTTATGGTGCTGGTGGTTCGACGCGCGAGCGCACGCACCAGACGGTGTCGCGCTTGGTCGGTGAAACGAGCTTGCTGCCGGCCGCGCACTTGACGTGCGTGAGCGCGACCAGGGCCGAGGTCGACGAGGTGGTTCGCGAGTACTGGGCGGCGGGTGTTCGGCATATTGTTGCGTTGCGTGGCGATCCGCAGGCCGGCATCGGGACCCGATACGAGCCGCATGCGGGTGGATACGCCAGCACGGCGGATCTGATCGCCGGCATAAAGAAAATCGGCGATTTCGAGATCTCGGTCGGCGGCTACCCAGAAAAGCACCCGGAGAGCGCCGATGTTAGTGCCGACATTGAGCACCTGAAAGCCAAGGTCGATGCCGGGGCATCACGCGTCATCACTCAGTTTTTCTTCGATAACACGCACTACTTGCGTTTTGTCGAGAAGGCGCGCGCGGCTGGCATTTGGTGCCCGATCCATCCCGGCATCGTGCCGATCCACAACTACAAGCAAGTGTCGAGCTTCGGTGCCAAGACCGGCACCACGATGCCGGCCTGGCTGTCGCGCCGTT
>JANLXZ010000156.1:0-16734 GCA_031365375.1 Hyphomicrobiaceae bacterium | reverse complement strand
GGCTTCTCGGCGTAGCCCGTCAGCAGCGCGTAGATATAGTCGGCACCACCTTCTTGATAACCGGTCGCAATATCTTTCAACATCGAAATCGGATGATAGGCGATCGACCCTTCGTACTCCACGTTGCGGGAGCGCGCCATTAGCGACAGATCAGGCGGGAGCGCACCATTTTGAGCGGCACGTGCTTGATTGTCGTTGTCATAGGGTCCCAGGATCGGATCTGCCAGCTTCGCCGGACGCTTGATCAAACTGCCCTTCTTGTCGGCAATTTCACCATTATCGTTTGGACCGTCGTGGATCTGGTTCGGCCAAGCCGCGGCCAATGCCTTGACGCTCTCCTCCGGGAATTGCGGACCACCCGGCTGCGACAGATTGCGAAAATAGACCCTCTTCAAGCCGTGGCATGAGGTGCAAACCTCCTGATAAACTTGAAAACCGCGCTGCAACTGAGCATCATCGAACTGACCGAACAGGCCGCCGAAACTCCACTTGTTGCGCTCGATGTGCGGGCCATCGCCGGCGGCAAAAGCCGAAGACGATAGGACCATCACCGCGCCTGTAGTGAGTACCAGCCGGAGCGTGCGGGTGAAAGACGTGCTCATGTTTTTGGTCCTGACGTGCATGTCTGTATCTTAGCCTTGCTCAGCGCTTTACAGGCGAGGCCGTGGCCCCGGTCAAAGCACCAGCACCACCACCATTAGAGCTTCCCAGGACCGACTCGGCAATCGAGCGCGGCAGCTTCTTGGGTGTCTCGATGAGGCCCACGATCGGCATCACCAAAAGGAAGTGGATGAAGTAGTACGCGGTAAAGACCCTTGCCCAGACGATGTACTGGCCTTCGGCCGGCTTGGCACCAAGGTAGCCCAACGCAATGCACGTGAACACAAACAACCAAAAGAACCAGCGATACGTCGGGCGGTACTTGGTCGAGCGAACGCGGCTGGTATCGAGCCACGAGACGAACGCCAGGATCGCCACGGCGGCAAACATTAGTAATACGCCGCCGAGCTTCGAGGGTACGGCGCGTAGGATCGCGTAGTATGGCAGGAAGTACCACTCCGGTACAATGTGCGGTGGCGTTACAAGCGCATTCGCCTCGTTATAGTTGTCGGCGTGCCCAAGATAATCCGGCGCGAAAAACACAAACCAGGCGAACAACGTCGCGAACACGGCAAGCGCGAAGATGTCCTTGGCGATGGCATATGGCGTCATCGGCAAGGTGTCGGCCTTGCTCTTGACATCTAGGCCGGTCGGGTTGTTCTGCCCGGCGACGTGCAGCGCCCAAATGTGCAGCGCGACGAGGCCGGCGATCACGAACGGCAGCAAGTAATGCAAGCTAAAGAAGCGGTTGAGCGTCACGCCGGAGACGGCATAGCCACCCCAGAGCCACTGCACAACCGTCGTGCCGACGACGGGGATCGCCGAAAAGAAGTTGGTGATGACGGTTGCGCCCCAGAAGCTCATCTGCCCCCATGGCAGAGTGTAACCAAGGAAAGCGGTTGCCATCATCGCGAGATAGATGAACACGCCGAGGATCCACAGCACTTCGCGCGGAGCCTTGTATGATCCGTAATAAAGGCCGCGAAAAATGTGCAGGTAGACCGCGAGAAAAAACATCGAGGCGCCAACCGCGTGAATGTTTCGCATCAACCAACCGAAGTTCACATCGCGACGCAACGATTCAACCGAATCAAAGGCTTCCTTGGCGCTTGGAATGTAATGCATGGCAAGAACGATGCCCGTGACGATCTGCACGACGAGGCAGAACGTCAAGATGCCACCGAACGTCCACATGTAATTGAGATTGCGCGGAGTCGGGAAGTCGACAAATTGGCCGTGCATCATGCGGGCGATCGGCAGCCGATCGTCCATGAACTTGGCGAAACGGGACTTCGGGACGAATGAGGAGGGATGATCTGACATAGGGTGCGTTCCTCAGCCGATCTTGATTTTGCTGTCGCCAACGAACTCGTAGGGCGGCACTTCGAGGTTACGCGGTGCTGGTCCTTTGCGGACGCGCCCGGAGATGTCGTAATGCGAACCGTGGCAGGGGCAGAACCAGCCGCCGAAGTCGCCTTTGGTGTCGGTCAAGCTCTGGCCCTTCGGCACGCAACCCAGGTGGGTGCAGATGCCGACAAGCACCAGCCAATTCTCGTGGCCCTTTTTGACGCGATTGAGATCGGTCGCCGGCGCCTTCTCAGGTAACACGTCGTTGCGCGCGACTTCATCCTTGAGGTCGGCGAGCGGCACTTTGGCTGCCTGCTCGATCTCGGCCTTGGTGCGGTTGCGGATGAACACCGGCTTGCCACGCCATAACACCGTGATTGCCTGCCCTTCCTTGACCGGCGCCAGATCGATATCGATCGATGCCAACGCTTGGGTGCTGGCGTCCGGGTTCATCTGATGAATGAACGGCCACAGCGACATCGCGCCGCCGACGGCTGCGAACGCACCGCCTGCCAGGGTTAGGAAGTCACGGCGATTTGGGTCTTCGGCGTGAGTTGCCACGGCTATCTCCTAGTGCCATTCGCTGTCGCGCCAGAAATGGCGGCGAAGGAATAATTTCTTGACGACGCAATAAAACACGCCTGCCCCCGCGCCCACACGAGCACGTTTCGACGCGCGGCACTTCTGACACCCTTTGCCCGCGGTCTCAAGGCACTTGCGAGTTTGACCCCAAGAGGCAATTTGGCGCAGGCGGGTGGGTCGTTCGAGAAGGGTATACTGAATGAACCATGCGCATCGCCCTTTATCAGCCCGACATCCCGCAAAACACTGGCACAATTCTGCGGATGGCGGCGTGCTTGGGTGTGCCGGTCGATGTGATCGGTCCCGCCGGTTTTGATATGTCAGAGCGCTCATTGCGGCGCGCGGCACTCGATTATCTTGCGTTCGTCGATCTGACCCGGCACGTCAGTTGGGAGACGTTTCGCACAGCCACTAAAGTTGCATCACCACCGGCCCGCCTGATCCTGTTGTCGTCGAAGGTCGCGACCAACTACCTCGATTTCGAGTTCGCTGCGACGGATATCCTTTTGCTCGGCCGCGAGAGTGCCGGAGTGCCCGATTCGGTCCACGACAGCGCCGACGCGCGCATCGCCATCCCGATGCGCACCGGCCTGCGATCGCTCAACGTCGCTGTCGCCGCCGCCATGGTGGTTGGCGAAGCCCTGCGGCAAACGCGGGCCGCTTAGCGCCTTTGTTGCGCCAGCCAAATGCCGCTGATCACCAGCGCCAACGCCACCGCGTGATAGGGCGCAAAGGGCTCGTTGATCAGCACCACGGCGAGGACAGCTGCAAACACCGGCACTAAGTTCACAAACACACCGGCCCTACCCGGTCCGATCAGATCGACGCCGCGCAGATAAAACAACTGCGAGAGGCAGCTCGGGAAGATCGCGACCCACGCGGTGATCAGCCAGCCTTTCGGCGTCGGCATCACCATTCCGCTCGTCATCGCCTCGTAGGCCAATAGCGGTAATGACGTGACTGCCGCAATGACCGCGAGCAGCGTGAAGAATGCTGCACCGGGCATCTGCGGACGGTCCTTCAACGCAACCGTATAAAACGAGTACAGCACGCAGGCGGCCAGCATTGCCAAGTCGCCCTTGTTCGACGCAATAGTTAGAAGAGACAACGGGGCACCGTGCGTTGCCACCACCACGACCCCGCACGCAGTGATCAGAACACCGGCCAGCTGCAGCCAAGATGCTCGCGTACCATGCGCGATAAAGGCGCCCGCCAGAACGAAAATCGGAATGCTGCCCTGCAGAATGCCGATATTGATTGCGGTCGTGTACTGAGCACCGACATAAAACAATGCGTTGAAGCCGGTAAAGCCTAGCGTCGCCATCATGATGATGCGCCAGCGGCGGGGCCAGATCTCGGCCCAGTGCGCGCGCACCTCACCCCCGTAGATCGGCCACAGCACACAGATCACAAAAAGCCAGCGTAGGCAGACCAGCATGAATGGCGAAACCTCGCCGATCGCCAACCGCCCAGCCACTGTATTGCCGGCCCAGAAAAGCGCGCACAATGTCAACAGCAGGCTCGGCCAAGCGTAGAGCGAGCGTTGCAGACGGTCGAACATGAGCGTGAGGGTGTCCTGGCGTGCGGTACAAAAGGTGGGGCGACGGTCAGCGGGTAGCGCGGAATGCCAGCCTCAGCAAGCCAGCTCGCCGCATCACGATCTCGCATCGATTATCTGCGCTGTGGTTCACCCTCGCTCGTACTGCCCGAACGTTGCTCGGCTGGCTTGTCGCGTTTGCTCAAGTTGAGCGCGGTAGTGATGATCGCGACGTGGGTAAAGGCCTGTGGAAAATTGCCCAGCATCCGGCCGTTGAGTGCATCGTACTCCTCGGAGTACAAACCAACGTCATTGCCCAGACTGAGAATCCGCTCGAACATGACGCGCGCCTCGTCATGCCGTCCGAGCAGCACGAGATTGTCGACGAACCAGCAACTGCAGGCCAAGAACGCACCTTCGCCGGCGGGCAACCCGTCGCGCGTCGATCCCGTGCGATACCGGCACACTAAGCCGTGAGCCATCAAGCCGCGCTCGATCGCCTCCGCCGTCGATCGCACGCGCGGATCGGACGGCGGCAGGAAGCCGACGAGCGGGATCAACAGCGTGCTTGCGTCGAGATCGGTCGCGCCATAGCTCTGCACAAACGCACCGACTTTTTCGTCGTATCCCTGCTCGCACACTTCGCGGTGAATTTGGTCGCGCACCACACGCCAGCGTTCAACCGGTCCCTCAACGCCGAACTGTTCAGTCGTTTTGATCGCGCGATCAAACGCCACCCACGCCATAACTTTCGAGTGGGTAAAATGGCGCCTGCCGCCGCGTACTTCCCAGATCCCTTCGTCCGGTAGGTGCCAAATCGACTCCAAATGCTCAATCAGCTTGCGCTGCAGATCCCATCCCGACGTCCACAGTTGCCGGCCTCGGAGCGCCCCTTGATACAAAGCGTCCATGACCTCGCCGAAAATATCGAGCTGAAGCTGATTAGCGGCACCATTGCCGATCCGCACCGGTTTCGCTCCCTCATATCCCGCAAGCCAAGGGATCTCCCATTCGTCGAGACGGCGCTCACCGGCGAGGCCATACATGATCTGCACTTGCGCGGGATTACCAGCCACCGCATGCCGGAGCCACGTGCGCCACGCCTCGGCCTCTTGCTCGAACCCGCAATTCATCAGCGCAAGCAGCGTGAAGGTTGCATCGCGCAGCCAGCAATATCGATAGTCCCAGTTGCGGGAGCCTGCGATCTGCTCGGGTAAAGAGGTTGTCGGCGCGGCGACGATGCCGCCGGTTGGCCTGAAGGTCAGCGCCTTTAGACTTATGAGCGACCGGCGCACCGCGTCATCGTAAACTCCAGTCGGTTTGAAGGTACCCGCCCAAGTCTCCCAACCGCTTTCGGTCTCCTCTAGTGCCCGCTGCGGATCGATGCGCTCGGGCTCGGGGCCGAACGAGTGGCCGTAACTCAAGACAAAGCTGACGGTTTCGCCCGCGCCTACGCTAAATTCCCGGGAGTGACGATAACCTTCTGCCGTCATCGGCTCATCCGAGCGCAGCACCACCATATCTGGTCCCGCGATCGCCTTGAGGCTATGGTCTTCGAAGCGCGTCACCCACGGAATGACCGATCCGTAACCGAAACGTAAGGTGAGGCATGTGTTCATGGCAACGGTGCCGCGCCGACCCACAACGAGGCGGACGATGTGGCTCGTCCCCCCGAGGCGTAATGGCATGAAATCGATCATCGTGACCGCGCCCTCGGATGTCACGATCTCAGTCTCGAGGATCAGCGTATTGCCGCGATATTTGCGGGTAGACGTGGCCTGCTCGTTATTAGCCTTGATGCTCCAGCAACCGTTATTCTCATCACCAAGGATGCTCGCGAACACGGCTCCGGAGTCGAAACGCGGCCAGCATAGCCCATCGATCGACCCGTCGCGACTGAGCAAAGCAGCCGTCTCGCAATCGCCAATCATGGCGTAATCTTCGATCAGGTTACCCATCGTCTCCGAACGAAGCCGTATGCGAATGTGTTCCAAATTCGCGTGATTTTCATGGATTTTCTTGTTTCAGGGTTCCGGTGGACGCCAGCGGGGGAAAACGCTCTGCCTAATCTGTACGACGCTTTTCGGTCGACGGCGGCATGACACGCGATCTGGGTTCATTGATAGCCGTTAACGATGGCTTCCGATTGAGCCACCCGCGTGGTTCCGCGTTGTACCATCACCTTGCCAGCCTATCGGCTTTTGCCCTACGTGGTCGAAAGTTACACCCTCACACCGGTCATTCCCCATGCGCATTGTTTCGCCGATTCCCGTCCAACTCGACTGCCCGCCGCAGATGGAGTCGGCCGTCCGATATGTGCTGGAAGGCGAGTACGAGAGCCATCATGATGGCACCGGCCTATCCATCCTCGACATTGGCGCCAACGTCGGCTCGTTTGCGTTGTGGGCTGAAATGCGCTGGCCCGGCAGCACGATCAACTGTTACGAGCCGAACCCTGGAACATTTTCGTTTCTCAAGCGCAACACTGAAGGTCACCCGGCGATCAACATTCATAACGCCGCCCTGTTTCCAGGCGCGCGCGCGCGCGAGCCGTTTTTCAGCCGCTACGATGGTGATGGCGAAGCGGGCCTTGCTTCGTATGCAATCGACACTTTCAGAGCCGGCGTCGTGAAGCCGGCTTTCGAGGTTGACGTCGTCGATCCGGCGCGCCTCGCCTCGACCGATATCGTCAAGATCGACATCGAGGGCGGCGAGGCAGACGTTTTGGCGCATCTGGATTTGAGCGGCACCTCCCTCGTCCTGTTGGAATTTCAGCATCGCAAAAATCGCGGGCTGATGCAGGCCACACTCGCGGCCGCAGACTTCGAGAAGGTTGTCGACGAGGAATGCCCCTGGGACCCGATCCTCGATTATCTCGACTATCGTGCCGACCTGAAGGGTGATGTCTACGGCCGGATGTTCTACCGCCGCCGCGGCCAGACACGCCTGCGCCACAACCCCGTTTGAGGATCCGATACGCTCGATGAATACTTCGCCGAATACCACTTTAAACGTCGGCGCTAGCCTCTCCGAGCGAGTTCGGAAAGCCGTCTCGTTCGAGCCAGGCGAACTACGCCCGCTGCTCATCTCGTCGGTATATTTTTTCTGCGTTCTGGCAGCGTATTACATCGTGCGCCCGATCCGTGAAGAGATGGGGATCAAGGTCGGCCGTGACGGTTTGCAGACGCTTTTTACCGTCGTGTTTTTCGTTATGGTCGCAGCCGTACCGGTATTCGGCTGGGTCGCAACGCGGTTTAAGCGCGGTGCTGTGGTGCCAGTGGTGTACGGTTTTTTCATCGCCAACCTGATCATATTCTGGGCGGCGTTCTCTGCTGGTATCGGTTCGACTTGGCTGGCAGGAGCCTTCTTCGTCTGGGTCAGCGTCTTCAATTTGTTTGTGATTTCGCTGTTTTGGAGCTTGATGTCCGACTTGTGGTCGAGCGGCCAAGCCAAGCGCCTTTACGGTGCGATCGCGGCCGGGGGGACAGTTGGTGCCTTCTGCGGTCCACTACTCACTAAGATGCTGGTCAAACCTCTCGGCGCGACAAACCTGTTGCTGGTATCGGTCGCGTTACTGATCGGTGCCTTAGCTTGTGTTACCTCGTTGCGCCGCATGGAACAGCAAGGCGACAAGAACGCAACCGCCGCTCCACCGAAGATCTCGGACATCGTTGCGGGCGCGACCAATGTCTGGCGCTCGCCGTATTTGTTCCAAATCGCGATCGCGATACTTCTCGCGAACCTTATCTCGACCTATTTTTATTTCGAACAGAATCGCATCGTGGGCGCCACCATACCCGACCAGGATGCCCGCGTGGAACTGTTCGCAAGCATCGATCTGAGCGTCAGCGTGTTGACGATCCTGGCGCAAATTTTCCTTACCGGGTCGCTGATGAACAGGCTCGGAATTGGATTGACGGCGGCGGCGCTGCCGCTGACGGTCATTGTCGGGCTTATCGCAATCGCGATCTCGCCAACTTTGTGGGTCATTATCGCTGTCGTCGTGCTGGAACGGGCAGTTGCGTTCGCCTTTGCCAACCCGGCATTCAAGGTGCTGTATACGGTTGTCGATCCGGACGACAAGTATAAGGCGCAAAACTTCATCGACACCGTGGTTTATCGCGGCGGCGATGCAGCGAGCGGGTGGCTGTTCAACGATTTCGCAAAGAAGGCCGCGTTATCGATGCCAGTCGTCGCACTAATGACGTTGCCGCTGGCAGCCTGGTGGTTGTGGCTCGCCCTCAAACTCGGTCGCGAACAAACGGAGCGCGCAAAGTCCCAAACGGCGAGCAAAGCGATGGCGTCCCTCATGTCGGTGCGTCACTAAACATTGCTCGCTCTTGCGCGAATATGCTACCCGACCCATGTTCGATGATCTCAATTCACGCGTCACACAGTCGGAAATCAAGGTCGATCTCATGATGCACGTGCGACAGCCGATGGCCGCCCTAACTGCTGCATTCGCGGTTGTCTTTACGATGCTGAGCCCAGCGGCGAACGCCGGTCCGACGCTGTTGTTCGATGCCGGCGATGGGACCGTGCTTTATGCCGAGGATGCCGACTTGCTGTGGCATCCAGCGTCGCTCACAAAGATCATGACCGCTTATCTGGCGTTCGAAGCTCTCAAGGCCGGGAAAATTACATTCGAAACGAAAATTCCCGTGAGCGAGGCCGCCAACGCACAACCACCGAGCAAAGTGGGCTTACCGGTGGGTGCCAGCATGCCGGTCGATCTTGCCCTGAAGGCCTTGATCATCAAGTCGGCCAACGACGTGGCGGTGATGCTCGCCGAAGCGGTAGGTGGCACTGAGGCAGAATTTGTCGCTCGGATGAATGCCACCGCCAAGAGGCTGGGCATGACCCGCACCGTGTTCGTCAATCCGAATGGATTACCGGCTCCAGAACAGGTGACGACGGCTCGCGACCTTGGCAAACTATCGCGCGCAGTTCTCAAGGATTTCCCCGAGCATGCGGCATTGTGGTCGATGGCCGATATGCGCATAGGACGCCGCCGCCTGGGAACGCACAACGGGCTGCTGAAAACATATGAAGGCGCGGATGGTCTCAAGACCGGCTTTACCTGTGATAGCGGCTATAACGTCGTTGCCAGTGCGACCCGAGACGGCCGCCGCTTGATGGCCATCGTGCTCGGCGAAAGCTCCGGCCGCGACCGGACGATCCGCGCGCAGAGTTTACTCGAGCACGGTTTCCAAACGCGCGATTGGAGGGGCTTGTTTCAGAAAACCGCAAGCCTCGATACGCTCCGCGATGCCGGCGGCGACAAGGGCGTAACGAGCGTCCGGCAATCGGTTGCCACTTGGAGTTGCGGCGGCAGAGCGCGTGTCAGAACCGTCGTTGCACGCAACAAAGCACGAGTGGCCCGAGTGAAATCGAAAGCCGTCACAGGTGCGGCCGACGGCTCAGCTTCGCCAGCGCCGATAGAGGCCGGCGCGGCTTCGATTCCCGTGAAGCCGAAATCGAAGCCGGCGAAGGTCGCGACACCCGCTAGCGCTTCTGCTCCTGCGACGAAACCACAGTAGATCAAACCAACAGGTCTAGCGGTTTCAGCTCCTTTACCGGACAGCCTTGCGCTTGGTCGTCCGCGGGCACTGGCACCCTCTTCGGAGATGATGGTGTGACACTCATGCCAGGAGGCGGTGTCAGTGGCGCCATGGGTTGTACCGGCGGGACGACTTCGATTGCAACGTCAGACGCCCGCGACGACGTCGGCACATCGGCCGCGACAGCGGGCGTTCCCCCGAGTGCGAACAATACCAAGCCGACCGCGATCATGCGCGAGAGCTCTGGCTTCCTGTAACGATCGTCAACGATCATCGGCTTGCTCCCTAATTTTGATCCGCGATCGAGGACGATATGTTCGAGACCTGGACAATTCGACTCGGATCACAGCCTCCTACGTACCAAAATGAGGCGAATTTGCCTATGCCCCCACGCCGGTCGGGCTTGGCGCCAAAATTGCTGCTGTCGAACTGAAAAAACGCGAATAGATCCCCTTTCGAATAGCAGGACCGCAGTAATGACGCCGCACACGACACTCAGCTGGCACCCCGACGAAGATGTCACGCCGAGCCCTAAGGATGTAGAAACCATGGCGTGCGTACTGGAGGGGCGTCACGGTCTGCATGCGGCCGAAGTTGCCGATTTCTTTGCTAGTCTACATGGACAGAACAACGACGCAGGCCGCACGTGGGCGTGGGCGGGAGTAGCGGAAGTTGTGCGCCACCGTGAGCGTCTTCGACTGCAGGATTGAGGGCGATCAAACTCTTGGCACACCTTATGAATGATCTAATCACAAGTGGCCACATGCCGGGTGCGCGGCTCGCAGGATCTGTGCCTAAATGAACTCTTCAGCAGCCCTTTCGAACTCTCAGCGATTGCCATCGGCGACCGTTTTGCGGGATGTGATCGCCACGCTGCGCGGCATTCTCGCCGCCGGCACCGATCGCGCAATCGTTCAGCGGGATGCGATCCTGGCGTTCTCAGTGCGTATCGCCAGCGCCGCTATCCTTTACCTGTCACAAATCGTGCTGGCTCGCTGGATGGGCGGTTCAGAATACGGCATTTACGTATCGGTTTGGACTTGGGTGCTGGTGCTTGGTGGCCTGTCACATCTCGGTTTCAACATGGCGATGATCCGCCTGCTTCCCGAATATCAGGAGCAGGGCCGGCTCGACTTGCATCGCGGACTCGTGCGTGGCGGCCGGGCAATGGCGTTTGGACTTGGAACGGTCACTGCGATTGTGGCCCTCGGCGGCGTGCATTTGTTGGGCGACCGCATCGCTGGTCCATACGTCTTGCCGTTCTACATCACGCTCGCCTGCATTCCGATGTATGCGTTAACTGACGTGCAGGACGGCATCGGTCGCGGCAAAGCGTGGATTGCGATCGCACTTCTTCCGCCCTACGTCTTGCGACCCCTACTCCTTCTCGCGGCAATGGTTGCCGCTCACGAAATGGGATTGCCGATGGCGGCTCAAACCGCGGCGATCGCGGCAATCGTCGCCACGTGGGTGACCGCGCTCGTCCAATTTATGCTTATCAATCGCCGCATGGCGAGCGATGTGCCGGATGGGGACCGCACTTACGATTTCCGAAGCTGGCTCGTAACGTCACTGCCGCTGCTGGTCATCGGTGGTTGCGAGATTATCATGCAGACGGCTGATGTGCTCATTGTGTCGCGGTATCTATCATCAGCCGATGTCGGCATCTACTTCGCCGCCGCCAAGACCATGAGCCTCGTGATGTTCGTGCACTATGCTGTCGGCAGTGCTGCTGCAAACCGCTTTGCCACACTCGACGCTCGCGGCGATCGGGAAGCACTCCAACCATTGGTCGCAGACGCAGTCCGCTGGACATTTTGGCCATCGCTTGCCGCCGCAATCTTACTGCTCGCGCTCGGCTGGCCGTTGTTGCGGTTATTCGGGCCGGCATTCACAGCAGGTTATCCGGTCATGTTTATCCTAGTCCTCGGATTCCTGTTTCGGGCGGCGATGGGACCATCCGAGTTCCTGCTCAACATGATGGGCCAGCAGAAGTGGTGTGCTGCCGTGTTGGCCATCACCGCTGCGCTGAACATAAGTCTCAACTTCGTGCTCGTGCCTTGGCTGGGCCTGATCGGCGCGGCATCGGCGACCGCTATATCGCTGATGTTTGCGGCAACGATGAACAATCTCGTGGCCCGTCACAGGCTCGGCATCAAGCTGTCAATCTTGTCAAACCTGCGTTAAAATCGACGAGCTAGCCCAGCGCTCGATCCAGAAACTCAAGCCGGTCCTGGCCCCAGAAGAACTCGCCCGAAGGCAACATGTAGGTTGGCGCGCCAAACACGCCGCGCGACAGCGCTTCGGCGGTGTAGGCATCATGCATGACGTCGAGTTCAGTGTCCGACGGCCCGCCTGTCAGTTTCGCCGGATCAATGCCGGCTCGTTTTGCGGCGGCCTCGAGCACCGTTGGATCGGCAAAATTCTGCTCCATCTCCCATTGGGCGCAACTTATCTCGGAAGACAAGCGCACGGCATCGAGACCGGCGAGTTTTGCCCGCAGCACCATGCGTGTTGCGAGTGCCTCCTCGGCGGGGAAGAATTTCGGCTCCAGCGTCAGCGGGCGCTCACGAAATGCCCGCCATCGTTTCAGCTCCATCATGCGATAGTCGCGACGAGCCGGTGCCCGCTTCGCCAATGGCAAGCCACCGGTCTGCTCGAAGATCGCGCCGAACTTCGCCGGCTTGATGTCTATTTTAGCACCGCGCGCTTGGGCGATCTCAATGAAACGGCGGCTGCCAAGATACGCCCATGGCGAATTCAGCGTCATGTAATAGTCGATGGTCGTCATGGGTTGCCTCAAGGGTTCAAGCGTAGAGTTGCGGCAGCGCGGTCAGATCATTGATCGTCTGCATAGCTGGCATATCGGGATACTCGTCCGGTGCGCCTGTTCTATTGACCCACACGGTTTTGAACCCGAATACTTGTCCGCCGGCTATGTCCCACCGGTTCGACGATTGGAAGGAAATCGCTTCGGGTGCGACCCCGAACCGGTCCGAGGCCAACTTGTAGACCCGCATGTCCGGCTTGAATACGCCAGCCTCGTGGACCGTCAGCACCGCATCAAACAAGCCTTCGAGCCCAGCCGCCTTGACGGCTTCAGCGACCATATCGGGATCACCATTGGTTAGAATGGCGAGCTTGGCGCCGCGCGACTTTAACGTCTCAAGCGTGGCTTTAACCTCCGGGTAGGCGCCGAGGGTGCGGTAGGCCGACATCAACTTCGATTTGAGGTCATCAGATAGCCCACCGGTAGATGCCGCCGCAAAATCGAGGCTGCGGCGCGCAAGCGTCCAGAACGCAATATGCCGGCCGGTCGCCGCATGGATCCACGTGTATTCGAGATGCTTGGTGCGCCAGATCTGCGACATCCGCTCCCACTGCGGGCCGATATCGGCAGCGTATCGGTTGGCGGCTGAGTGCACATCGAACAGCGTGCCGTAGGCGTCAAAAACGAAATGACCAATCGCCATATCAATCCTCTCCACGGATCAAATTGATCACGCTGGAATAGTCGCTGGCACCTTCGCCTGACGAAACGTGCATCCGGTAGAGTTGAGCGGCGAGCGCTCCCAGCGGTGTGTTGGCGCCGGCACCAGCTGCCGCCTCTTGCGACAGCATCATGTCCTTTACCATCAACGAGGCTGCGAAGCCCGGTTTGAAGTCATTGTTGGCAGCCGACGTTGGCACCGGACCCGGCACCGGACAGTGGTTCGTCATCGCCCAGGTCTGACCTGAAGAGGTCGACACCACATTGAACAGAGCCTGCTTATCAAGACCAAGTTTCTCGGCGAGCACGAAGCCTTCCGCGACTGCGATCATCGAGATGCCGAGGATCATGTTGTTGCAGATCTTTGCTGACTGACCCGCGCCCGCCGCGCCGCAATGAAACACCCGCTTGGCCATCGCTTCGATGATCGGCTTGGCCTGAGCGAACGCCTCGTCCGGCCCGCCTGCCATGAACGTGAGCGTCGCTGCTTCCGCACCACCAACGCCGCCAGACACCGGCGCATCAACCGACAGCATTTTATGTTCGGCAGCCATGGTATGAGCAGCACGAGCCGAGGTTACATCGATCGTCGAGGATTCGATGAAAAGCGTGCCGGGCTTGGCAGCCTTCAGTGCTTCGGCATAGACCGCAAGCACATGCTTGCCAGCTGGCAGCATGGTGACGACAACGTCGACATTAGCCACTGCATCCGCTGTGGACTTCGCGGCAACGATGCCACGATTGACAGCGGCAGCGATATTCTCCGTCGACAGATCGAAGCCTTTAACCGAGTGCCCGTTCTTGACGAGGCTGCCGGCCATCGGCGTACCCATGTTGCCAAGTCCGATAAATCCAATCGTCGCCATGGTTGTGTCTCCCTCGCGTTTTGTTGAGGGCACTATAGCGAACCAACGGCGATCCAACAGGGGGTTGGCGTTATTGCAGCTCTGCAAGAAGGCACTTGAGGGTGCCGTAGTCGAAGCGGCCGTCGAGGGCTGAGTGCGCGGGACCGAGCTTGCCGCTGTCGAGCGTGCTACACCGCTCGAAGGCGGCCAATATCTCATCAACCTCAGATTCATCAAGCCCGACAACGGTGCGGGCTTCGATCAATCCGGCCTCGATCGCCTCGGCGAAGTGGCCGTAAATGGTCGCGATGTCGAACCGGCGCTCGGCGGCGATCTGCTCGGCTGTCTTACCTGCGATGTGCAAAGCCAACGTCTGGTTGACGGTTGTCGACAAGCGATTTTCCAGCAGCGGGTGTTTTTTGAAGCGGCCAATGCAGGCGATCAAGCGCTGGCCGAAGCGCTTGATCTTGACCTCGCCCAGCCCGGTGATACCGGCGAGGCCCGCTAAGTTAGACGGACGCTTGGCTGCCAGATCGGCGAGCGTTTTGTCGTGACAGATGACGTATGGCGGCACCTTAGCTTCGAGCGCAAGTTCGAGCCGCAATGCCTTCAATGCTCCGAACAGTGCTTCGTCTGCCGCCGCAACCAAAGTCCCTTTAGGCGCCTTGACCTTACCCTTGCGTGCAGTTTCGACCCGCTGCACCCGCATGCGGAACGGTATCTCGCCTTTGAGCAAAAGGCGCGCGCGTTCCCCCAGTAATAGCGATCCGTGGCCCTCCTCATCGCCAACCAGAAATCCGTTGGCAGTAAGCTGCCGGAATAAACTACGCCAACCGCTCGCATCGAGATCGGCGCCGATGCCGAAGACCGACAACCGATCGTGACCATTGCGCCCGATGCGGTCGTCGGCTTTTCCCATCAGCACGTCGATCACGTAGCCAACGCCGAAGCGTTCCCCGGTTCGATAGACCGCCGACAGCGCCTTCTGCGCCTGCACCGTGCCGTCGTTCGTTGCCGGTGGATTGAGGCAGTTGTCGCAGTTGCCGCACGGCAGCGATGCTGTTTCGCTAAAGTACGCCAATAAGGCTTGCCGCCGGCAGGTCGGTAGCTCGCAAAGTCCTATCAACGCATCGAGCTTCTGCCGTTGTACTTGCTTGAAGGCGTCCGAACCGTCCGATTGATTGATCCACTGCCGCAGCTGGATCAAATCCTGCATTCCGTAGGCGAGCCACGCGTCGGCCGGCTCCCCATCACGACCGGCGCGGCCGGTCTCCTGATAGTAGGCCTCGATCGTCTTCGGCATGTTGAGGTGGGCGACGAAACGCACGTCCGGCTTGTCGATGCCCATGCCGAACGCAATGGTTGCCACGACGATCAACTCGTCCTCGACCAGAAATCGCTCTTGCACGCGTCGCCGAACATCGGCTGCGAGGCCTGCGTGATAGGCCAGCGCCTTGCGGCCCTTCTTATTGAGAAAGTCGGCCGTCTCATCGACGCTGCGCCGGGACAGGCAGTAGACGATGCCAGCATTGCCTGAATGTTCACCGTCGATGAACTGCCATAGTTTCTCGCGCGCACTGCCGGTGCCCATCTCGGCGATGGTGTAGCGGATGTTCGGCCGGTCGAAACTCGCGACGAAGCGTTGCGCTTTCTCCAGCTTGAGTTCGGTGACAATTTCATCGCGCGTGCGCTCATCAGCCGTCGCCGTCAATGCGATGCGTGGCACGTTCGGAAAACGGTCGGAGAGGATGCGCAGCTGCCGATATTCAAGACGAAAGTCGTGCCCCCATTGCGACACGCAGTGCGCTTCGTCGATGGCAAACAGCGACGGTTTGGCCTTTTCGAGAAGTGTCAGCATGCGCTCCTGCACTAGGCGCTCCGGCGCCACGTACAGAATGTCGAGTTTGCCACCGACCAATTGCCACTCGATCTGCTCTTGAGCGGCGCGATCAAGCGATGAATTCAAGAACGCGGCACGAACGCCGACCGCCTTCAAAGCGTCGACTTGGTCCTGCATCAACGCAATCAGCGGCGACACCACGATACCCGTTCCGGGCCGCACCAGGGCCGGAATTTGATAACACAATGATTTGCCACCGCCGGTCGGCATCAAAACCAGCGCATCGCCGCCGTTGATCAGCGTCTCGACGATACGCTCCTGGTGCGAGCGGAAGCTCTTGTAACCAAATACGGTTTCGAGCAGGCGCAAGGCTTCGGTCATGGACGCGCCCGGGTCAAACGGCAGTTTCAGCTTGAGAGCTGCATTCATGATGATCGCGGAGGCTCCTGAAGGTCAACCTCTGCCAGCCTATTCGATTCGCAGCTGAGTCGGATGTGGCCGCCAAGGGCGCTAACAGGTGAAGTCGCTTGCCATCGCCACCAATTATGCGCTTCTGACATTCTGCAGGCACGTTTCTGCCGGTTTTCGATGAGCACTTGCTGGGCTAAACTGAGCTAAGATGTCCACAGTCATTTCGGTGAAAAAATCTGACCCATAGGAAATCCGGAAAACATGGCGCGTCAGCGGAAAGATAATAAATCGTCGATCGCACTGGGGCGCGTGCTCAGCACGCCGCGGGTCTTTCTGGCACGCATGCTGGTGACGTTGACGCTGGTCGGCTTTCTGGCCGCTATCCTCGCACCTCAGCTCATGAAATCGTTCGCGACGAACCCGTTCCTAAACGGCGTGATCGTATCGGTGTTTGCAATCGGCTGTTTTTACGCTTTTTGGCAGGTGATACGTCTTTATCCCGAAATCCGCTGGGTCAACGC
>JANLXZ010000133.1:0-5903 GCA_031365375.1 Hyphomicrobiaceae bacterium | reverse complement strand
TGGCAGGCGGAACTACTCTTATCGATCTAATGAAACTGAATGTCGAAGTTCCCTCGAAGATAATTGATATAAATAATTTTGCGAACGACCAGGCGTGGTCCGGTATCGAAGTTAGTGGAAATGGATTACGCTTAGGGTCGCTTGCGCGGATGGCAGATGTTGCCGAGAATGCTGATGTTAAAAGTCACTATCCCCTAATTTCGCAATCTCTGGTGCAAGCCGCGAGCCCACAGCTGAGAAATATGGCTACGTTGGGCGGCAATGTCCTCCAACGTACTCGATGTGCTTATTTTCGCGATGTGTCGTATACCCAGTGCAACAAGCGAAATCCCGGATCCGGATGTGCGGCAATAGATGGCCACAATAGGCTCCACGCAGTCCTGGGCGCGTCACAGGATTGTATTGCGAGCTACCCGGGCGATTTTGCGCAGGCCATGATAGCCCTCGATGCACGCGTCATGCTGGTGGGAAATAATGGACGACGGGAAATCGCCTTTTCAGAGCTCCATCGCGGTCCCGACGATCCGTCTCGCGAGACGACTTTGCGATCCGCTGAACTGATTGAAGGTTTTGTAGTGCCCGAGGGTGACTTTCGCCGATCGATGTATTTGAAGATCCGAGATCGTCGTTCTTACGCTTTCGCGATCGCTTCAGCGGCGGTCGCTCTCGTCAAGGATGGCGATACCGTCACCAAAGCGAGAATAGCATTAGGCGGTGTCGCTTATCGACCATGGCGCGCACTTGATGCTGAAGCCGTAATCAATGGTGGGGTTCTCAACGAGGAACGAGCGAGAGAGGCCGCCAATATAGCTTTCTCATCTGCGGTAACTCACGAGCACAACGCATTTAAAGTAAAGCTCGGCAAAGAGACTTTGGTTCGAGCACTGCTCGAAACGTCCCGTTTGGAGATTTGATGATGGTTATTGCCGCACCAGCGCCGAAAGAAAATATGGGCTCCCCCGAACCGCGTGTCGATGCGCGCGCAAAGGTTACGGGAGAGGCGAAATACGCAGCCGACTTTCCGGTCAATAATGTTGCTTATGCAGCGCTGGTGACGAGTGCCATCGCGCGAGGCCGAATTACGGCAATCGATACCGCTGCGGCCGAAGCGATTAGTGGTGTTCTACTCGTGTTAACCCATCAAAATCGCGGCGAAATAGGACCGGTTAAATTCTTTGGATCTGGTGGTGAGTCGTCGACTTCGCGTGCTCCCCTTTCCGACGATCGGATAGAATACGAAGGCGAAATTATCGCGTTGATTGTCGCCGACAGTCTAGAGGGTGCTCACGAAGCAGCTTTTGCATTGCAAGTTTCGACAGATGCCGAGCCCCCAGTACACGGCTTTAATGCCGTCGGCATCGAACTGAAACCGGCCGCAGGATCTAACCCCAAGCATAAAGATCCAAGTGCCGGGGACGCGGAACGCGCTCTGCGGGAGGCAGATACGGTGTTGGAGGTGGAATATCAAACACCGACGCAGCACCATAATGCGATCGAATTGTTTTCGACGACGTGCGTCTGGAATAACGATGAGCTTACCGTGTTCGAACCTAGCCAGTTTGTCGTCGGTTTGCAGCATGGTTTAGCTCGTCAGTTGAAAATGGATCCGGCGAAAATCCACGTTATGTCCCCTTTCATCGGTGGAGCGTTCGGCTCGAAAGGATCCATGACGCCGCGTACCGTTTTAGTGGCGCTGGCCGCCAAGCGATTGAACCGCCCGGTCAAACTGGTCGTAAAGCGTGACGAGGGTTTCACGACTGCAACATACCGCGCGGAAACGCGTCATAAGATTAAGCTCGGCGCGAATAAAGACGGTAAACTGACCGCGTATACGCACGAGGGATATGAAGTTACCTCGATGGCGGATGATTATGTGGTGGGCGGGACGATGAACACAGTGGCGATGTATGCCACGCCCAATGTTTATACAAAAGTATTTGTGGCAAAGGCCAATCGCAACACTCCAGGTTTTATGCGATCGCCGCCTGAGGTTCCGTATATGTATGCGCTTGAGTCCGCCATGAATGAAATGGCGGATCGGTTGAAAATTGATCCCGTAGAGTTTCGGCGCATCAATGACACGAGTAAAAATCCGGTCAACGGAGCGCCCTACACCACACGCTCTCTCATGAAGTGTTATGACGAGGCCTCGGCGGCTTTTGGTTGGAGCAAACGTACCCCACAGCCAGGTTCCATGCGCGATGGCGATTGGCTGATCGGGTGGGGCTGCGCGACCGCAAGTTATCCCACGCAGATGGATGCTGCAGCAGTCAGAATTCGATTGAACGATCAGGGAAAGGCGGTTGTCGAGGTAGCAGCGCACGACGTTGGCACTGGCGCCTATACGGTAATTGCTCAGATGGCAGCCGATGGGCTTGGCTTACCGGTCGCCAGTGTAGAAGTTCGCCTTGGCGACTCGCGCTTTCCCCCTGGCCCCGTGTCCGGTGGATCGGTTACCACCGCCAGCGTGTGCTCTGCGGTGAAAATCGCAACCGATCATATCACGCAACGCTTAGCTTCAGCGTGGAAACCCGATTTCACGCCAGGCGCCGCTCGATTGGAAAATGCCGCACTTATTTCGCAGGGCGGCAATAATGTGCCAATCTCGCAAGTTTTTGAGAAACTTGGGACCGGCGCGATAGAGTTTGTCGGCGAATATGTTCCGAAGGGTGCAAAACCGGGCGCGCTAAGCCGCCTTTACAAAGGCGGCGTCGGAATTAGCGGCGGCGCGACAGAAGACAAAACCATGTTTGCATTTGGCGCAGAGTTTGTTGAGGTGCGCGTTCACGCACGCACAAAAGAAGTTCGCATTCCCCGTATCGTTGGCGCGTTCGCTGGCGGTCGAATTATGAATACACGAACCGCGCGCAGCCAATATCTCGGAGGCATGATCTGGGGTGTGAGTTCGGCGCTTCATGAAAGCACGGAATTGGACGTCAAACGCGCGCGGTACGTCAACGACAATTTGGCGGAATATCTCGTGCCCGTGAATGCCGACATCGAGGAGGTGACCATCATCATGGTTCCCGAAGTTGACAACGATGTTAATCCCGCCGGTATCAAAGGTATTGGCGAATTGGCAAATGTTGGTACGGCGGCTGCAATGACCGATGCGATCTATCACGCAACCGGGACGCGTATTCGGGAGCTTCCCATCAGAATCGAGAAGCTCCTCTGACCGGCGGAGCAAATTTGTGGGCCGCACATCGTTCCTTGTGATTGTCTTTCTGCTGATCGCTCTTGTTTCGTCGATATTCGGTTTCGGAGATATCGCCGGATCCGCTGCTGAAGAGGCTCAGATCGTATTCTGGGTTGCGCTGGCTTTGTTTGGTTTGTCGATGGCTGCTGCCATAATTCGCCGGATCGGTTAACACGCGATCCGGCCAACTGCGCCTTAAACGATGAGGCTCCCGTTGTTTCGCATTTGATTGATATCCAGCCCAGTTACCCCCTGCAGCACGACTAGATCGCTCAAGCTCGATCCCGCGCCGGCCCCGTCAGCATCGACTCGGATGGTGGTGTTGGCGCCTGTGGTTGCGATACTGAGATAGTCCGACAGAACAGAACTGGCGGGATTAAATCCGAATCCCTGCAGCAAGCCGGCTAAGTCGATCCGATCACCACCTAGGGTCGAGAAATCACCTGTGGTGATTGTATCCGAACCTGACGCGAGATCGCCCGCGCCCCAAACGAAGCGGTCAGCACCCGCACCGCCCGTCAAGGCATCGATGCCGGTGCCGCCCGTGATACGATCGTTGCCGCCGCCGCCAACGAGCGTATCGTTGCCGCCGAGTCCCGAGATGACATCGTTGCCGGCTCCTCCTGTCAACAGGTTGGCAGTACCGTCGCCGGTGAACGTCTGCGACGCTACAACCGGCGCGGTTATCGTCACGCGGAATTGGTCGGTGACTGCAGTGCCCACCGCCATGCCGTCATGGGTGACTGCTGTCAGGTCGATGGCGAACGTGCCGATCGGGGTCGAAGCGCCAGGCGCGATGTGAATGCCATTTGCTTCCGCCTGACTGCCAACGAAATGCCAGGAGCCACTACCGAGATCCATCATTGCACCGCCCGCCCCCGCAAACAGCTCCGCATCGACCGGCACATGGCTGAATGTAATTTCGATCGTCTCGGGTGCAGTTTCGCCAACAAGGACGCCGCGTGTATCGGCCATCCGCACGTTCAGCGACAATACCGCGTCGCCACTCGCCGACATCGTTATGTTTTGAGCGAGAACCTCCGGCGTATCGGCGACCGGGGCCACCACCACATCGAACGATTGCGAGATCGCAGCCTCATTGCCGTTGCTGAGTTCAATTGCGAGTGCGGTCAGCGACAGATGTATCGTACCGGAGTAGTTGAGTGGTGGCAGTAAAGTAAACGCTGGATTGGACAGCGCTGAAACTGGGATCGTCCACGTTGTATATCCTGGATTGGCTGGATCAGCACCGTTGTTGGCGCCAGCCGACAGAATTGAACCAGCCGGAACACCAGAGATCACCACCGACATCACTTCCGAGCCGTCGCGGTCGCTGAGGGCCGCGGCCAGCCCCGTCAAATTGATCGCAGTGTCTTCGCTACCCGATATCGGCGTGGCTGGCACCGTAATCGTCGGCGCGTCCGCGACAGCTGTCGAATTGACCGTGAACGAAGCATTGTCGACACGTGTGTTCGTCGTCGCACCATCGTAACTCGTCGTAGAAACCGTAACGCGAACCGGACCATGGACGTTCACGGCCGGCTGCAGGCGCAGGCCGGCTGCGATATCAGCGGTCGTGACGCTGTAGGTATGAACGGCACCGGCAACACTTACAGCCGTAAAGCCAACGAGCGTAGCGCCCGCATCAAAGCTGATGGTCACCGGATTGGCGATCACTTCGGAACCGTCGACATCGCGCTCGGCAAACGTGATAATCAACGGGATGCCGCCAACTTGATCTTCGACGCCAGCGCCCGATCCAGCGATGGCAATGCCGTCGGTGATCGGCGCGACGGTGAGCGCTACAGCACCAATATATGTCGAATCCTGGTTATTGCCATTTGACGCCGTGACCGTCACCGGAAAGCTCATCGGCCCCGAAAAATCAAGCGGCGGGTTCACGTGCAAGCTTGTTGAGCCGTCGGGCTGAACGCTCGCGACCCAAGTTGAATTATTCGGGTTCCAGATCGCCCCGGTCACCACCGAGCCTGGTGGCAGCGCTGCCGGATCGACGATGATTGCGACGCGCGTGGCTAGCGGGCCCGAGGTGATGCTGATCGTAAGATTGGCGCCCGTGTCCTCATCCGGACTGTTCGACACGACCGTAATGCCGCGCCCCACTATCGTCGGATCGATGGACCCCGTACCGGAGCCGTCATAGGGCAAGACATCGACTGAGAACGGTGCCTGACTATAATTCAAGTTGCCATCATTCTCGACGGCGACAGTGGTCAAAGTAAAACTGATCAGGCCAGACGGCGCCGAGCCTGCCGGCCCACCGAGCGCGTTTGTATCGCTGAGCAGATGAATGTCGTCGAGTTCGGCTTTCGTAAAGATCGTCGAAGATCCCGCATTGATGCCGATCGGATTGCCGGCACTATCGACGAACGTATAGATGACGCCTTTCGGGTTCGAAGATTGCTCCACGACGTAATAGATACTTTCGGAAAGCGTTGATGCTGGACCAACTCCCGCATCAGTATCGATCGATGCGCCGCCGAGCGCGAGCGCAATCGAGTGGCCCAAACTGGCCGATGGGGGGACTGCTGTTACGATAACGGTAGGCAGGTCGGCGACGCCGACGAGATCAATGGCAAAGGCGCTGGCCTGAGTGCCGGTGACAGTCACAAGCCGCGCTCCGCTCAAGCCATTCGTGTCCTCGATCAGCGCTGTGACCGGGATCGAGAAATCGCGGTTGCTGTCG
>JANLXZ010000132.1:0-9627 GCA_031365375.1 Hyphomicrobiaceae bacterium | reverse complement strand
GGCCGTCTTCTCAAAATCGCGTTTAGCACGGTATGTGGAGAGCGCTTTTGCCATGGATGTTTAGGGCCTACGGCTTTACTTCTCTGGCCATGCGGGTCTGGCCATGCGGGTTGGGAAACGTTACCTGCATCGTTGGTTGGTGAAGCACATCTCCTCACGCACTTTTTTTAGGTCGCGTCGGCTTCGTTTTCCCAAGTGATTTGCCAGTTTGGCCAAGGCTCTTCTTCAACGCATCCATCAAGTCAACGACATTGGCGCCCTTCGGCCTACTCTCCTCGTGCGGCGCGATAATCTTTCGACCCTTCAATTTATCCTGCACAAGTTCCTTCAACGCCGACTGATAATGATCTTGATATTTTTCTGGTTTGAAAGCGCTGGCTTTTTTTGTGATCAACTGCACGGCAAGTTCGACCATTTCTTTATCCGGCTTGGCCGACGGGACTTCGTCGAAATAATCTTCTGGTGAGCGCAACTCTTCCGCATACCGCAGCATTTCCATTACCAACCCATCTTCCAGCGGCGCGATTGCAACAAGCCATTCCCGCCCTGCAATTGTCAGTTGCGCAAGTCCGATTTTCCCAGTCTTCCGCAATGCCTCTCGAATAACAACGTACCCTTCACCGGCTAAAGCGTCGGCCGGCGAAATGAAATACGGCCGCTCAAAATATCGGTAGTCTATATCTTTCGCGTCCACGAACTGTACGAGATCGATAGTTTTTTTGCTTTCCAGCTTCAGCGCATCGATCTCTTCGGGCTCGAGCGTCACGTAGGAATCGGTATCGACTTCATACCCTTTAACGATGTCGGCGTTGTCGATCTTTCCGATGCCCTGCACGACCTTCTCATAGTTTACGCGACGGCCGGAGGGTTTGTGAATTTGCCGGAAGCTGATTTCCGACTTGGACTCGATCGCATTGTATATTTCAACGCTGATGGAAACGAGGCTCAAGCGAAGGTAGCCCTTCCAATACGCTCTCGCAGCTTTTTTCGGCATGATCCACCCTTGGTACTTGCGCAGCACGTCTCCCCGCACAACGCGCAACGTCCCGTTTCGTTGCCTTCCGATAGCTCGATTTCAGATCTTAGCTAATTTCTGGAGCGCAATTTCGCTCATGCCGGGAAACCGCCGATGTCCGTAACAGCGCCGAATTCTGTCACGCCTTGAGGCGGTAGCCGGTGCGAAAGATCCACCAAACGATCGCGACGCAAAGCGCGAGGAAGCCGAAAGTCATGGCTATACTCAGGCCGACATTTACATCGGACGAGCCATGAAAGCTCCATCGAAATCCACTTATCAGGTAAACCACCGGATTGAAAAATGACACGGACTGCCAGAACGGTGGCAGCATCTTTATCGAATAGAAAGTACCACCGAGGAATGTCAGCGGCGTTATGATAAGCATAGGTATAGCCTGAAGCTTCTCAAATCCATCGGCCCATATTCCAATGATAAATCCGAACAGGCTGAACGAAACCGAGGTCAGGACGAGAAACGCGACCATCCAAAGCGGATGCGCGATTTGATACGGCACAAACATCCGTGCGGTCAGCAGCACGATTGTGCCTAGAATGATCGACTTGGTGGCGGCGGCGCCGACATAACCCAGTGCCACCTCGGCAAACGACAATGGCGCCGATAGCAGTTCGTAGATCGTACCCGTAAAGCGGGGCATATAAATGCCGAATGATGCATTGGAAATACTTTCCGTCAGTAACATCAACATGACGAGACCTGGCACGATGAATGCGCCGTAAGGCACGCCGTCAATCTCCGAGATCCGCGAGCCGATGGCCGCACCGAAAACGATGAAATAAAGCGACGTTGATAATACGGGCGACAAGATGCTCTGCATGAGCGTCCGTGCAGCTCGTGCCATTTCCGTGAGATAGATCGCTTTGACACCGTGCAAGTTCATTGAGCGTTTCTCACCAGGTCAACAAAGATCTCCTCGAGCGAGCGTTGATTGGTACTCAAATCTGTAAACCCGATTTTTGCGATATTCAAATCTGCAAGCAACTTGGAGATCCCGGTTCGCTCCGCCCGTGCATCGTAAGTAAAAGTCAGCTCGCGGTGATCAGCCGAGAGTTTCAGATCATGCGCCGATAATACTTCTGGAACCGCCTTGAGCTCACTGGCCAATTGCAGCGTCAATTGTTTCTTGCCGAGTTTTCGCATCAGGACGGACTTCTCTTCGACAAGGATCAGTTCGCCATTCGCGATCACACCTATCCGGTCGGCCATCTCTTCGGCTTCTTCGATATAGTGCGTTGTCAGAATTATGGTGACGCCGGCGGCGCGTAACTGACGCACGATCTCCCACATGTCCTTGCGTAACTCTACGTCGACACCCGCCGTCGGCTCATCAAGGAACAATATCTGGGGCTCGTGTGCCAAAGCCTTGGCGATCAATACACGGCGTTTCATGCCGCCAGATAGTGTCATGATCTTCGAGTCTTTTTTGTCCCATAGCGATAGCTCGCGTAGTACCTTCTCTATGTGAGCAGCGTTCGACGTCCTTCCGAACAGTCCCCGGCTGAAGGTGACGGTCCGCAGCACAGTCTCGAACATGTCGGTTGCAAGTTCTTGCGGCACCAACCCTATTGCCGCGCGCGCCGCGCGATAGTCGCGGACGATTTCGTGACCATCGACCTCGACTGTCCCGGTGCCGGGATTGACGAGTCCACAGACAATGTTGATCAGCGTTGTTTTGCCCGCACCGTTAGGGCCGAGCAGGGCAAAAATCTCACCTCTGCGGATTTCCAAATTGACGCGCTTCAGCGCTTCGAAACCGGAGGCATAGGTCTTCGACAGATCTTTGATGGAGATGATATTGGGCACAGTTGAATAATTACTCTAAAACGGATGTCACGGGGGGCGTTGCCGTTTGTACCCGCGTCGATTGAAAACACCTAACTGCTGGTCCGGTTCCTCGTCGCCATCACCGCTCCCTGAGCGCATTTTGCTGTAAGCGCGTCAGAGGCTTGGTGAGATAACCGAGCACCGTTTTCGAACCGGTGATCACGTCGACGTCGGCAACCATGCCCGGCATGATCGGCAGATTATCACCGCCACGCTCGATGCTGTTGCGATCGGTGCGAACGCGCACGAGATAGTAGGTTTCGCCCTTCTCCGTCGTGATACTGTCCGCGCCGATCTGCTCGAGCGTCGCTTTGAGCCCGCCGTAAATCGAGAAGTCGTACGCGGAAAGTTTCACCATCGCGGCCTGGCCAGGGCGCAGAAATGCGATGTCTTGTGGGCGCACTTGCGCCTCGACGAGCAACGTATCATTGATCGGCACGATCTCGACGAGGTTGTGGCCGGGCTGGATAATTTGACCCGGCGTCGTAACGCTCACGCTCTTGATGATGCCGGCGACCGGCGCACGGATGATGGTACGCGCCAGTTTATCCTCCGACCCCCGGCTCGATTGACCGAGCGCTGCCAGCTCGACGCGTGCATTTGCGAGCTTCTGCAGGCTGTCGCCTTGGAAGGCTGCGACCTTCTCGAAACGACGATCGCGGACCTCTCTTTGGGCATCTCGAACGCGTGGCAATGCGAGTTCGGCCGCCTTCAACATCCCCGCCGTTTCGTTGGCACGGCCTTCGGCTGCAAGCAACTCGGAGCGAGATGCCGCGCGGCTCTTTTCAAGACCCCGGATCAATTCCAATTCCTGCCTGACGAGCCCGAGCGCGCGCGCCAGCGTCTCGATCTTGGCTTCCAGCTCCAAGATCTCTTGGCCGCGCTGACGCTCCTGTAATTCCAGCCCACTGATGGCGGCGGCAAGCTCGCGCCGTCGCACCTCATAGTGGTCGCGTTGGGCGGAGATAAGGTCGGGGCGCTTCGCCGCGAGTTCGGATGGGAATATGAGCGGCTTGGCTTCCACCTCGGCTTCGAGACGGACCACCATTGCCTCCAAGGCCGACATTTTTTCACGCGCCTCACCGAGCGATGATCCGGCAATCGTCGGGTCGATGCGGGCGATGATCTGGCCCTCTTTAACGATCGCGCCCTCGCGTACCAGCACCTCGCGAACGATGCCACCTTCGAGGTTTTGAACCAGCTGGATCTTGCTTGCTGGTATGACGCGCCCTTGCCCCTTCGTCACCTCTTCGACGCGCGCGATTGCTGCCCATGAGATCGCGACCAGCACGAGGCCGGCAAGGGTGAGGAGCATGCGGCGCTGCAGCTGGGTCGGCGGTAACATCAGATCCGCACTCACCGAAGACGGGATGCCGGACGGCTTTACTGGCGGCGACAGTGGATTTTCGACTGCAGGTCCAGAGAGAAGCATCGGTTGAGTGCTCATTGCGCTGCTGCAGCCTTCATTGGCTCGGACCGTTTAGCTTGTGTCTTTCGCTCCTCCGTCACCCCTTTTAGAGCGTCGAGCACTTGCACTTTCGGACCATCGAACAGCTTGCGGCCATGTTCCATCACGATCAGCCGGTCGACGAGATCGAGCAGCGCCGGGCGATGTGTGACGACAACGAGCGTATGGCCTTGCATAGCGCGGCCAAGCCGGTCGATGACGGTGGCTTCGGTCCGCCCATCCATGTCGCTCGTCGGTTCATCGAGCAGCAATATGCGCGGGGTTCGCAGCAGCGCGCGGGCCAGCACCACGCCTTGCCGTTGCCCACCGGATAGCCCGGCGCCGCGCTCACGTACCGGTGTATCCAGTCCCTTCGGTAGACGCGCAATCCAGTCGATCACCCCGGCGGTGTGTGCTGCGCGAAGCACCAACTCGTCTCGCGCACCAGGCATCCCCAAGGTGATATTCGAACGGATGGTGCCGTGGAACAGATCCGCGCCTTGCAACATCAAGCAAGCATTGCCGCGCAGGATTGCAGGATCTATCTGACTGGCACCTAGCCCGTCGATAAGGACGCGGCCACTTGCCGGCTCGTGCAACGCCGGGATCAGCTTCAATAGTGTCGTCTTCCCCGACCCGATGCCACCGATGATGCCGACACGCTCACCGGCGGCAATTTCGAACGAAACATCTCGCAATACTGGGCCTGCCTCGGGCTCATAGGCGAACGTGACGCCCTCACAGGTGATGCGGCCCTGAAACGAAGTTTTGGCAACGAAGCTAGCGCCATCCGGCCGCTCCTGTGGCGCGTGGACGATCTCCGACAACGAGTTGTATGCAATCTTTGCCTGATGCACGCGCGTCAGTAGCATCGCCACCGCACCGACCGGCCCGAGTGCGCGCCCAGCGAGCATAGTCGCCGCGATCAGAGCACCGGTCGTGAGTTGCCCCGCAGCCACCATGTAGAAGCCGACAATGATCATCACGACTTGGATCAGCGATTGCGCGGCCTGCACCATATTCATGCCGGCATTCGACTGATGGCGGATCTCTATGTTGGTGCGGATGTGGTCGGCGACCGCCTGCTCCCAGCGCGAGGCGGCGGCACTCTCGGCGCCGGCCGCCTTGATGCTTTCAAGTCCCACAAGTGTCTCGACGACAACGGCGTTTTTCTGAGCGGTTTCTTTGAACGACGCCGCTGTCAGCCTGGCCATACGCTTCTGTACGATCCATCCAAGACCCATGACGAATGGAATGGAGATGATCGCAATGAGTGCCAGCGGCCCCGCAACGACGGCCATGACAACGAGAAACAGTACGAGGAACGGCAAATCGCCAAAAGTCGTCACGGTCGCAGAATTGAAAAATTCGCGCAGTGATTCAAACTCACGCAGCGTATTCGCCCTGACCCCGGCCGAGACCGGTCGATTGGGAAGGCGCGCACCGAGCACCCGACCATAAATGAAATTGGCTAGAACCACATCGGCGCGACGGCTCGCGGTATCGACGAATCTCCCGCGCAACGTTTTCAGAGCGAAATCAAATATCGTCGCTAACGTGACGCCGATGGACAGCGCCCAAAGCGTATCGATTGCGGCATTCGGCAACACGCGGTCGTAGACATTCATCGTGAACAGCGGCATCGCCAGCGCCAATAAATTGATGGCGAGCGTCGCGGCGATGGCTTCGCCGTAGATGCGGCTGCTTGAGCGAAACACACTGAACAACCAGTCGTGCCGTCTCGGATCAACGAGCGCACCTTCACCGCGCTCATCGAGCCGCGTCGCGGGCGTTAGACGAATGATGCGGCCGGATGCGGCGAGCGCCACCTCATCGACATCGAGCATAACGCGAGCAGCGGGCTGGCCCGGCGCGCTCATCTCCAGCGTGCGGACGTTCGCCAGCAGCGACTTGTGAGGTGCTCCAGTTGCGCGCGTAATGCTCCACAAGACATCGAACGCCGTTATCCGCTGTCAGCACGAGGACCGGCATTTCGTGGCTGTTAAGATCGTTGAGGTCGCAAGTGACGAGCCTCGCCTTCAAACCGGCGCGGCGCGCGGCTGCTTCGGAGTGTTCGAGCGGCAGTAGCCCGCCGACGAGGGGCAGCCCCGACGTGAGTTGTTCGCGCGTGACGTGATGGCCGTAATGGGCGGCGACATCGGCAATCGCGAGTGCCAGCTGATCAACAGCCACTGGGGATCCGACAAGCGTAGCGCCGCCGAATGTGGGTGCGGCAGCGCGAATACGATCAAGTAATTCCGGAACGCTCGTCATAGACCCTCATGCTTCACGCGGGACGCGCCTACTTTGTTCCGGTTGATGCTCGTACCTCGGCATTCCACAGGCGTTGACCATGCACACTGGTCAACCAGCGGTCATAAAAACGCTGCTCATGCGGCACTGTTGCTTCATCGGGAAGTTCCAAACCGAGTGCCGGAACAAGTCGCCCGATCGATGCGAGCACGCGGAAAGAATTGTATTGGCCGATCAATTCTTCGGTGCGGAGCGAAGATTCCGTCACGAACACTTCGTTCTGGATCTCCAGCAGATCAAGCAACCGGCGCTGGCCAGCATCATACTGATCACGGTAAGTTGCCCTTGTCGCGCGGGTGAGCTCGAGCTGACGCCGGAATGCGGGAACACGTGCTGCCGCTGCCGCCATGGCATTCCACGACACGCGGGTTTCGCGCTCGATGATGCGCTGCGTGTTGTGCGAAATCTCGGTCGCTTCAAGCGCGCGAGATTTTGCCTCGTCGATCCGCGCCCGGTCGATGCCACCGTTGAACAGGTTCCAGCGCACGACAAGCATGGCGCGCGCGTCATTACTGCGATCGTTGGCCTCGGCAATGCTGGCGCCACGGTCGGCAGACAGTTCGAAGTTGAGTTTGGGATAGAGCCGCGAGTAAGCGCCACCGACGGCCGCGCCCGCCGCTGCCGCATCATGCTGAGTTGCGATCACCGAGGGAGCCGCATCCTTGGCCTCAGCAACGGCCAACTCGACCGATTTTGGAAGTGCTCGATGGGGCACATTCACGGCGCCGAGCTGCATTGGAGGACCACCGACCACGGCACGGAAGAGTGCCTCGGCATCCCGCGCACGCCCCTCCGCCTCGGCCATGATTGCGCGTCCGCTAGCGATGCGAGCGCCGGCCTCGGTCTCCTCGGAACTACTACCTTTGCCGCCGGATACGCGATTGCGGACGCGCTCGTTAATGGTTTGCAGTTGGGACAAGTTGGACCTTGCCGCCGAAAGGACACTGTGCGCCCGCAGCACTTCGAGATAGGCTTGAACGCTGCGCAAGGCGATGGAATTGGCCGTATCCGTCACGCGCCACCGCGCCGATTCGACACGATCTTTTTGACGTGCAACCTCGTGCGTGGCTTCAAATCCGTCGAACACGCGTTGCGAAATCACGCCGGACACATCGCGCTGATTGTACCAGTCGTTGTCCTTTACGATTCCAGTGGCCGACCTGGCGTAGTTGCTGTGGCGCCCGTGCTCGGAACGCAGATCGACCGTTGGCAAATGTAGCCCTCGGGCGGCCCTCAGCTCCTGGTCGATCGCCTGCCGGTTGAAGCGGATGGCACCCAGTTCGGGATTAGTTTCGAGAGCGCGCTGCACGACGCTTTGGAGGCTTTCCGCGATCGCTGGAGTAGCAATAGCAACGAACACCATGCCCGCCGCGAGCAAACGGAATTTCGATTGCTTGCCAATCGCGCTGTTTAGCCTGAAGCCGTTCACGCTTGCGCCTTCGTATTTGGCCATCCAATCGATCGGGATGGGCGTTGAAGCAGACACAAAAAGAACGCGTAGGATCGCCCCCGTCCTTGTCGAGACAGGAGAAAATGGAGCCCAACGCATGAGGCTTTGCCTAAGCAGGGTTCAATACCAGATCGGTGATTCGTGAGTTATCTACAAATCATTCGTAGGTGAAACACTTTTCCACACACGCATGGATTGCATAAATGGCACACGGATATTCCGTACACTCTTTGTTAACCATTCGTAATTTTGAACCGATTTGGTGAACGGCTTGCGGCACTCTTGCATCGGTGACGGCCTCGGCAACTGTTAGTCGATCATCGGCGGGGTACCGCTAGGTGGCGGGGCATGTCAGCGACTTTTGCATCGCCAATGGCAACGGAACCGTCCGAGGATCGTTTCTCAACTCGGCCTTCGAGTGCAAGCGCAGGAGCTGGCGTTGACATCGATCGAACGGAAATTGGATGCGCTGAATTTCTTCCTCGCCGACGTGCGCGGTGGCCTCGGTGCATTTGTCAGCGTTTTCCTCGTATCGGCCGCTGGATGGACAGCTGGCGAAATCGGCGCCGTGCTCACGGTGAGCGGACTTCTCGGCATCGCCTTTCATACCCCGGTCGGTGCTTTGATCGATTTCACGGTCGCTAAACGCTGGCTGATCGTCGTCGCTGTCGTGCTGCTGGCCATCTGCGCAGTTGCGATTGAGCGCTCTCCAACTGGGCCAGTCGTATTCGCCGCGGACGTAACCATGGCCATACTGGGGGGCGTGTTCGCACCGACCGTTGCCGCCTTGACCTTGGGACTTGTAGCTAACCGTGATCTCCCGCGCCGTCTCGCACGGAACGCCGTTTTCGACCGCATCGGCAACGTGAGTATTGCGGCACTCATCGGAGTAATGGGCTGGTGGTTCTCGCAAGCCGCGACGTTCTACTTGATACCGGTTTTTGCAGCGCTCTCGGCGTGGGTGGTCTTAGGTATTCCACAATCGGCCATCGACCAGGATCGTGCGAGAGGCCTTACGGCAGGGCAACCCGGTCGCAGCCCTCAATCTGCATGGCGGTTGCTGACGCAGAACAAGTCGCTGACCCTCCTCGCCCTGATCGCTGCAGCGTTCCACTTCGCCAATGCTGCGATGCTGCCGTTGGTCGGACAGAAGCTGGCGCTCGCTCATCCGGGTTATGAAACGGCGCTGATGTCGGCATGCATTCTGATTTCGCAGTTGGTGACAATTCCGGTCGCGTTGTATGTCGGCACGCGAACCGGCGTGTGGGGCCAGAAAGCGTTGCTTGCTGCGGCCTGCATTGCCTTGGCGATGCGTGGATTGGCTTTCGCGTGGTTCGAAAACCCATTCCTGCTTGTGGGGGCGCAGCTTCTAGATGGGGTCGCAGCCGGCATCTGGGATGTCATCCTGCCGCTAATGCTGGCCGAATTCGTCGCCGGCTCAGGGCGGTACAGCATGAGCCGTGGCGTCGTTGGCACCGTGCAAGGCGTCGGCGGCAGCCTGAGCAATGTCGTGGCCGGCACGATCGTCAACTGGGCCGGTTACGGCGTGGCATTCGC
>JANLXZ010000124.1:0-2692 GCA_031365375.1 Hyphomicrobiaceae bacterium | reverse complement strand
GGCGAAAATCCCGTGCCGCCCGAAATCGCCGCCAAGATCGTCGAGCTGCGCAATAAGATCCAGCTCAGCATCGGCCAGATCGTGCTCTCGGTGATGAGCCTGCCGCGGTACAAGCATCAGTCGCTTGCCGATCTCTCGCATATTTTGATCGAGCCGTTGCTGCGCGACCGCGTGGCGATTGCGCATAAGCAGATCAAGGCTGCGGACGGCACGATCAGCATCGATGAAGAGTCCGTGGCGGGCATCGCGATCTGGGCGACCGTGTCGGACGTGGTTGATGCCAAGATCACCGAGCAGATCCGCGCCGGTGCGTTCCCGGTGCGCCTTGGCGTTGAGGATTGGACGAGTGGTGAGCATGTGTGGCTCTTGGATGTGGTCGCGGGTGACCGCAAGCAGGCGACATCGGTGCTGGCCAACTTCCGCCAGCTGGCAGGCGAGAAGCCCGTCAAAATCCACCCGATCATCGGGCGTCTTATCGATCCGGCTGTGCTGGAAAAGCTGCGCAATGCTGAGAAGACGGAAGCACTCGCCTCGCGGCCCGCAGCAGGCCGGGCTTAAGGCACAACCCTGGGTGCCGCTGGTTCACGAGACCAGCGGTGACTGGGGTAGCATTTTAAGATTTGAGACTGGGACGAATCACGAAAGGCAATTGCGGGTGGAATTACGTGACGCCAAAGAAGCACGTATGAAGCGTTTTCCGACTCTGGCGCTCGCGTTGATTATGCTTTGTGGTGTCACCTGGTTGAACCTCACAGGCTTTTGCTTCAGCCAACTGCGTTACGTTTCGGATGATGAGCTTATCGAAAAAGCGCTGACTTCTGATTGGCGCGAAATAATGGAAATTGCTTCACAAATATATCCTGACTAGAAATCAATTTCCTTGTCTCAGTTTCTGCGAAATACGCGAGTCTGGGCGCGAGTCGGTGGGCGAGATATATCGGAAGGATTTAGCTTTAATACCGAAGCGACGCGGCCGCATATTGCACCCGGAGTGTATCGATTTTTTGGCTGCTATCAGCTGTATATAGCAATTGTCTTCGATCTCGGTGCGGGTAAAGAGCCGTATGCATTGTGGGGGCATGTTTTCGATAGATGCGCGCGATCAGCTTCGGAAGGTTACTCTGATTCTGTCAACAGCAGGGATTATCTTCTTAGTGGCTGGGGACTACGACGACTAACCGAGATCAATGATCGAATTCTGATGTCAACTGACGAAAATGCTACGCAAGGACAAGCGAAATGACATTAACGTCCAAAGATCTCACCTCCGAAGAGGTCACAAGCTGGTTTTTATATGGAACTAAGGATGTTCCAACTTATTATGGCGATCGCATTCGGGACAGCAGCGCTCCTGGAGCGACTTTGACTTTCGATGCCGTAGAGTTTCTCGCCAGCGGGCCAGGACGCTACTTGATTCAACTCTTCTCTGACTTGCCGATTGTTCGCGAGTTTTTCGCCAGAGCGCTTTCAAATCCAACCCGCCACGAGACCGTTTCGCTCGATATGCTCGCGGGGGAAATCGGTGACAAGTTAAATGGGTCAGGCAATTGGCCAAGTACTGTCCTCTCAATCGTCAATTTCAAAATCGATGCATCAAACCCCGACTATGCAGATCGAACATATGTTTGGGGTAGTATTAGCGCCATTTTGAGAACGGCTACATTTGTCTTTGATGGCGATAAATCGACGATAAAGAATATAAATTTCCGTCCTGCAAATACCGATTTTGATTTCCATTCAACCGAGTTTGTGACGAATACAGGCGGCGCACTTAAGCTCATTCCAGAAATTGATCCATACCAACTCGGCGATGGTGGGGGAACTCGTAAAGTCGATCTTGTTTTCGATAGTGCGAGCAAAGATGCGACCGGTGCGGTGTTGTCTAATTATTCTCTTGCCCGGTTTGCCAGCGAGGTCGATGTCAACCACAATAGGCTCTATAATGGGTCCGTTTCAACGGCGAATTCAGCCGTAAATCAAGTAATAGACCGTTTGAACACGAATGGGATAATCGACTATCGGAGGAAAAATGAGGGATATACAGTTTACGGCACCAATGAGGGTTCCGATGAACTTGCGGTTCATAGATTTGATCAGTTGGGTGTGGTCGTCGGCGGAAAAGGCGATGATGTCATATTGGGCGGCCATAAGAGTGACACGCTTATCGGCGGCGAAGGTACCGACGCGGTGCGGTACGATCTCGAATACGAGTTTTACGGCTATACGCTGATTGCGGGTAGGGCAGCTCGCGTAGCCCGCAATAAAAACGCGGACTGTAGGGCGTCAATAGACCGGCTCTGCACTCCGGTCGTATTGCGCCGTCCTTTGAGCCGGTTTGTGATCACAAGTGGCGCATTATCCCACAAGGGGACTTCCAAGTGGCGCAATACGCTTTGACCAAGTGCAGAGGGCAAAGCTATTGCGCCCTACGGATCTCCGGTCGTATTGCGCCGTCCTTTGAGCCGGTTTGTGATCACAAGTGGCGCATTATCCCACAAGGGGACTTCCAAGTGGCGCAATACGCTTTGCCCAAGTGCAGAGAGCAAAGCTATTGCGCCCTACGGATCTGATAACGCTTTTCGACCCCGTCCTCGCCACTCAAAAAGCATCGAATTATCGTCGATAAACCTTCGAGTATCCGTCGATAAAGCGTCGAAGTTCCATATTTGTTCGATTAATGTTCTAATATTGG
>JANLXZ010000097.1:0-8310 GCA_031365375.1 Hyphomicrobiaceae bacterium | reverse complement strand
GAGCCCTATGGCTGGCATCAATGGCCAGAGCATCCTTGGCTGTCCTACCAGTTCCGTCGAGGCCTCGGTGAGACGCAGGAAGGTGGTGGCTCCGTCAGCGAAGTGATGCAGGCGGCATCGCGCATGACCCCGGGCTCGCTGGAAAGCTGGCACGTCGAATGGATGCGGATCGGCGATCGTAACTGGCAGCGCGGTCTTGTCGAAGAAAAAGCTGGGCACATTCGCACGGCGATGAACTGCTTCCTGCGGGCTGCCGACTATTATCGCCAGGCGGAATTCCATCTCGAGCCGACCGACCCACGCCGCTTGCCAACGTTCGACGCGATGGAGGCGTGTTCGAAGAAATTCATAGGTCACCTCAACCCGAAGGGTGAGGTCGTCAATATTCCCTATGAGCCCGGCAAGCCGATGTGCGCTTATTTCGTCCGCGCGCCGTTCCCGGTTGCCCGTCAACCCGTGTTGATCTGCATGGGCGGATTGGACAGCATCAAGGACGAGATGTGGTTCATGCAGGCGCACGGCTGCCTGCAACGCGGCATTTCAGTTCTGATGATCGACGGGCCCGGACAGGGTGGCACGCTGCGTCGCCACGGCGTGGTCAATCGTCATGACACCGAAGTCGCGATTGGCAAATGCATCGACTGGCTGGAGGCACGCGCGGATGTCGATGTGGCGCGCATTGCGGTTTGCGGCTCGAGCCTCGGCGGGTATTACGCGGCCCGCGCCGGTTGCTACGAGCCTCGCCTCGCCGCCTGCATCAGTCACGGTGCTGTCTGGGACGTGTACGAGATGTGGGGCGAAAAGGGCGAGGACTTCGGCCTTGCCATGCACATCAAGTGGGTGTTCGGCAAACCGACCATGCGCGAGGCGATGGAAAAGGCGAAAGCCTTCACGCTCAAAGGGCACCTGGAGAAGATGCGATGTCCCTATCTGATCGTACATGGTGGCCACGATATACTGACTGTTACAGCCGCGAAGAACGCATATGAGTATGCTGTGAAGCACGGTGTTAACGCCACGATGCGCATTCTCGATCCGGACGAGACCGGCGCCGAGCATTGCCAGCACGACAACCCGACCATCGGACAGGAAGTGTTGTGCGACTGGCTGGCCGACGTATTCAACATCGATCAGGCGCGTCTTCTTGCCACCAGCCACCATCCCCTGATCTGAGGTGCTAGCCAGATGACCTCCCCAATTGTCCCCGCAGGCTCGATGCGCCCTGGCGATCGCTCGCCGTTTTCCGCGATCGTCGATCGTGCGCCGTTGCAGTTGCCGAACAAAGGCCGCGTTATCGTCTGGACCATCGTCAATCTCGAAGTCTGGGACATCTCGCGGCCGATGGCGCGCCAAGTGATCCCCCCGCCCGCAGGTGTGACGCTGCTGCCTGACGTGCCCAACTGGAGTTGGCACGAATACGGCATGCGCGTCGGCGTCTGGCGGTTTTTCGACCTGTATAAGAAGCACAACATTCGGCCGACACTTTCGATCAACGCGCGCGTGATCGAGGATTATCCGCGCGTCGCGCAGGCAGCGAAAGATGCCGGTTGGGAGTTCATGGGCCATGCCTACGAGCAGGGGCCGATCCATAAGATCGACGACCAGCCGGCGATGATCAAGAAGTCGATGGGCGTGATCCGCAACTTCACCGGCACTAATCCAGTCGGCTGGCTTGGACCCGGCCTTACGCAAACCTTCGACACGCCGGAGAATTTGGCCGCCGCCGGAATCAAGTACATCGGCGACTGGGTATATGATGATGAGCCCACCGTGATCGCGACGTCGAAGGGCCCACTCGTTACGCTGCCATATACGGTAGAACTCAATGACATCCCGACGATGATCATCCAGCATCACGAGTCGGGTTATTGGCAGCAGCGGTGCACCGATTATTTTGACCGGGTTTACGCCGAAGGTGCTGAACGTCCACGCGTTATGGCGATTGCGATACATCCCTACATTTCGGGCCAACCGCATCGCATCAAATACCTGGAAGCAGTATACGATTACATCAATCAATTCGACGGCGTGCTGCACTGGAATGGCGCCGAAATCCTCGATTGGTACAACGGCGAGCGCAACCGGTTGGGGCTCACCTGAGATGAGCCGGGAACCAAAACAAGCCGGGACGGGGGACATCGCGTGAGCGTGTTCCAAGTGCTCAACGGACTGACGTTTGCAGCGCTGCTATTCATCGTGGCGAGCGGCTTCACTTTGATTTTCGGATTGCTGCGGATCGTCAACCTGGCGCATGGCGCGCTGTACCTGTTGGGTGGCTATATCGGATATACCGTCGCGAGCTTCACCGGGAGTTTCGCGTTGGGCGGAGCGGCCGCAATGGGAGGCATCGCCATCGCCGGCTTTGCGTTGGACCAGGGGCTACTGCGCTGGGTTCGTGGCTACGATCTGCGCCAAGTGCTTCTGACGCTCGGTGTCGCGCTGGTATTAAACGATATCGCACTGGTTATCTGGGGCGGCGATACCTTTACCGTGCCAACGCCAGAAGCTCTGCAGGGTGCCGCGACCGTATTCGGAGTGACCTACCCTAAATTTCGGCTGTTCGTGTTGGCCGTCGGCATCGCGACCTTCGCCGGGCTTTGGTTGATGCTGAACAAAACCCGGCTTGGCGCACTGATCCGCGCTGGCGTCGATGATGCCGAAATGGTCGAAGCGTCGGGCATCAATATTCGCCGTGTGTTCCTGCTGACGTTCATGTTGGGTTCGGCGCTGGCGGGACTCGGCGGCTTGTTGGGCGGCTCGTTCCTGACGCTATACCCAAGCGCTGATTCCGAGATCCTGGTGTTCAGCATGGCGGTGGTGATCATCGGCGGGCGTGGTAGCTTGGTGGGTGCTGCTGTCGGCAGCATTCTAATCGGGCTGTTGAATACGTTCGGCCAAGTCTGGTTTCCCGAACTCGCCTATTTCGTGATTTTCGGTCCAATGGCGCTCTTGTTGGCCTTTCGTCCACTTGGGCTTTTCGGGAGGGCGGCATGAGCGACGTGGCGGCGCACTTAGATGATCGCGATACCGCTGCGAGCCGTAAGGCGATCTGGATCGTCTTGGCGGCGCTTGCCATCGCAGGGCTAATCGCGTTGCCCTTCTTCCTGCGCACCTACCAGATCGGCATCGCAACGCAGATCTTGATCTTCGCGGTGCTCGGCATGTCAATCGATGTGCTCGCCGGCTTCTCCGGTCGCACGCCATTGTGCCATGGCGCGCTATTTGGAACATCCACATACTTCGTCATCTACAGCGTCAACAGTTGGGGACTGCCGCTTCCCGTCGCTTTGACGATCGGTGTGTGCGCCGCAACCGTACTGGCTGCGATCTTCGCGATGCTGGCCGTCAGGGTATCCGGCGTGTATTTTCTGTTGCTCACGCTGGCGCTGGGTCTCGTCGTATGGGGCGTCTGCCTGCGCTGGTCGCAGGTGACCGGCGGCGAAAACGGTCTGCGCGGCGATTTGCGGGTCGGTGCACTCGCCGATCCGACGACCTTCTATCTCTTGGTTTTGGCCGGCAGCTTGCTTGCGTTGGCCGCCATGCATCGGTTCGTCAGTTCACCCTTCGGCTTGACTCTACGTGGCATCCGAGACAGCGAAAGCCGGATGGCGAGCATGGGCTACAACGTGACGCTGCACGTCTTCTTGGCGTTTGTCGTGTCGGGTTTCTTCGCAGGGTTCGCCGGGGCGATGTACGCAGTGTTCAACAACTACGTGAGTCCCTCGGCGGTGGCGCTGCCGCAGTCGGTGCAGGGCCTGTTGATGGCGATCGTCGGTGGCATTGGTACCCTGTTCGGCTCATACGTCGGCGCTGCGCTGATTGTTATTCTCGAGCAGTTCGTCTCTGCTTACACCGAGCGCTGGCAGTCAGTACTTGGTGTAACCTTCATTCTCATCATGATCTTCGCGCCAGAAGGCATCGTCGGTAAGCTAAAGGGCCTTCTAAGGCCGCGCCGATAGACAGTTGTTCGTCACGCATCAATTCTAAAGGGAGAGACACGTCATGATGAAACGCAGAGAGTTTTTGAAATCTACAGCTTCGGCGACCGCAGTATTCGCAGCAGGCACGCTCGGCGCCCCCGCCATCGTACGCGCCCAGTCCGGTCCGATCAAAATCGGCCTCATGGCGCCGCTGACAGGCGTGCTGGCGGCCGGCGGCAAGGAGCTGGTCGAGGGCTTCGATTTGTGGTGGGAGCGTAATGGCAAAGAAATCGCCGGACGCAAGATCGAGATCACGGTCGAGGATGACGCCTCGAACCCCGATACCGCCCTGCAAAAGGCGCGCCGTCTGATTGAGCAGAACAATGTACACTTCCTGATCGGCAATATCGTTGCCAACACCGGGTTGGCAGTTGCCAACTACGTAAAGGGCAATGGCGTCCCGTACTTCATCCCGGTGATCGCCGCCGACGATCTGACGCAACGCAACCGCATTCCGAACGTGCTTCGGATCGCCGGCTACACTGGCAGCCAGTTCACCCGGCCGCTCGCCGACTGGTGCCTGAAGAACAACTACAAGAAAATCGCCACGGTCAGCCAAGACTACGCCTACGGCCACGAAATGTGCGGTGGCTTTGCGCAAACGCTCACCGAAGGCGGCGGCTCCATTGTCCAGCAGTTCTGGCACCCGCTGAACACGGCCGACTTCAGCCCCTATCTCGGGCAGCTTCAAGGGCTTGGTGTCGACGCTATCTTCGGCATGGAGACCGGCGCCGATGCCTCACGGTTTCTGCAGCAGTATTCAAACTTCGGACTGAAGGGCAAGATCCCGTTGGTCGGCGCCATGAACCTTTGCGATCAGTCGGTTATTCGCACACTCGGCGACGAGCCAATGGATGTCGTCTCGTGTGCAGCCTTCTCTGAAGGTGCCCAAGACGAGTCGACCAAGAAATTCACGGAAGAGTATGAAAAGCGTTACCAGAAGTTACCGTCGGTCTTCGGTACGACGCACTTCTCCGGCGCAATGTGGTTGACGGAGGCCATCACCAAGATCGGCGGCAAGGTCGAGGACCGCGAGGCGTTCTTGAAAGCAGTTCGTGAGGTTGACCTCAAGGGCTCGCCACTCGGGCCGTCTGTAAAGTTGGACCAGTACGGCCACCCGGTCTACACCGCCTACATCCGCAAAGTGCAAAAGCGTGCCGACGGCAAAAAGTGGAACGTACCGATCGCGAACTATCCCGATGTCGGCCAGTTCTGGAAGTACGATGCCGAGACCTACATGAAGCAGCCGTCGTATTCACGGACCTTCCAGGGGATCAAGGGGTGATGTTAGGGAATAGGGAGTGGGCAAATAGTCAGTAGGGAAGCGCCTACTCCCCACTCTCCATTCACTACTCTCGTTCATGGCCATGATCCCTCCCATCCTCAAACTCAGTGATGTCGTCGTACAGTTCGGGGCGCTGCGTGCCGTGGGCGGCGTGTCGCTCGACGTCCACGCCGGCGCACGACGGGCCATCATCGGCCCGAACGGTGCCGGCAAGACGACGCTGTTCAACGCCATCACCGGTGTCATTCCGCCGACATCAGGGACTGTCGTCTTCGATGGGCACGATATATCCCGAGCCGCACCGCACCGGCGCGCAGCGCACGGGATTGCCCGCACATTTCAGATCACGAACCTCTTCTCGAGCCTCACCGTCGACGAGAACATGATGCTGGCTTTGCGTGGCCTGAAACCACGCAAGTTCTCAATGTTCGGCGGATTGAAGCTGACAGCCGAAGAGGCTGCGGCTGCCGAGCGTGCGTTGCGGCTTGCACGGCTTGAAAGCCGGCGCCGGACGATCGTCAAGGAAATGTCGTACGGTGAACAACGGCAGTTGGAACTCGCGCTGTCGCTGGCCGCTAGCCCGCGGCTGTTGCTTCTGGACGAACCGGCGGCTGGGTTGTCGCCCGCCGAGCGTTCGATGGTGGCCGATATAATCCGCAGCTTGCCGCGAGAGTTGACCCTGATCCTTATCGAGCACGATATGGATTTGGCACTTGGCCTCGTCGATTTCGTGAGCTGTCTGCACGAGGGCCGCATTCTGGTCGAAGCCTCGCCAGCCGACATTCGCGGCAACGCTGCCGTGCAGGAAGTTTATCTCGGAAGAGCTCGCAATGCTTGAGGTGCATGACTTGCACAGCTACTACGGTGCCGCCCACGTGCTGCATGGCGTGTCGCTGGACGTGCGCCCGGGCGAAGTGGTCGCGCTGCTCGGTCGCAATGGCATGGGCAAGACGACGCTGATCCGTTCGATCATGGCGCTATCCCCACCCGATGTGCGGCAAGGCAGCGTGAAGTGGAAGGGCGAGGAAATCTCGAAGCTCACGCCGCACGAAGTGGCGCAGCGACGCGTCGCCATCGTGCCGCAAGGGCGCCGGCTCTATGCCTCATTGAGCGTGACTGAGCATCTAACCATGCTCAAAAGCCCGCGAGTTAAAGAAGGTTGGACCGTCGACAAAGCATTTGGCCTATTCCCGCGTTTGGCAGAACGTCGCCATCATCGTGGCAACCAACTCTCAGGCGGCGAGCGTGGAATGTTGGCGGTGGCGCGCGCGTTGATGATCGATCCCGAGATGATCCTGATGGATGAGCCATCCGAGGGCCTGGCACCGGTCATGGTTCAACACTTGGAAAAGATCGTCGTCGAGTTGAAGCAAAGCGGCTTGGGCGTTTTGCTAGTCGAGCAGAACCTTTATAGCGCGCTCGAAGTCGCCGACCGCGTTTACATCATGGAGACAGGGGCGATCGTACACGAAGGCAGTTCAGTCGAGCTGCAGAAGACGCCGGCGGTATTGGAGCGTCACCTCGGGGTCCATTGATCCAACACCGTCCTTACTTTCGCATTTTAACGACGACCTTGATAGCGTCTTCAACACGGTCGCGGGCGTAGCGGATAGCCTCGGGCAGGTCTTCCAGCTTGAACGTGTGCGTATGGATCAACGTGGCGTCGAAGCGCTTGTCACGCATGAAAGCTTCGGCGCGGTGGGTAGCACTTCGGCCCTCGCCGCGAATGCCGTAGAGGTAAATATTGTTGCGCACGATGTGGCCGATATCGACCATCGCCGGGTCATGCGGGAACGCTGCTAGGCAGATCTTGCCGCCGCGATTGCACATGCGGGCGGCTTCGTTGACGGCGTCGATCGCGCCTGAGCATTCGATGACGTAGTCCACGCCCTTGCCACCATTGAGACGGCGAACCGCATCTACGGCATTTTCGTGCCTTACATTGACCACGTGATCGGCGCCGAGTTTGCGGCCGGTCTCCAAGCGCGCATCACGGGTGCCGGTAAGGATTACGGGCGAGGCCCCAAGTGCCTTTGCGACCGCGACTCCAAGTAGGCCGATTGGGCCCGGGCCGGTGACGACGACGCTCTCGCCGGCGACCAAGCCGCCGAGCTCGGTCAGGCCGTACATGGACGTACCGGCGGTGACGACGAGTGTCGCCTCCTCGTCGGTCATCGTGTCGGCGATCTTGATCATCGTGTTGATGTTGTTGATGGCAAATTCGGCGAAACCGCCGTCGGTGGTGAAGCCGTTGGCGCGGTGGCCCTTGTCGACCTCGCCGTAATTCAAGCCATAGTTCAGGCACGAGGTATACATGCCCATCCGGCAGCGCTTGCATTGTCCGCAACCAGCGTGGATTTCGACCGTGATCCGATCGCCGATTTTGAACTCGTCGACGCCGGGGCCGAGGGCCGCGACGGTGCCCATATACTCGTGCCCCGGCGTCCAGTTCTTGTTGAACGGCAAGCCGCCTTCGATCATCGCTGGCGGGCCGCTCTTGATGACGTCGAGGTCGGTCGCACAGATGGCAACCGCGTCGATGCGCACGAGAACTTCGGCGCGCTTCGGCACCGGCACCGGCTTTTCGGTGATGATCAACTGCTCCGGGTCACCGAGCACCCAGGCGCGCATGCTTTCGGAGACGGGCACGATGTTGTGGTCGGTTTTAACCCCAGCCGGCGCGTACATGGCGTCGTTCCTCGATGTCGTTTCTCGTTGATGGCGATTGTCAGTCTTTGCCGTGTCCGGGCCAATAGGCGGGCAGGTATGCGCCATCGCGTGTGCCCCACCCCTTGCTAGCGGCATCGTCGTAGACGGCAAGCGTGCGCTCTACCAGGGGTAACGAGCCGCCTAGGCGATGCGCCTCGGCGATCATCGTGCGCAGGTCTTTGCGGATCGAGTCGATGTCGAAAGCGGGCGGGCCTGGTTCGGCCCCGGATAATGCGGCGGCAATCGCGGACCCGCGGACCTTAAGGACGTTCGGCCCTCCCGACGTGTCGGAGAACAATTCCATCAGCGCGGTGTTGTCGAGGCCGAGATGACGGC
>JANLXZ010000080.1:0-4699 GCA_031365375.1 Hyphomicrobiaceae bacterium | reverse complement strand
TGGCGCGCGAGCACTGCATATCAAAAAGCCATACCGCTCATGAAAGCCGTTCTTCGAAGTAAGTTATAAAACCACCACCTCGCGCCGAGGCACTGCTGAGGCACTGAACGGCAAAGGAGGGTTTTGAAGGTCTGCTAAGTCATTGATTTTATTGGCTGGGGAACTAGGATTCGAACCTAGACAGGCAGAGTCAGAGTCTGCAGTCCTACCGTTAGACGATTCCCCATGCCGGGCGCGCCTGCTTGAATTACCGCTAGCGCTCGTCGCTCTTATCAGGCGGCGGGAAGGGCCGCAACCTTGTTGGCAAGTGTTTTATGTCGAACACGAGTGGCACTGAGATCGCCTGCTGAATTCAAAGGAGTAATAACAACCCACAAATATAGCGACGCCCTGAGCACCGGGTCGCGCATGGCGGCCGGCTCGCATGTCGTCGCCGCAAAAAGACAAGACGCGATCGTTGCCATTCAAGATCGCGCGTAGATGCATCAGCTGGCCGGTATCACCCGTCCGGCGCGCAGTTCATTGAAAATTCGAATGAACATATTTTCGGTATCGATCACGTCGTGAAAGCCGAATTGGCGTGCTTTCGTCATGCTGTTGATCATGTCGTAGCCTGAGCCAAAGACACTGTCGCCAAACTTCCAAGCCACCAACTTTTCGTATGGTATCGGCTGAAGTCCGTGCTCGTGCACAAGGCGATCCCACAGCGGTCCCTTGTCGCGCATGGTCTCAACGAGCGAAACATGTTTTTGGGGACCAACTTCGATATTGAAATCACGTGCGATGCGTGGCCACAAATCCTTCCAACGGAAGATGTCGCCGTTGGTAATGTTGAACGCCTGATTGCCGCATCGAGGGTCGGTCGCCATCCAGGTCACGGCTTTCGCCAGATGACCGGCGTCGACACATTGATAGAGGGCGTTGTAATTCGCCTCAGTTCCCGGAAAACGCAACGGCTGTCCGAGGGCTTTTGAGATCGACGCATAAACGGCGATGACGTTGACCAGGTTCATCGGATTGCCGGTGGCAAAACCGCAGATCGCGTGTGGACGAACCGTCGTCCATGTCCATGATTTCCCCTGTTGGCGCGCTGCCACGAGGTCCTGCTGATCGTGATAAAAGTTCGGGCCCGGTCCGCGCGCATCGTCTTCCTTTGCCGGCGTCTTGAATGGCCCGACATGACTGCCATACCACTTGGTGCCGTGCATCAGATTGACGTGCTGCAACGCGGGCGAGACCGGTTCGATGGCATCGATAACGTGCTTCAGCATGGCGATGTTGGGTGCGGTGCCTTCGGCCCAGGTCGCGCGCTCGACGTAGGCGGAATAGAAAATGTGCGTGAGCCCAAGTGGCCGACCGAGCTGGGCGCTGGTATCGGCCGCGTCCAGAAGATCGACCGAAATATGATCGTAGGCGCCGGGCAAATCCGGCGTCCGGCGTGACACCGCCGTCACCTCCCAATCTCCAAGTGCCAAAAGGTGGCGCATCGTGTTGCGCCCGACGACGCCGGTGGCGCCAACGACCAGTGCGCGTTTTCGTTGCGTCATCTCAAGTCTTTGCTTTCGTCTTTGACAGATGCCGCATCATCGCGTCGATCGCCAGGAAGTAGGAATCGAGACCGAAACCCGAGATCATGCCAACCGCCGCTTTGGCCGTGACCGAGTGCATGCCGCGGGTATCGATGTTGGTGATATGGATCTCGATGGCGGGCACTTTGATGCCGCGCAGGCAGTCGCACAGCGAATGACCGGCATAGTGAAAACCAGCCGGATTATAGAGCAGTCCGTCCAGGCCCGCGCGGACCGCGGCATAGATCCAGCTGATCGCCTCGCCCTCGATGTTGGTATAGCGAATGTCGAGCGTGATGCCCCGGTGTTTGGCCTCGTCCATAAGCATTGCATCGAGTTGGGCAGCGGTCGTCGTGCCATAAAGCTCGGGCTGGCGCTGTCCGAGCCATTCCATATTCGCGCCCTGGATCAACAACAATTTGGTCATTTCGCGTTCCGTTCGTAGGCACAGATGAAACTGTAGATGCCGATGGCGCCGGTGCCCGCGCCGCCAAGTGCTGGCGGCGATTGTTTTCTGAAATCGTTGGCGATCTGCTCGGCACCGGCACGGCGAACACATTCGACGACGAGCACGCCGGGGACTGACGCGTCCGGTCCGCCACGTAGCTGCATTTCGTTGGTGTTGGCTGGCGTTTGCAGATTGCTCGACGCCCACACGTGGACGCGGCAGACACCGTCATGGGTTGCCAACTCGGCGGCAAAAGCGGCGGCGGCGGCACGGTCGGCCAATGGCTCGGCGAAACGCAGAGTGACGACGTGCGAGCCGCTCAACAGTCCAGCACTCGCGACGATGTCGCAAACGGTGCGGTTCATGTTGCGGAAATAGGTCATCGACTTCGTGGTCGCGGGCGTCGGATTCTGCTGCCGCTCCATGTAGTCGGGCGACGCCAGCACCTCCGTGTCGTCGACCTCATAGTACGTGAAGAATTGCGGTGCCCCGTCGATCGCTTCGTAGCGGCGGCCGAAGCGAAAGCCCGGAACATTGACACGCTCGAGGATGTGTTCGCGAATGTACCAGCGCTCGTAATGGTCGCGTCCCTCGGGCGCGCAATCATTCCAAATGACCAGAATTGCGCTCATGCGTGTCATCCCTTCGTTTGGAGATAGTCAACATTGTGAGCACCCAGTACTGGAGCGGCGATTGTCCCTGGCTCTATTGGGCGAAACCCCTGGTCGATCGGTACCGGCAGCGCGGTGATGGTCGCGCCCTGCTCGTTGGCAAGCCGGTGTTTGAAAAGCCCGCGCGCGATGAAATGCGGGTCTGCCATTGCCTCTTGCAACGTGCCGACGACCGAGCAACAGCAGTCGCGGCCCGCAAATCGGCCGCGCCAATAGTCGCTCGTCTCGCCAGCTATGATTTCAGCAACGCGGTTGGTGGTCGCGGCCGGGTCCCTCGCATCATCGCGCAGGTTAGGTTCGAGATCGATCAGCTCGCACAGCATGTCCCAGAACTTCTGCTCGATCGCCGCGACGGCGATCAGGCGCCGATCACGAGCCGGATAAAGCCGGTAACGCGGTGTCCCGCCGGTGACGAGCCCCGTCGCATTGCCCGGCCAGTCGCCCGCCACGTGACCGCTGCCCATCGCCCAGTACATGAACGTGAACAGATTATCGGTCATGGCGATGTCGAGGTGGCGGCCCTGGCCTGAGCGCGCCCGCTCCTGCAAGGCGAGCAAGATGTTCAGCACCGCCGGGTAGGTGCCGCCAGCAATATCGGCGACTAACGCAGGTGGAATGACCGGAACTTCGGGAGTGCCCATTGACAAGGCCAGCAGCCCGACGTCGCCGATATAGTTGAGGTCGTGGCCCGCTACGTCGCGCTTCGGTCCGGTTTGGCCGTAACCGGTGATCGAACAATAGATGAGCCGCGGATTGATCGCAGCGACCGTCGCGTAGTCGAGTCCGAGCCTGGCCATCACGCCGGGGCGGAACTGTTCGAGAATCACATCGGCACGGGCGATCAGCGGCATCAGCTGCTCGATGTCGGACTTCTTCTTCAGATCCAACGCGAGGCTCTTTTTGCCGCGGTTGAGGATCGCGAAGTTGACGCTGTCGCGACCCCAGGCTGGTGGATAGGCGCGCATGTCCTCGCCCGTTCCTGGACGCTCGATTTTGACGACTTCGGCTCCGGCTTCGGCGAGGAACAACGATGCCATTGGACCAGGGAGTAACGTCGAAAAATCGAGAACGAAAATTCCATCGAGCGGGCGCATTACTTGTCCTCGCGGCGTTGAGCTGCAACGATGGCGCGGCGAGCGGGTGCGTATCCGGCGCTCCCGTAGGTTTCGAACAGGGCTTGCGTCACGCCATAGTGATGGGCTAGTCCGCCGCGCACCACGCGTTCGATTGGGCCGTCGGCATACCCGAGACCCATCCGGCACGTGAGGTCCATGTCCTTTTGCGTGGCCAAGCCTTCGTCGAGGAACCGCAGCGCCACATTGTACTTCGGTCGAACCAATCGATCGACGATGCGGCCGGCCTGATCGGAGCATACGGCGACGGTCAACTTGGCGGCCTCGAAAATCTCGCGCGCCGACGCCAAAGCTGCCGCATCCGAGTTCGGCTGCCGCACGAGCTCGACTAATGGCGATGGCGCATCTGATCCGTTTCGATAGCGCGCGAAACCGAGCACGTTCGATCCCTCGTTACCCATGCTTTCGCCGGTGTGACGCCCGAGCGACTCGCATCCCAGCTCGACAAGGACTGCAATTTTGGTCGCATCGGCAAGGTGACGCGCCCCACCGACGTAGATCACGACACCTGCTTGGTCGATTGGCACCGCACGCGCCAAAAATGGATCGCCCGCCGGGAAAGATCGGCTCTCGCCGTCACTGACGATTGCGAATTTCATGGCTCAGGCCCCGAACATAGTGTAGCCGTCATAGGTGAAGAAACCGCGTCCTGACTTGCGTCCGAGCAGCCCAGCCGCGACCATGCGTCGAAGCAAGGGCGGCGCTGCCGCACGCGGATCAAGCGTCACCGGATAGAATGCTTCGCACAGCCGCACCTGCGTATCGAGACCGACGAGGTCGATCAACTCGAGCGGGCCCATCTTGTAGCCGAGCGCGGTTTTAATCGCGCGGTCGATGTCGGCTGGTTCAGCGACGCCTGCTTCCACTGCGCGGATCGCA
>JANLXZ010000061.1:0-4436 GCA_031365375.1 Hyphomicrobiaceae bacterium | reverse complement strand
CGCGCCGACAGTCCCTATCGGCAATATTACGGATCGCTCGCCGCCAAGTTGATTAAGAATGGCCGCAGCGAACTATTCAAGACCTCGCGCGATATGCCGGATTCTGAGGTGACGATCGACTATATTTGCGACAACCTCGTCATCTGGGGCTCGCCGCAAAAAGTCGCCGATGAGGTTCTGGCGTTTCGGGAGCAGGTGGGTGACTTTGGAACACTGCTATACGCCGGCCATGATTGGCTCGATCGCGGCCTTGCGCGCCGATCGATGGTGTTGGCCGCCGAGAAGGTGCTTCCGATCGTCAACACAGCGATCGGCCAAACAGCGAAACGGGCAGCGGAGTAAACCATGCCGAGCCATAAGCAGATGCATGTGCCGGTCGCCGGCGCCAAGCTGTTCGTCCGCGCCGATGGCGCCGAGAAGGGCAACGCGCCTTGGCTCGTGCTCTCCAACAGCCTCGCCGCCGATCACACCATGTGGGATTCTCAGGTGCCGTTGCTGACCAAGCGTTTCCGCCTGCTGCGTTACGATACCCGTGGTCACGGTTTGAGCGACGCGCCATCCGGGCCATACTCATTCGATATGTTGGTCGGCGATGTGGTCGCGCTGCTGGATCACATGAAGATCGAGCGAGCGCATTTCATGGGGTTGTCGCTTGGCGGCATGACCGGTATCGGCTTGGCGCTGAAGGCGCCGGAGCGGCTCGAAAAACTCGTTGTTTGCGATGCGCGCGCAGACGCGCCGCCAGCTTTTGTGCAAAGCTGGGTAGACCGGATCACTGCAATCGAAAATGGCGGTATGGCGCCAATCGTAAATGGCACGATTGATCGCTGGCTCGCGGAATCATTCCGGATCGCAAATCCCGCGGTCGTGGAGCGGATCAGACAAATGATCCGAAATACTCCGGCTGCCGGCTACATCGGATGTGCAGAGGCGATCAAGCGGCTCGATTATTTCAAGGATATGCAGCGCATTACGACGCCATCGTTATTTGTGGTCGGGCGCGAAGACACTGGCGCACCGGCGACAGTCATGCAGCAAATGGCAGCACGGGTTCCGAAAGCGATGTTTGAAATCGTCGAACATGCAGCGCACCTGCCGAACATCGACAACGAGCGCGGTTTTGAAAGGGCGATCTCGCATTTTCTCGGTCTAAGCTGATCAGGCGGGCGTAGTGGCTCGGCTGATCCCGGCCATTGCTTCGAGCACGGAACAAACGGCGGCCACGTCCTCGGCGTCACGCCCCATCGCCAGCGCCGCCTCGTACAACGCGCCAGTAGTATTGAACAGCGGAGTCGGGCAGTCGAGCGAGGCGGCGAAATCGCCGATCACGGTCATATCTTTTTTCCATGTGCGGGAGCGCATCGTCGCCGGTAAATAGGTGTTGGCAGCCATCATCGGCGCGCGCAGTTCAAACATGCGGGAGTTGCCGGCACCCGAGCTGATCACATCGACGATCTGGTTCGGATCAAGTCCGGCTTTCATGCCCAGCACCAACGCTTCGGCGGCCGCCACGTTGTGGATCGCAACCAGCAAATTGGCGACGAACTTCATCTTGCTGCCATTCCCGTAAGCGCCCAGATCTTGCACCTTGCGGGAGAAGCCGAGGAAGGCCGGGGTCAACCGATCGATCGACGCGTGATCGCCGCTAGCGAGCACCACGAGGTCCTTCGTCTGCGCCTGGGCGCCGGTGCCCGATAGTGGGCAGTCGAGTGCAACGTGCCCGGCATCGGTCAGGATTTTCGCGAATGCCATCTTGTCTTCAAGGGAAAGTGTCGACGTCTCGGCAACGGTAAGTTTCCGCCCTTTGATGGCGGCAAGGGCGGCTGCGGTTTCAAGTACAGCTTTGGCACTGGGGAGGCATACGATGATATCCGTCGTCTTTGCGGCGATTGCCGCGACGGAAACGCCAATCTCCGCACCCGCCAATTTGGCGGCATCGCGTGCTTTTGCGTCGAGATCAAAGCCGATCGCGGAAAATCCGGATGCAACCAAGTTGCGGGACATCGCCCCGCCCATGATGCCGAGACCGATCATACCAATCGTGCGTGCCATTATCGCGTCGCCTGATGTTGTGCGGAAAGTTTTTTACCGCCTATGCGACGGCGGGGTCTGTGAGTGCGACACTACGTTGATAGCGTCCGCCTGAGAAGACAAGTGGGTCGCCATCGCGAAAGCTCGCGCGGACGACGCGACCGATGAAGATCGAGTGATCGCCGCCGTCTATAACCGAATCGCGAACGCATTCGAAGTGCGCGATGGTGTTCGCCAGCAGGGGGCAGCCGCCGACACCGGGCTCGTGCGCGATCCCGGCGAGTTTGTCGGGCTGGCGTGTCGAGAAGTGGCGGCTGATATCGACCTGCTCGCAGCCCAAAATATTGATCGCGAAATGCGATGCAGCGTGGAAGCTGGCGAACGATGCGGATTTGCGGCCAAGGCTCCATAGAACGAGCGGTGGTTCGAGCGATACCGTCGAGAACGAATTGGCGGTAACGCCTTCCAGTTTGCCCTCAGGACCACAAGTGGTGACGACCGTCACGCCCGTCACGAAGCGACCCATCGCACGCCGCAACAAATCCTGGTCCAACGTCTCGTTGTCGGGCTCGAGCAAGATGCGCTGCATGGCGTACTCTGATGGTGGGGGTCCGCTGCCGAACTTGATTCATAGTGGATGACGAGCAGTAGGAAAAATAATAAGATCGGCTTTAGGCTATTAAAAATCCGATGGAGCTGCGCTGATGCCGGGCAGTCTACGCGATATCAGATTGTTCGTTGCGGCCTACGAGGAACGTTCGTTCACGGCGGCGGCAAATCGAGAGCATGCGACGCAGTCGGGCGTGTCGCAGCACATTCGGAAGCTCGAGCAGAACCTTGGTGTTCTTCTGTTCAGCCGCGACAAAGGACAGGTCACGGCGACGCCCGCCGGCGACAGCTATTATCAACGCTGCCTTGATGTGCTGCGCGCGCATTCAACCGCTACGGCCACCGCGAAATCCTTTGCGACCGGCCTCGACGGTTCGATCGTGGTCGGGCTGATGCCGACCATGACGCGATGTATGCTGGCGCCGGTGCTGTCGGAGTTTGCTTCGGCTCATCCGAACATCGTGGTGCGCATCGTCGAGGGTTATAGCGCGCCGCTGACCCAACAGGTACGCTCCGGCGAGCTCGACTTCGCAATCGTGCCGGCTCTCGCCGGTTTGCCTGGCCTTAAGAGCCGGCTTTTCCTGCGTACGCCTGAAGTTTTGGTGTCGGGACCGGGAGCACCTTGGGCTCACATGAAGCCGTTGGCTCTCGCATCACTTGGCGCTTTGAAGTTGGTCTTGCCGAGCAAGGTCAATACCCGGCGCATGCTGATCGAAACTTATTGCGGGTCCAACGGCGTTGAGATAACCCGGCTCATCGAGATGGATGCGATGCTGGGTACGCTCGATTTCGTGTCGCGATCAGATTGGCTGACGATCCTGCCCGGTATCATGATGGCGGTGGATGATCCGGCCGGACGTCTGAAAATCAATCTGATCGTAGATCCACCGATGATGCTGGATCTGGTGCTGATACAGCCCTCGCGCCGCCCCATGTCGAAAAGTGCCGAAGTTTTTCTCGACTTGCTTCAGACGGAGGCCGTGAGATTGAATGCGCGTTGGGACATTGCACCGCTAAAGGTCTCAGCGCGAAGGTCGAAGGTGACCTCTCATTAGCTTTCGTTATCTTCGGCATCACACAAATATCGTCGGATTAAGCGGTGTTGACATTGGGTCGCACGTGCCGAATGTTGCCCTGATAATTCGCGCTGAAAAGGCGATCGAGAACTAATGGCGACCTCGGGGCAGGCACGGGAGACGATGGGTCAAAACGATCTCGGCCTCGCGGCGATCGGCGACAGCGCGATCGAGCAGATCACGACCAATCGCCTCGCGCATTACGAGCCCTATGGCTGGCATCAATGGCCAGAGCATCCTTGGCTGTCCTACCAGTTCCGTCGAGGCCTCGGTGAGACGCAGGAAGGTGGTGGCTCCGTCAGCGAAGTAATGCAAGCGGCATCGCGTATGGTTCCGGGCTCGCTCGAAAGCTGGCACACCGAGTGGATGCGGATTGCCGATCGCAATTGGCAGCGTGGCCTTGCTGAAGAGAAAGCCCGGCACACCCGCACCGCGATGAACTGTTTCCTGCGCGCTGCGGATTACTATCGGCAAGCTGAGTTTCATTTAGAGCCTGATGATACGCGCCGCCTGCCGACGTTCGAGGCGATGGAGGCCTGCTCCAAAAAGTTTATCGCCTACTTGAACCCTAAGGGCGAAGTCGTCGATATCCCTTATGAGCCGGGCAAGCCGATGTGCGCCTACTTTGTGCGCGCACCTTTTCCCGTCGCCAAGCAACCCGTACTAATCTGTATGGGCGGATTGGATAGCATCAAGGACGAGATGTGGTTCATGCAGGCG
>JANLXZ010000060.1:0-3730 GCA_031365375.1 Hyphomicrobiaceae bacterium | reverse complement strand
AAGGGAATAAAGTTCGCTTGCGTGCCGAGAGTTTTGCCGATCATTACACTCACGCCAGGCTGTTCTATCGGTCGCAGACCCCTACCGAGCAAGCGCATATTGCGAGCGCTCTAGTATTCGAATTGTCAAAGGTGAATTTTGAGCACGTTCGCAATCGGGTGATTGGCAACTTGCGAAACGTGGACGACGATCTGGCAAGTCGCGTTGCTGCAGCACTTAACGTCGATCTCCCCGCGAAAAATAAGCCCGCAATCGAACCACACGATATGGAGCTCTCTCAAGCGCTCGGATTAATTCAGAAGTACCCGCCGTCGATCGAGGGTCGCACCATTGGCGTGTTGGTGACTGACGGCGCAAATGCCGACGTCATCAAGGCTGTCAAAAAATCGGCGGAGGGCAAGGGCGCAACGGTAAAAATCATAGCGTCCAAAATCGGTGGCGTAAAATTGCAAGATGGGTCGGTCATTAAAGCCGATGGTCAGCTTGCGGGTTCACCTTCGGTGTTGTTCGATGCGGTGGCAATCATCGCATCACGCGATGGGTGCAAAACCTTGTTAAAGGACAGTGCGGCGGTTGATTTCGTCAGTAACGCGTTCGCGCATCTAAAGGCGATCGGTTTTACAGAGGAGACTCAACCGTTGTTGGATCGGGCCGGCGTTGAGGTTGATGACAGCGTAATTGAAGTTAGCAATAATTCGGAAACATTTTTGGAGAAAGCCGCGACTCGGCTTTGGGAGCGTGAGCCAAATGTGAGACCTTTGGCCTAGCTCAAAGTTAGGTATCAAATACCGCCGCGTTCTTGGCTAGGGTCTTTGGCCCCCGTCGCATCGACTAGTTTTGAGATCACAGTTTGAGCCGCGGCTGGCTTTCTGGCCAGTGGAGCACGCGGCCAGCAGCTGGGAGGATTTTTATCATTGAAATGACCAGAGTGATAAATAAACGGTATCCCAGCGGCGTGTAAGCGACACGCTACTTCGAGCGAATCTTCCTTGCCTAGGTTGACGTCCAGGATTGCGGCCGTGATTTCCTGTGAGTCGAGAAAACCTAGCGCCTGATGAACTGAAGTTGCAGGCCCGACGTGCGAAGCGCCTGCGCTACAAACGATGTCCACAAGATCCAAGGCAATCAGAACTTCATCCTCAACAATCAGAACTTTGTGATATTTCACATCCACGTGTTCACCTTAGGTCGAAACATTCAGCTCAGAGTGAACACGAGCCACACCAATAGGTTGCGAAATATCTGCGAAAATGACAATGTCATGAATGATCTAATTGGTTTCGTGATTTTTTTACAACATGTGGCCGATTGGCTGAGTGTTCCGATATTGCGAGCTTGGGACAGTAAGTTCCCACTCGAGGCCGTCGGTTAAAAAGCTCAAGCTTACGCTGCCGCCGACCTTGATCGCGACCATGCTTTCGATCACAACGTGACCGAAACCCTTCCGCGCCGGAGGCGATATCTTAGGACCGCCGGTCTCCCGCCAAATCACGTGGAGAGCGCAGCCGTCGGTCGGCTCTGCAGCCTTGATCGATTTCCAGCTGATTTGTACTTGGCCGTACGGGGACGACCAAGATCCGTATTTGATGCAGTTGGTGGCGAGCTCATGTAAGGCCAAACCGATCGCGTGAGTAGCCTCTGCGCCAACTGAAATCGACGGTCCCTCACTTAGCAAGCGCGACGGACTGGGACTGAACGGGTCCAATTGCCGATGTACGAGTTCGGCAAGATTGGCGCCGCTCCAATTCTCGTCGATCAACAAGTCGGTGCCGATGGCCAGCGCACGCGCGCGCTGCGTGAAGTGCTCCCGAAACTCGTCGACCGAGCCGGCGTTGCGCGCAGTCTGATTAGCCATGGATTGAATTATCGAGAGCTGGTTCTTCAAGCGATGCGCCAGCTCACGCAGCAAAAATTTTTGCTGATCTTGAAATTCTTTCCGCTCGGTGATGTCGCTGATGATCGAGATGAAGTATAAAGGCGCCCCCATTTCGTCGCAGCGCAGGGTGACGGTGAAGCCCGTCCAAATCGTGCTGCCGTCGCGGCGGATGCAGCGTTTGTCCATCGCGTAAGACGTAAGTTCGGTCGCGACCAGGCGCTGCCGTTGGTCGGCCTCGTCGGCATGATCACTTGGATGCGTAACGTCCTCGACGGTTTTTGCTTGCAGTTCGTCGCGCGTATAACCAAGCATTTCACAAAGGCGCTCGTTGACCTCCCACCACCGGCCATCAAGTCCGACATGAGCGACACCAACGGCGGCATTTTCAAACGTCCCGCGAAATCGGATCTCACTCTCGCGCAATGCTTCTTGCCGCGCCACGAGCCGATGGGACGTTTCGCTAAGCGCCTTGCTGATCGTTGCAGCTTCGTCAATGGCATAGGGTTGGGCACTGACGGTTTGACCGCTACCCACCCGTCTCGCAGTTCTCGCTACATCTACGAGGATGTCGCTAAGACGTTGGCTCAACAAAAAGCCTAGTGCAAGACTCGCTGCAATGGCCACGGCGCCGATCGAAGCAATTGAGCGGAGCGTCTGGTGCGCCGACGCTGCCAATGCCTCCTTGGGATAAGATATCCCTGCAATCCACCCATCGCGAGTGGTGACGTATGCCGTGAGTGACAATCGCCCCTCTAGGGTAACGGTCTCGGATACACCTTCGGATGCGCGAGCAATCTCGTCGCGCCAGCCGACCGCAGCAAGCGTTCCAAGCCGTCGATCATGATCGGGCACACGAGCGACAAATCGGTGCTGGCGATCTATTATGGCGATCGCAGCTTCAGTGGCAAACTTGCCGCGTAGTAGCTCGTGAAATCGTTCCGGTTCGAGAGAGATCGCAATGGTGTACAATGGGCGGCCGTCCTGCAACACCGGGTATTCAACGAAAGCTACCGGTCGTTTGGCGATCGGACTGCCGACAATATCGGAGACCCGTTGAAGACCCGTTGCACCATTCGCCGGTCCGATATCTGGCTCGTTCGCCTGCGGCATGGGAGAGTTTATTTCTCGAACCGTAGACATTAAGATTTGTCGAGACGGCGTCAACAAATCCAGCCACGAACCTGGCAAATTCTCGAGCGCTTGTTTCGCATGACGATGAAAACTTTGCAGATCGCCCTTTCGAAGCACGTCGGCGGTTGCGAGTGTCCCAGCGACCGCCCAGTGTGTATCAATTTCGGCATCGACCAGGGCGGCCAGCGCGCGCGCGTTGCTCATCAGACCGTCACGGGCAGCCTGTTGCGCATTGGCCAACATTTGTTGATACATGAGGAGAGCCAGTGCCAGCATCGGTAAAGCCGACGCGAGAACGAGCAATCCGGATAGCCGCCCGATCGACATTGGCGGCAGTGGCAGCATCGATCGGTGTAGACGATTCAATAGGCGTCTTGATCCGCCCAAACCGGCTTTCGCTTTCGTCGAGATCTCATCGATCTTCATACAAGCTCAATCATTCATTTAGTTGCAACACTTGACGAAGCGACACGTGTCAGGCGACGGTCTTTGTGTTCTGGCAAGACTGGTTTTGCGTCGTCCCTCGCAAAAAATTTGATTTTGCTGGAGCAATGACGAACTCCAAGCCTGCTCCAGATCGTAGCGGCAGCGGGACGCTATCAGTCGTGAACGCGCCAACTAGCAAAACGGATCGCATTACTTAGCACGATTTGGGTTGCTTTGCTGATCGGCCAGCCCTCCGCGGACTTTTGGCGGTGACATGGGTAGTTCATAATACCGGAC
>JANLXZ010000052.1:0-2701 GCA_031365375.1 Hyphomicrobiaceae bacterium | reverse complement strand
CAGGGAATGGCAGTGCGTGAAGGCGATGCGGATGTTAGCTGCGGCGGCTCGTTGGTCCGCTCCTTCGCCGCGGCCAAATCCTGTCGATATTTACGCAACCCTCGAAAGCCTCGTTTCCGAGCAGGGCATCGTTGCCGACGTAGGTGTCGAACCGCCCGCAGGGGGCAAAACCCTGGAGGCGACGTTCACCCGCCCCTATCAAATGCACGGATCGATAGGCCCGTCGGCGGCAGTCGCTCAGCTCGACGGCGACAAGCTGACGATCTGGTCGCACACGCAGGGCGTCTTCCCCGACCGCGCCGCGATTTCCGAGATGCTGGCAATGCCGCCGGAAAAGGTGCGCGTCATCCACCTCGAAGGCTCTGGTTGCTATGGCCATAACGGGGCCGACGATGCCGCAGCCGATGCGGCGCTGATTGCTCGCGCAATGCCGGGTTCAGCAATCCGCGTGCAGTGGACGCGCGAACAAGAGCATGGCAACGAGCCGTACGGGCCCGCCATGATTGGCCGCGTGCGCGCGACGATGGGCGATGACGGGCGCATCCTGGCTTGGAATTATGGCGTATGGTCGAACATACACACCACGCGCCCTGGCCCCGCCGGCGCACTTCTTGCAGCGCGGCATGTTTCAAAATCATTCGCCGAGCCCGGCGTAAAGATCGAGATCACGCCTGCGGGTAACGGCGATCGTAATGCTGTGCCGCTTTATAATTTCGCGCGGAAAAAAGTAATCTGGCACTTCATCAAGCAAATGCCTCTGCGCGTTTCGGCTCTCCGCGCATTGGGGGCGTATCTCAACGTTTTCGCCATCGAAAGCTTTATGGATGAACTTGCACTAGCCGCGACTGCCGATCCGGTTGAGTTTCGCTTGCGACATTTGGAAGATCCCCGAGCGCGCGATGTCGTTACTCTCGCCGCTGAAAAATTCGGATGGAAGGCGAATGCCGCTCGTCAAGCTGGCCGTGGGCGAGGCTTCGCCTTCGCCCGCTACAAAAATCTGGCTGCGTACTGCGCGGTCGCCGTCGACGTTGAAGTCGATCGCGAGACCGGCCGTATTCACGTGACGAGAGCGATTGCTGCCGTCGATTCTGGTGAGATAATAGACGCCGATGGCATTCGCAATCAGATCGAAGGTGGCATTCTGCAGTCGCTCAGTTGGACGCTTTACGAGCAAGTGTCGTTCGATGAAAAACAAATCCACAGCTTGGATTGGGCCAGCTATCCCATCCTTCGGTTCAAGGCGGCGCCCCGTTCCGTCGATGTTCATATCATTCCGCGACCCGGCGCTCCCTTTCTGGGAACGGGGGAAGCAGCGCAAGGTCCGGCGGCGGCGGCCATCGCAAATGCTGTCGCCGACGCAATTGGACATCGTATCCGCCAGCTCCCCCTGTCCGCCGACCGGATCAAGACTGCGGTTGGGAACGCGTAACAGCTTGAACGACACATACGGAACATTCGAAACGGCTGGCCGTTTGCACCGGTACATTTAAATGGAGTTCCAAATGCCCACCCCACAAGAATTAGAGGCGCAATTCTGGACCGCGCTGAAGTCAGATATGACGATGATGGTCGGCCTCGATGGGCGGGAAGATGGCCATGCGCGCCCCTTGACTGCGCAGCTTGAAGGAGAGCGCGGGCCGATTTGGTTCTTCACTTCGAACGACAGCCACCTTGTTCAACTATTGGGAAGTGATGATCGTGCCATTGCGACATTCACATCCAAGGGTCACAAGTTGTTCGCCACTCTTCACGGCAAGCTGTCCATCAACAACGACCGCTCTGTCATTGATCGGTTGTGGAACCGCTATATTGCGGCCTGGTACGAAGGCGGAAAAGACGACCCTAAACTGGTTTTGCTGCGACTGGATGCGGAGAAAGTCGAAATTTGGCTCGACGGATCGAGTTTGATCGCGGGAATTAAGATGCTGTTGGGGTCGGATCCGAAAGAAGATTATAAGGATAATGTCGCCAAGGTAAATCTGAAGTAAGTCCAGCACACTCCATATGAAACATCAGCACCTGGAGTTTCGAAGCGGATTCCGCGTTGCGGTCGGAAATAGCCGGTCGCAAGGCGCCGTTATGGTATTGGCGACAGGGGCCTCCGAGGGCGGACCGGACAATCGCCATAAGGGCGCCGACCAATGGATGTTCATCGTCGAAGGAACCGGTGTCGCAGTCATCAATGGCAATGAGTTGGCGTTACGCCCAGGCGAGTTGGTTTTGATCGAGGCCGGCGACACGCATGAGATCCGAAACACAGGGCGGTCTCTATTGAAGACCGTCAATATTTATCTACCGCCAGCGTATGATAGTTCGGGTGACGAAAAACCCGCTGGCCGCAGTTAGGTTCAAATTCCTAAGCAACTTCTCCTCGATTCTGCTGGGGCGCCGCATCCACCTTGCCGAACAAGCGTGCTCGCTGATTGCGCGCACCCGCCGCGAGCTCTTCCATGTAGATGTAAAGCACAGGCGTCATGTACAGCGTCAAAACCTGTGACACGAGCAATCCACCGACCATAGCGATGCCGAGGGGTTGGCGCAGCTCAGCGCCAGCTCCAGCGCCAATAGCTATCGGCAGCACGCCGAGAAGAGCTGCGAACGTTGTCATCATGATCGGACGAAACCGCAAAACTGCCGCTTCGTAAACCGCAAAACTGCCGCTTCGTAAGCCGCCGGCAGACGCGATTTACGAAGCGGCAGT
>JANLXZ010000416.1:0-7090 GCA_031365375.1 Hyphomicrobiaceae bacterium | reverse complement strand
TCAGCCCGTGACGACGGGCAACCGCTGAGATCACTGCGCCAGGCTCAGCGCTCTCAGCCACCACCATCGCCTTGAAATCAGGCGGCCAGTTCCGTCGTCGGCCAACGCCAGTGATCACCTCGACCCGCCGAAGCTCATCGCTCTTGTAATCAACCGTAAGGTCAACCTTATGGTCAAATCGATCTGTCTTCATGAAGACCGAGCATCGATGAATTCACGGTCGCAGGGAAGGTGGGAGTAGAGCACCGCTTACGGAAGATACTCCTTTACGCTACTTGGTTCGCGTGGCGATCACCACGGACATCCGAAAAAGGCATCTACAAAATATTTGCCAAACTCGTCATTATGGACGAGCCGTTGAGCAAAACCTGTCCGAGTTACCAATTTCCCGAGGATCGAGCGTGGGTCTCTGACACGTTAAAAATATCTGAATGTCGAGGTGCGCCGCTAGGGTACTCGGGTCAACGTTTCTGAGAACGGAGGGCGGAGCATGAATCAGACCTAAGTTCTCTCGAACTCGATAAGGCGAGATACTTTGTATGCTGAAGGTGCGGCCGTATAGGCGTTTAATGGGGAGCGCGCTTCGCCCATTGCGCGGTGTGAATAAGCCGGAACGCGTGTTAGCGCGTGCTCTGGGTTGACGTTGTAGCCGTCACGGTGCGTTGTCGGTTGCCTTCTTGTAGGCAAGAATCGCCTCGACCCGATTGCGGGCTTTCATTTTTTTCAGAATCGCGCTGATGTAATGCTTTATCGTTTGCTCGGTGAGATTGAGATGTGTGGCAATTTCTTTATTCGTCAGGCCTAGCGAGAGTTTGCTTAGAACATCTTTCTCGCGCGTGCTTAGTGGATGCAAGAAAGTAGCTTTCTCGCTATCGGTGTTGGCCTTAGTGTTTGCCAATGAGAGCAGGCGCGCGGCAAAAGCCGGTGTAATATAAGCCTCGCCGGCCAAAACCGTCCAAATGGAGCTAACAAAATCGGCCTCGCTGATGCCTTTGAGAACGTAGCCGCGAGCACCGGCATCAAGCGCGGTCGTAACATGCGCGTGGTGTTCCGATACAGTTAACATAATAGTCCGCACCGCCGGGTGCTGCACACCAATCGTACGTGCAGCCGTCAAGCCCCCGCCCGGCATGTTGATATCAAGCACCATTAAATGTGGCTTATGAATCGATGCAATTCTGACCGCATCTTCAGCACAACTTCCACCTTCGATGACCTCGAACGCCTTTTCCTTCCTCAATGTCTGTTCAATGCCGTCACGCATGAGCGGATGATCATCAATCACCGACAGCTTAATTTTGTCCGCTATCACAACAATATTCCATAATAATGCCGGCCAAAGCAGGAGAATTAAACTAGCAGTACGTAAGCTTAAAGTCGAGCTTCGGTATGATGATAAATTGACTGCGCTTGGGGAAATAGATCACCGTATCGAAGTGCTGCAACGAAGGACGCGACGGGCGCGGTTAAAGCATACTCCTCACATTAACGGCGAGAGAAAGCGCGCCGACGAGGATCAAGCTGATTGCCCAAATCCCATCGACGTTGAACCAACTCCGCGCCACTAGCTTCAGGCCGAGGTAGCGATAGACCAGCCAAGCTAGTGATCCGCCTGCAGCAATCATGGCCAGTGTGTGAACGAGGGACACGAGCAATGCAGTGCCGAAATTGGCATTGACGAGCGCTCCTGCCGCCGCATGACCCATGTCGACATCATCAGATCGGCAGAGCCCGAGATAGATTGGCAAAAGCATCAAGCCTGCCCCGTGAGCAATCGCAACTGCGAATGACCAGAGGCCAAGTTGCGCTGGCGAAATTCGCGCCAGCACTCGTGGATGGCGGCGCCGCCTGCCAAGTTGGAAGATGCCGAAGCCGATGATCAGGGCGCTCGTGCAGGCTTGGATTTGCCCTTGCCAGAAGACAAGCGTGGCAAGCAGAGCAAAGGGCACGATTATCGCGAGCATCGCAAGCAGATGACCGGCGGCTAGATATCCAAGTGCCGCCACAAGGGCGCGTGGGTTTCTCTCCATCATGCCGGCCGAAACAGCGAGCGGCCACCCCATCGCAGGGTTTACGCCGTGAAAGAGGCCGCTCGCGATCACCGCCAGCCACAACCAAATGGGTGTCCAGTCGATAACACCCAAGCTCAAACCGAGGGATAGCAAAACGAGTCGGTCGAGCAGTCGCCGCCCTCGAGCCGGATCTGGTGTGCCCGATAACCATCCGGAAAGTTCACCCAATACTCTTTCGCCAGTTCAAGGCCTCCACCTGGGTTTGCCCTTGCCATAACCTGCGCCCCCGGTACCCCATCGGGGTAGAATTGGTTATCCCAGGTCGAGTACAGTGAGTTGGTCCAGTACTCCCGCCGACCATCGCGACTGATCTCGACCATCTGCGGACCGCCGGCGTAGACCTTGCCGTTCGGATGCGGCGTGCGCCGCGCAATGCCGCCGATATGGACCGAGCCCGTGAGCTTCAGTTTACGAGGCTCCGAGACATCGTACTGGCGCAGCTCTCCGGTTCCCCAACAGGCGACGTAGAGAAATTTGTCGTCCATGGAGAGGTCGATATCCGAAACCAGCGGCGGAACTGCGCCAAATCCCTGCAGCAGAGGCGGCAGCTGATCCTTGGGCGCTGCTTCGGCGGGAATCGTCGCCGTCTTTTCGATGTGGAACTTGCCGCCCTCGCGCCACCATGTCCAGATTGATCCCTCGAGATTAGTCGTATCGACGACGACGCCTACAAAACCATACTCCCGAATAGGATCATGTGCGGGGCGCACTTCGAGCGCCATCTGATGATTGGCACCAAGGTCGATCGTCTGAACATTGCGGCGTGCCCGCAGATCCCAAAAGTGGATGTGGTGGCCATACTTGTTGGCGAGGAGATCCTCGGGAATAATCCCATTCTCGAATTGCGGCGGCAGCGCCCATTCGCTCGTCACCATGTAGTCGCGTGGTAGATTCCACCAAAAATCATAATGTTTCGTCTGGGCCCCGCGGTCGATCTCCCATCGCCCCAAAACTTCGAACGTCTCGCAGTCCATGATGAAGATGCCGGGGGGGCCGTCGATCCCGTCCTTGCCGCCGCCCCCGAGGGTGCTGACATAAATGCCTTCCGGTCCGCAATGGACCGTGTGGGGCCGCGAGTAACCGGTCTTCTTAAAGATCTCATCTGGCTCGATAATTTTATGGATTTTCGCCTGGGTTGGATGGGGCTTCGTGTCTACGACGTAGATGCGTGACGAGCGAATTCCAGGGATGATCAGATAACGCCGTTCGAGGAAGGCATGCCCGGTGAGAGGCGACAGCGACGACGAGCAGGCGTTCCAGCCGAAATGGTGGAACTCGTCCCCTTTATTCGGCATCGTGACTGTATGAACGACCTGCGAGAAGGTCGGCGACCCGGGCTTCACATCGACCACGGCGAGCGCATCGGGCTTCGAGAAGTCGGGGCTGAGGAGCAAAGTGTAGGCAAAGTCTTCCACCGGCGCTTCCATCGCCAGCCTTGGCGACGCGTGGAAGGTCGGATCAGGTCGCATATTCATAGCGCTGCCTCCCTGTTGGTTTCGGGGGCGCCCTTCAAACTGCTGGCCGCTTGTTCGACGTCGGGCCTTCGCGCCCAGTTGAAGGATAGATGCAAAATAACGTCGGACGCAATCGCGCTGATATGCCTTCCCGACTGTTCAAGCTGTGAGTTGGCTTACTTCACGTCGCCTGCGTCTGCGAGCAAGCTTGGCAAAATCGCCCGCTGCAGATTTTGATTAAGGTCGGCGACACCGTCAGGCAGAATGCGCAACTATCCGATCTGCTGGGACGTACCGGAAATCATCGCCCATCTCTCGCATTCTACCATTTGGATACGGGCGATGTAATGTACACCGGTACTCTCAGGAGACGGTCCGGTTACTCCGATTACGCTGAATACAGCTGCTTTGTTTTCATTGTCTTATCCTTGGCCTGTCAATGGTCGGAGCACGCCCATGAAGTTCTATGGCTATTTCAGATCATCGGCGGCGTATCGCTGCCGGATTGCGTTCAATCTTAAGGGGGTGCAGCCGGAATTCGCCTCGGTTCACTTACGCAAAGGCGAACAGCTCAGTCCTGAGTTCTTCAAGTTAAATCCGCAAGGGCTCGTTCCTGCCCTCGACGTCGGCGAGCAGCTGCTGACGCAATCACTGGCCATCATCGAGTGGCTGGACGAGACGCATCCCGATCCGCCCCTTCTTCCACGAGAGCCACTCGACCGGGCATATGTCCGCGCCCTCGCCCTGTCGATTGCCTGTGACATCCACCCGCTTCAGAATCTGCGGGTACTGAGGCATATAAAATCCAAGTTCGGCCAGGATCAGGAAGGGCTGGATCGCTGGTGCCGTCACTGGATCGAACCGGGACTGGCGGCATTCGAAGCGGCGATTGTAGGGTCGGGCAAGGCCGGTGCGTTCTGCTTTGGCGATTCGCCTGGCCTCGCCGATATCTGTCTGGTGCCGCAAATGTTCTCGGCTGAGCGCTTTGGGGCCAACGTCAGCGGATTATCAAATCTACAACGCATCATGGCGTCTTGCGCAGCGCTCCCGGCGTTTGCGGCGGCCCATCCCTCACGTCAGCCGGATGCCGAAGCCTGACGCCAATTAGGCGTTTGGTTCGTTTTTCTGACCAGCTTCAACAGGACCTCGGACGTGTCGAAAGTTCAGCCTATTCTGATTTCGGGTGGCGGTATTGGTGGTCTCGCGGCAGCGCTCGGGCTCGCCAGACAAGGCTACAAAACCATTGTCCTGGAACGGGCGCCCGTGTTTGGCGAAATCGGCGCCGGCATCCAGCTCGGGCCGAACGCGTTTCACGCCTTCGATTATCTTGGTATCGGTGATCAGGCCCGCAGCATGGCCGTGTTTGTCGACCAGATGCGGCTGATGGATGCGATGAGCGGCGAAGATATAGCCATCATCCCCCTCGACCAGCCCTTCCGGGAGCGTTTCAAAAATCCGTACGCCGTCATCCATCGGGGCGATCTGCACGGTGTGTTCCTGCGCGCCTGCCGTGAGAGCCCGCATGTCGATTTGCGCACTGCGTCCGAAGTGATCAGCTACGAACAGCACGGAGATGGCGCCCGTGCCGTCTTGAAAGATGGATCGAAGGTTAGCGGCGCCGGGCTTGTCGGAGCGGACGGTTTGTGGTCGCGCATCCGTGCGCAACTCGTCGGCGACGGCGCACCGCGCGTAACCGGTCACACGACCTATCGGTCCGTGATTCCGACCGAGCAGATGCCGGAGGATTTGCGGTGGAATGCAGCAACGCTTTGGGCGGGTCCGAAGTGTCACATCGTACACTATCCGCTGTCGGGCTGGAAGCTATTCAACCTTGTCGTCACTTATCATAACAACGCGCCAGAACCTGTAGCGGGCATATCCGTCACGCATGAAGAAGTCATGCAAGGTTTCGCGCATGTCTGTGCGCGTGCCAAAACTATCATTGCTCACGGCACCGACTGGAAGAAGTGGGTGTTGTGTGACCGCGATCCGGTGATGCATTGGACCGACGGCCGCGTGACCCTGCTCGGCGATGCCGCCCATCCGACCCTCCAATACATGGCGCAGGGTGCTTGCATGGCGATGGAAGATGGCGTCTGCCTGTCGCACGAGGTCGAAGCGAACAGCGGTGATCTGTCAAAAGCGTTCGAAACCTACCGGCAAAAGCGCGTGCACCGTACGGCGCGCATCCAGATCCAAAGCCGCATGATCGGCGATCACATCTACCATCCGGACGGCGGCCACGCGGCGCTCCGCAACGCCATTATGCGGAAGATGACGCCAACCGATTGGTACGACAACTTTGAGTGGCTCTACGGGCCAACTGGACAGGCCGAAGTCAGCAACGCGTCATCGTAAGAATTGAGAACTCAACGATCGGAGTGGGAATTCATCGAGCCGTTGAACAAGGGCTTCGGGTCTATTGGTCAGCGTCTATCGGCATTCTCCCGCCGGCAGCGGTACCACCCGAAACCTGATAGGAGACTTTTGCCGGAACAGCGTCACAGAACCGGCACCAAAGCGGTCTCTGTGTCCCGGCGCACATTCCAGTCCGGCATAACCCCTGGAACCACGGACAGAGTTCTAATCTTACCTCAAAACACGAAATAACCGTGCGAAATCAACACGTTATGGCGGAGAGAGAGGCAGCCGACGCGCTCTCAACCAATTGATTTATCATATAAATTTATTGATCTCTATAAATCCACCCTAAAAACCACCCTATACGCTCGTTAGTTGCAGGGCGGGGAACCACCTTGGTTTGCAGCTGAAAGAACTGCTTCGAGCATGTTTGCCCGCGCGACGGTTGATGCTTTCCGATCCCGTGGCACGCTCACGCCTTCGCCATCGATGCGCTAACCGCCTAGGCCCACAATCCTGCGCCACGGGATATCCGGGTAACGCGCTTAGAGATCGTCCGGCAGATGGTTCACGGCCTCGCCGATGGTTTGCAGGGCGTAGTTGCACGCCTGGAGCAGGCTGCGGTCAAGTGCGCGCAACCGTTCATGCGGGGAGGTCATAGCCGGTGGCCGTTTCGATCTGGATTGTCTTTTTGACGGCGGGGCGCGCCATCATGGCATCGAAGTGGTGCTCAAGGTTTGGCAAGCTGCCTCCGGGTGGTTTCAGCGATGTTGCGAAGCGCCAATAGAGGCGGAAAAGATGGATGTCGACGATGGAGTAGTGCCCCAGGGCCCATGTGCGCTGGCCCAAGCGGTGGTCGGCGAGTGCAAAGATTGCAATAGCCTTGTCGAGGCCTTGGGCGCGGGCGGGATGCAACGTTGAAGCAATGAACGACATCCACGAAATGGCGTGTGCCTCTTCCTCAGCGCCAGTCACATGCAACAGCTTCGCCGCTGGATACTCCTTGGCGAGATAAAACAGGACCGCCGCTACCTCGGTGAGCGGTCGACCATCGATCAGCAAGGTGGGCACTTTGCCTTCGGGGTTGATGGCGAGATAGGCGGGCGTGCGCTGCTCCTTCCTCGACAGAAAGATCGGTCGGGCGTCGAACGGCGCGCCGATCTCGTGAAGCGCGATGTGCGGTGCCATCGAGCTAGCGCCCGG
>JANLXZ010000396.1:0-3884 GCA_031365375.1 Hyphomicrobiaceae bacterium | reverse complement strand
AAAACGAACACGCTCGTCCATTACCGAACACTCCATCCACGGCATCAACACCTCCCGCTTCGCGAAAAGTGTTACCTATGTGTCCGGTACGTTCTGTACGTTCTGTCACCTGTGTCTCAGGCCGCTCATCAATGACTTAATGACTTTCCAGCAAGCACGATTTCGGCGCTTGCGGGAATTTTGCGGGAAGGCCGTTGCCAGGGTAGATTAGCGTTTTCTACTAACCAGCCCGGCTGCGTTGCTTTCAGTCAAGTCTAGATTAGACCGGACGGGTCGCCTTCATTGAGGGACGTTCGTCGAAGGTCTTGAACCACTCGGCGACCTTCTCGTGCCCCTTGCGCCATCCCAGATCAGGGAAGCGGAAATCGAGGTAACCGAGTGCGCAACCGATGGTGATGGTCCCAATATCGACGCGATCTCCATTTGCGGGAACCGCTTTTTCGATGGCATCGATTGACTTCGCGACCTTATCAAGTTGGCCATCGGTCCAGCTTTTCCAGCGCAAAGCTTCTGGGCGCAAGAAGGTTTCGTACCGGGCAAGGAGCGCCGCGCCTAGGATCCCATCACCCAAAGACTGATCGACCAGCGCACGCCAACGTTGGGCTCCGGTGCCGAACAATTTGCCGTCGCCAAGGCTGTCGATATATTCGCAGATAACACGGCTGTCGTAGAGCACCATGCCGTCATCGGTGAAAAACGTCGGCACCTGGCCCAAGGGATTGGCGGCCACAATATTGGCGTCGCGATTGATTGGGCTGGCGGCACAGGTCAAGTTCTCAATTTTGTCGAGCATGCCGCATTCGATCTCAACCGCGCGTACCTTGCGCACATAGGGGGAGGCCGGCGAGTGAAACATTTTCATGGGTGGGTACTCTTGCGGAAATGGTTGACGGGGCGGCGCGACTGGCCTCCGCTTGCGTTAACATGATACATAAGGAACCGTCATCCTTCGAATACGCTGTCGACGACGCACCGCCCGCTTCCGGGAGATAGATATGTACACCCAGGCATTGAGCGTCGAGTCCACTGCCGTCAAAGGCGCTGCCGAGGACGCCAACCGTGTCGCTCGTTTCCAGGCTCGCATTGATGCCGACGAGCGCATCGAGCCAATGGATTGGATGCCGGCCGCCTACCGGCAGACACTGGTCCGGCAGATCTCACAGCATGCGCATTCAGAAATCATCGGCATGCAGCCGGAGGGCAATTGGCTGACGCGTACGCCATCACTCAAACGTAAGCTGCAGATGATGGCAAAGATTCAGGACGAAGCCGGCCACGGATTATATTTATACAGTGCTGCCGAGACGCTCGGCGTATCGCGCGAGGAGCTGGTCGGTCAATTGCTAGCAGGCAAGGCGAAATATTCGTCGATCTTCAATTATCCAACGCTGTCGTGGGCTGACATCGGCGCGGTTGGGTGGCTCGTCGATGGGGCCGCGATCATGAACCAGATACCGATCTGCCGATGCTCGTACGGGCCGTACGCGCGCGCGATGGTCCTGATCTGTAAAGAGGAGAGCTTCCATCAGCGCCAGGGCTTCGAAACCATGATGGCTTTGGCGCGTGGATCGGCCGATCAGAAGGCGATGGCGCAGGACGCGCTCGACCGCTGGTGGTGGCCGTCGGTGATGATGTTCGGGCCGTCCGACAAAGACAGCGTGCACTCGGATCAGGCGATGCGCTGGAAAATCAAACGCTTCACCAACGACGAGTTGCGCCAGAAGTTCATCGACGCGACGGTTCCCCAGGCGCAATTCCTGGAGCTTTCGATTCCCGACCCGGCGCTGAAATTCAACGAGGCAACGAAGCATTGGGACATCGGCCCGATCGATTGGGACGAATTTTGGCGCGTCGTCAAAGGCGATGGCCCGTGCAACAAACAGCGCTTGCGGGCCAAGCAAGAGGCGCACGATCAAGGCGCCTGGGTGCGCGAGGCGGCAATGGCATATGCTGACAAGCGTCGAGCTCGTAAGGCTGGGACAAGGGTCGCGGCCGAGTAGTTCGCGGGAGAACCATATGACGGACAAAAACTGGCCGCTCTATGAGGTGTTCCTCCGGCCGCGCAATGGCTTGAGCCACAAGCACGTCGGCAGCCTGCATGCGGTCGACGATGAGATGGCGTTGCAGAATGCGCGCGATGTCTATACGCGCCGGGGCGAAGCGTTGAGCATTTGGGTGGTGGCGAGCAAGGCCATCATCGCCTCTGAACCATCGCAGAGAGAGGCGATGCTGGAGCCGTCCGACCCTGAGCGCAAGCCGTACCGTCATCCGACGTTCTACGACATCCCCGACGAAGTTGGTCATATGTGATGTGATGCAGCCAAACGAACGACCGGCGATTGAATCGACAACCGATCACTTTCAATACGTTTTGGCGCTCGCCGACGATGCACTGGTGCTTGGACATCGGCTTTCGGAATGGTCGAGCCGTGCACCGACACTTGAAGAAGACATAGCGCTGTCGAACATCGGCCTCGATCTCGTCGGCCAAGCGCGGTCTTTGTACGCGTATGCCGGACATATCGAGGGTATAGGTCGTGATGAGGATGCATTGGCCTTTGGCCGTGATGCACATCAATATCTGAATATGCAGTTGGTCGAGCGGTTGAATGGCGACTTCGCGGCGACGATGGCGCGGCAGCTTTTCTACGCAACGTTTGCCGAACTCTTCTGGACCGCAATGAAACGATCGAAAGATGTTGAGCTTTCCGGCATCGCGGCGAAGGCTGAGAAGGAGTGTGCTTATCACGTTCGACACAGCGCCGAGTGGGTCATACGGCTGGGCGATGGCACCGATGAGAGCCACGCTCGCATGCAGCGTGAGATCGACGAAGCGTGGATGTTCACCGGCGAGTTATTCGCGATGGACCAAGTCGATCGCGCTATGTGCAATGTGGGAATTGGCGTGGATCGTAGCGCACTGAAATCGGACTGGGACAAAGCGATCGACGCTGTGCTCACCGAGGCGACACTCGTTCGCCCGCGGGACGGCTGGATGATTTCGGGCGGACGTCGCGGCACGCACACCGAGCACCTGGGGCCGATGCTCGCGGTCATGCAATCGCTGCCCCGCACTTATCCTGGAGCCAAGTGGTGACTGCGAGCGGGTCGCAAACGGAGACACCTGGTGCACGGCTCGAACGTGCGCGCGCCGTGTTGGATCGTGTGACTGATCCCGAGCTACCGTTTCTCACGATCCGCGACATGGGGATATTGCGCGGCGTGACGTTGGATGGCGACACGCTGGAAGTCGTAATTACGCCGACCTACTCTGGCTGCCCGGCAATGGATGTGATCGCGAGCGACGTTGAGACGGCGCTCGTCAAAGCTGGTTTCACAGACATTCGCGTATCGCGCGTTTTGTCACCGGCCTGGACCACAGATTGGCTGAGTGCCGACGCGCGAGAGAAACTTCGTGCCAACGGGATCGCACCGCCTGAAAAGGCATCCGGCAAGCGGGCGCTGTTTTCGCAAGTTGAAACCCATTGCCCAAAATGCGGCTCCGCCGATACTGAGCGCGTCAGCGAGTTTGGCTCGACTGCGTGCAAGGCGCATTACCGATGCTTGTCGTGCCACGAACCATTCGAGTACTTCAAATGCATCTGAACTTGGTGAACCAGCGGCGATGAAAGATCAGTTCAATGCATTGACGATCGCCGCGGTTCGACACGAAACAGCCGATGCAATGTCGTTCGCATTGCGCGTCCCCGAGGCATCGCGCGACGCCTATCGCTTCCGGCCTGGGCAACATCTCGTCGTTCGTAGCCTGCTTGACGGTCAAGAGGTCCGCCGCACCTACTCGATCTGTTCTGGCCCTAATGATCGCGATCTGTGGATCACCGTCAAACGCGTCGATGGCGGGCTGTTCTCAGGTCACTCGCACG
>JANLXZ010000376.1:0-2125 GCA_031365375.1 Hyphomicrobiaceae bacterium | reverse complement strand
GACCTCATCATCATCGAAGGATACGACGGCCCGCAGCCGAGCAGCGACACAGCCTCCATACCGGCGACAAGCTCCGCCTCGGAATGATCGATCAGCCCTGGGCTGCCCGCAGGGACCGCAGGACGAAGGCGATCATGTCGTCGATCGGCGGTCCGGGCACGTTCGGATAGAGGCTGACGAGGACCGGATTGCAGTAGCGCACGATCGCGGCCTGTATGCAGAGCGCGGCGATCTCCGCGTCCGGCACGCCGAATTCGCCGCTGGCCATGCCTTCGCGCACCACGCGGACCAGAACGGCCCCGATCCGGGCGACATGCTGCCCGCACACGTCCCAGCTTTCGGTCATCGCCGATTCGACCATCTCGTGCATGCGCGGATTGGCGCGACACCGCTCGGCACAATCATCATGAAGTGAGTGGATGATTTCGGCGACGCGATCGGTGCCGCTTCGGCCCGGCGCGTCCGCGATGGTCACGATCAGCGCTTCGATATCCCGAATTACACGGGCAACGACCGCCTCGTTGATCGCCTTCTTCGAATCGAAGAAACGATAGACATTGGCCGGACTCATCCGCAGCGACTTTGCAATGTCGGCCACGGTGGTCTTCTGGTAGCCGACCTCGCGAAACAACCGTTCTGCCGTCGCCAGGATACGGCACCGGGTCGTCGGTGCGCGGTCGTCCAGAGTGACGGTCACCGCGTCGGCGTTGTTCATCATCGTTCTGTTCTAGGCGCCCGTCCGGCACCCGTCAAAATCAACTGGATCGCCAATCCTTGATCCGCTCGCGCCCGCTCAAACACTGGCGCAGGGCTGGCACATGACACTAACTTAAACGTGACAACCGCTCTGCATCTCGATGACCATTGCCATGCAAACAGTTAATCGTGTCGAGACTGCGCCCTGGCTGGAAAGATGTCGTATGAGCGTATGTCGCATCCCCAATCTGGAGATTTCTCACAGCGCGAAGCGCTCGATGTCCAATGCAAACACCAACCGCAAAATAACTGCGATCGGTCGGACGACCAATTCGGTGGGCCTATTGTCTCAGGAACCGAATTGGCTACCGAGCTGCTCGAGATACTCGGCCAAATCGACGCCGCCGATGCGTTTGCCATAGTCGAAGCGCATACCTTGGCGGATATTGACGCTGCTATCCTTCGTGGTGAGCATGAACGGCTTCACGCAGATCCATGCGCCATCACGACGGTGTTCGAAGTAGCTCAGGATCTCGTGCTTCGCCATGGCCGCCTCCCAGTCCGATCTGCCTGTTAACGGCTACGTCGGCGATCGGTTCATTGATAAAGTGGCCGACTTGAAAAAAGCTTAAGTTCGAGCGCGTATATTGCATTGCACCCATGATTTTGCAACGCAATATAATAAAAAAGGGGCATGTCTAGGGACGATGAATTGCTAATTCAATGTTCGTGTCGACAAGATGCAGATGCGATTGCGTCGGCATATGCTCTTGTCTTGAAGACGGATTGTCGGTGGCCACGCCGCCCTGGCTCGAAGATTTCTTGATACCACTCGGGAAATGTGTCGGCACAGACAAGTACGAACCAGGGACGCCACAAAGCTGCGTCCCCACCGCCGATCAATGGACGTGGCGGACCAGCGACGTGCTGGCCCGACGGTGTCAGGCCGCGCTCTTCAGCGCCCCGGTCCGTTCGTGAAAATCCGGCCCGTTGCTGGTCTTGGCCACGTAGCCGGCGCGAACCAGAAAATCGCCGAAGTGCTCGTCAGCCTGACGGCCGCTCGCATAGGCTGCGAATAAGGGGTCGAGCGTCGCCGTGATCTCGGTCGCCGACACGTCCTCGGCATAGAGCTTGCCCAACCGCGAGCCGTCGAAGGCGGCGCCGAGATAGAGATGGTAGCGCTCGGGGCCGCGTCCCACGAGCCCGATCTCTATCTTGGCGCCGCCTTCGACGGCTCGCGGCTGGGCAAGCTCTACGCCGAGGATGTGACGGCGACCGAGATCACGGCGACGCTCGACCCGTTATTCGCAGCCTACGCAGGTAGCCGGCAAGCAGGGGAGCATTTCGGCGATTTTCTGGTTCGCACCGGCTACGTGGCCAAGACCAGCAACGGGCCGGATTTTCACGAACGGACCGGGGCGCTGAAGAG
>JANLXZ010000360.1:0-1865 GCA_031365375.1 Hyphomicrobiaceae bacterium | reverse complement strand
GTCTTCAGGCCAACGCAGCCGCAAAACGCAGCAGGCAGCCGAACGGATCCACGCGATGGCTCGACCTTTGGAATTAAGCGCGCCGATCCATTGGATGGGCTCGAGTCGGGCGTACGCGGTATGCGCTTTGCGCGGCTCGCCGACAAGGACATGCCGCTGGCGACGCCCGACATGCGTCGGGCATTCGACAATGCTATGCGCCACTTATCCGACGCGGGTGCCACGATTGTTCCGTTTGTGCTGCCAGCGTCGCTGCACGAGATCACTAGGTTCTGCGGACGCATTATGGCGGTCGAGGCGTACGCCCACTATCGCCAATTCGTCGATGATCCGAAGTCGGCCCTGCATGCGAACATTCGCGAACGCATGGCGCCTGGAGCAAAGATCCTTGCTTCCGAGTGGCTCGACATGCGGGTGGCATGGAAATGCGAGGGACAACGCTTCCTGAAATCGATGTACGGGTTCGACGCGCTGTTGCTGCCGACGACACCGTTCACGGCGCATCCGGTGGCAACCGTCAATGAAGCCTTGAGCCCAGGCGGTCACACGCGGTTCGTGAACTACCTCGAACTGTGCGCCTTGTCGGTGCCAATGTCGGTCGCGCCCGACGGCTTGCCGACCAGTTTGCAGATTGTCTGTCGTCGGTTCGACGATCCGCTTGCCCTGCGCATCGGCCGCGCATTCGAACAAGCCAGAGGTGTATTTCCGAAGCCCAACGTATGGTGGTCAATCTGACTGTGGCAGAGCACACACGGGCCGATCACACCTTCTTGAGATCGGCTAAATTTTGCAGCCCAACGTATCCGATGCCCTATGTTGATACGTATCTCAGAAACGATAAACGTAAACGATGATCGAGGTGCACGAGGCAATGTCCGACAGATCATCGCGCACATCACTCACGTCGGTACTCAGCAATCTCGTATCCGAGGGTGGCCTCAACATCGAACGCGGGGTCGGTTATGGCCGGCATCCTAGGCAATCGCTCGACATCTACCGCGCCGGAGGCGAAAGCAAAACGTCGCCAATCGTGCTGTTTTACTACGGTGGAGGTTGGACTTCGGGTGATCGGTCCACCTATGCTTTCGTCGGGTCAGCTCTGGCTGCCAATGGTGCAACCACCATAGTCGCCGATTACCGGCTGTTTCCCGAAGTTAGATACCCAGTCTTCAATGAGGATGCGGCTCTCGCGTACGCGTGGGTGCATGCCAAAATTGCCGGCAACGGTAAACGGCCGATCATCCTGATGGGCCATTCCGCCGGCGCCCATATCGCGTCTCTCGTTACGTTCGATACACGCTATCGCCGCACCGTTGCCTCGGACTATCCAGCACCGGCTGGATTGATCGGCCTCTCGGGCCCCTATGGTTTCGATCCAACGACCTGGAATTCGACCAAGGCGATCTTTGCCACGGCATCCTCGGCGGATGAGGCACGCCCGGTCGTGTTGGCTCGCAACGGGGGGCCGCCGACGCTGCTCATTCACGGGGCGGACGACACGGTCGTCGAGCCGATCGCGGCCGATATGATGCAGCAGGCGCTCCGCAAAGCCCACACGCCAGTGATCAAACGCATTTATCCGGGGATCGGGCATGCAGGCTTGATTATGACTTTCGCTCAACCGCTGCGTTGGCGCGCACCCTTGCTGGAAGATGTTCTGAATTTTGTGCGGACGGTGCGCTAGGTGGTGCGAAGTGCCCGAGACGAGCTCCCGGAGAGAGTGCTCGTCGAGAAGTGCCGTCTATGAAATTCTGCACAGCGACCGTGGGCGCAGAGTTGCACCGGTGCCCACGTCCAACTCCGCTTGTTCGGAGCCAGCCGGGTACTTCTCAATCGCGCTCGACACACATGGCGACGCCCATGCC
>JANLXZ010000359.1:0-3904 GCA_031365375.1 Hyphomicrobiaceae bacterium | reverse complement strand
GTCTTCAGGCCAACGCAGCCGCAAAACGCAGCAGGCAGCCGAACGGATCCGCCGGTATCTGTTCCAAGCGCCGCCGGCAAAATGCCCGCGCCAACGGTTACGCCCGATCCACTGGAGGAACCACCAGGCGTGCGATGGGTCTTTTCATCCCACGGATTCCAAGGCGTCCCGACCGTCAGGTTCGTGCCCCAGCCACCAAACGCGTATTCGACCGTGTGCGTCTTGCCGGGAATGATCGCGCCGGCCGCTCGCAGTTTGGTAACCACGTGCGCATCCGTTTCGGCGGGCGCAATGCCCTCGCGCGTTAGCGACCCGGCCCCTGTCGGCAACCCGGCGACGTCGATGATGTCTTTGACGCCGACACAAACCCCTTCGAGAAGCCGGGGCGGCATTCCAAAGTCGGCGCGCCGATCGACGGCTTCTGCGTCAGCGAGGGCCGCCTCGGGCGTGGTTTTTACGAACGCACGGAGTTTCGGATTGGCTGCCGCAATCGCCGCATTCACCGCTTTGACGGTGGCAACGCAATGGATCTGCGTTCTGGCTTTCGTCGTTGTCATATTACCCCATTAATGAACTTGGCTCACTCGCGCCCCGACTGAAATTGCAGTAACCCTTGCGGGGCTATTTCGCGAGTCGAGCGATCGCGAACGATCACACTGCAACGCCGGAGCAACAATGAATAGTCCGAAGCAAGGACCCTACCGCACGAAGATGCGCGATCACATGCTGGAAATTGCCAACCGGATCATATCGACGGAGGGGCTGGCTGCAGTGCAGGCGCGTCGTGTCGCTCAAGAAGCCGGCTGCGCGGTGGGCACGCTCTACAACGTCTTCGGCGGTCTGGATTTTCTGATCATCGAGGCCAATGCGTGTACGTTGGATGCACTAGGCGATGATCTCGCGCGCGCAAATGAGACAACGATCGCAGCGAGCATGCGCGATCGCCTAATGGCATTAGCACTCGCCTATCTCGATTTCGCTAGCATGCGTGACAAGGCTTGGCGCGCTGTCTTCGAACATCAAATGTCCCCAGGTGCCGAAGTCCCATCCTGGTATCGGGACCGGCAAGGAAAGCTCTTCGGCCTCGTCGAAACGGTTCTTGAGGATGCGGTAGCAAATCCAACGCTACGAGCTAGCAACGCCCGCGCACTGTTTTCAGCAGTGCACGGCATTGTCGCAATTTCCCTCGATAGCAAACTCGGGGATTTCGACTACTCAGAGACCGAAAGGCAGGTTCGCTTCATTGTCGGCTCCATCGCCAGCGGACTGACCCGACCAGCCCAATAGCTGGCTTGCGACGCAGCTCAATTCTTCGTCTTGCCGCTCGAAGCAGCGGGTGCTGCCGAACCCAGCGCTGCCACGATGACGTTTAGATCTTGCAAGAACCTTTCACGACTTGCTCCGGGAAGAGCCGCCATGATTTTGTCGTCAATCCTCTTTGCCAGTGGCTCGGCAGATTTCAACACCTTCCAACCCTCATCGGACAAGCGAACCGCGTAGGCTCGTGCATCCTCTTTCGTACGCCGGCGTTGAATGAGACCTTTTTTCAACATACGCCGGATAATGTCGGCGAGTGTCGAGCGGTCGATGCCCGTGCGATCGACGAGGTTTGTTTGACTGAGACCTTCGTGATGCGCAACCGTCACCAAGACGGCAAATTGCCGTGGAGTTAGATCACCGGTCGACATTTCAGACTGGAAAATGTCGCCAGCGCATTGCCCGGCGCGATGTAAGAGATGGATCGGTGATCGCTCCAGGCGTTCAGCTGATTTGTCTTTTGACATGGCTTTTGTGTCGTTTCTCCAGAGCAGGACGAGATGAACATAGATATAGCCCAAACTAGTTTACAACCTAGGATTGAACTATTTCCAATTCGGCGAAGGACCATCGCTCGCTCTAGAAGATCTGATTTTCTTAAAGTCGTCCAGTACAGCGACGAGAATTTATCGCCGTTTTTGAGCAAATCGTTTTATTCTCGATAAAGAATGTACCGAATTGCATCATTTGCAGGATAGTATGTAGTCAGACCGTTGTCTCAACCGCCGAATAGCGCCGGAGAAGGCCAAGTTGTGCTACTCCGAATATTACCGTTAAAGGCATTACACCGATCATTTTAAAGGCAATCCAAAATTCCTCTGAGAAGTTACGCCAAACGATCTCGTTGAGTACGGCGAGAAGCAAAAAAAACATGGCCCAGCGCAGGGTCAGCATTCGCCAGCCTTCCGAAGTAAGTTTGAAAACATCACCTAAAACGTGACGCAACAGTGACTGACCGAATGCTAGGCCCCCCAGTAATATCAACGCGAAGAGCGTGTTTACAATCGTCGGCTTCACTTTGATGAACAGTGCGTCTTGTAAATAAAGCGTCAAGCCCCCGAAAAATAGTACGAATACGCCGGAAATCATCGGCATCATCGGTATACGCCCGAATATAGCGCGCGATACCACGAGTGCAATCGCCGTTGCGACCATAAAAGCACCGGTTCCCCAAAAAATGCTTTTAGTTGCCGCGTTTGTGATGAAGAAAACGACCAGCGGCCCCAGCTCGACGAGCATCTTCAGGAGCTGCTTGATATCGAATTCCGGCTCGGAAGATGGCACCGGAACCTTTTGATTGGTATCAAGCATATTCGCACTCCGTCGCGTCAATTCGTAAACCTGATAACCAGGCCGCTATATACTATTCTGCCGGGCTATTGGCTGATTGGGCGGGCAAGCGGTACTTGTGCATTATCAGTGTCTGCCACCAAGCGAAGATACCACTCAACGGCATAACGATAAACAGCTTGAACAGAATCCAGATATTCACGCCGTCCAATCGATATGAGCCGACGTTATAGTTGGCATGAGCGAAGCCTTGCCGCACCAGTTCATTGGCGACGGCTGTCAGCACAAAAAACCAAGCAAAGTTCCAGGTGAATTTATTCCAACCTTCCTCGGTGTAATGAAAGGTTTTATCGAACACATATTTGAAGAAGTTTCTACCCGTATACAGACCATAAAATAGAAAGAGGGCGAACAACATATTGAAGATCGTGACTTTGATCTGCACCCACATGCTGTCACCGGTGACGATCGTCAGCGTCCCGAACGTGATTGTAACAGCACTGGCAATCAATGGGAAAACAGGCGGCCGGCCCATCACCCACATCATCGTTGCGATGGCCACAACCGTGGCCCCGATCAACGCATAGGTGCCCGCGGTTATACCGAAGCCCGCATTCACCACGAACATCGTGATCAGTGGCCCGAACTCACTAAGTATATTGATCGACTGCTCGGCGTTGAACGGATAGTGGCGCTTTAACCAATTCATTGTTGTTGCTCGTCCCTTGTACCACTGGCGCAACTTGAGCCGCTGCGTCCGTTCCACCCGACAGTCGTCCTATCCGAGCGCAATCGCGCGTGCAAACTCTGCCGCATTGAAGCTATGAAGGTCATCGATACCTTCGCCAACGCCTATGGCGTGAACTGGCAGATCGTGTTTGGCAGCGATTGCCACCAAAATTCCACCGCGGGCGGTACCGTCCAATTTTGTCATAACAAGGCCCGTAACACCTGATCGTTCGCGAAACACATCCACCTGCGACATTGCGTTCTGGCCGGTCGTAGCATCGAGCACGAGCACGACGTCGTGGGGCGCGCTACTGTCGTTCTTTCGAATGACGCGAATGACTTTCTCGAGTTCTTCCATCAGGGCTTGCTTATTGTGCAACCGGCCAGCGGTGTCGATGATCAGCACGTCTGCCGCCTGTTCGCGCGCTTGCCGCATGGCGTCAAATGCGAGGCCTGATGAATCGGAGCCAACCTTACCCGAGATGACAGTGGCGCCAGTTCTCTCGCCCCAAACCTTCAGCTGATCAATGGCCGCTGCACGAAACGTATCGCCGGCCGCAAGCACGAC
>JANLXZ010000351.1:0-7112 GCA_031365375.1 Hyphomicrobiaceae bacterium | reverse complement strand
GGGCGCGGCACCACGCGCGCTCCAAGCAGCAAGCATGTTCGGATCAAACGTCTCGGCCAGTGCCATCAGATGAGGGGAGTGGCCGTCGACGGCGCCCGGCTGCAAGATACGACGCGCCGCCGCAATGTCACCGCTGGCAATGAACTCCTTAGCTTCCTCGATGCCGCCCGGGATCGATGCTTCAAGAACTTTAGGTTCGGGCTCGATCGGGTTCAACGCCGCCGAAGCGGATGTAACGGGAGACAGTTGAAGGCCACTCTCGACCTTTGTCGGCCGCCGGGTGGTCTTGATCCCGGCATCGTCTGACGACGAAAGCGGAACGAAGCTTTGGCTGGTGATGGCAGCGATCGTATCGGGAGGAACCACGCTCGGGTCATTCATTCGATTATTCATTACGAGGCCGATCGGCACCAGGAGGGCCAGTCCGAGCCCGAAGCCGACCAGAGCGGCCCGGCCTTCGCGACCACGTAGCGATGGCCCGACTGAAGCCGGCACCAAGGCGCTGGCACGATTGCCCTGTACCAACATCGGCAAATCGAGATCTTCGTCACTCGAATCGTCGAAATAGCTGTGATCGTTCGCGGGCACCGCAAGCGCAGTCGCCAATCGATCGACGAAAACGTGGCCTTGGCCCGGCTCGCGTCGCTGAGCTGCAGCAAGCGTCGCTGCCAAACTATGGGCTGCATTTACCTGTGCCATGACGCCCCCAATAGAATTTACTCCGCTACTGCGGATCCGCCCGAAAGAGTGTCGCTAAATCTGGCAAAGGCCGAGCAGATCGTTTTGACGATCTTGCAGTGCATCCAGAGCGGCCGATGGCCTTCGAGATGCAAAATGCGGACGCTGATACCAAACCGCTTGAACCCATCAACCCGTCGATGATGCTTTCACATATATCCGACGAACTGAATTATCGTCAATTTAGCTGCCCCGCGCAATCGACGATCTGCGCAAACTACACGTTGGCTTGCGGCAAGATGATGGCATAATGCGGTCACCGTTAGAGCAACCGCCAAGCACGGGATCATCAATGCTGCTTCTGGTCATCGGATTGCTGATATTTCTGGGTGTTCATCTCGTGCCGACGCAGCCCGATGTGCGCAATAATTTGCGGGTGCGATTTGGCACCGGGCCCTACCAGATCGGCTTCACCGTGGTTTCGCTGGTTGGCTTTGCGTTGATTGTCTATGGCTATGGCAAGGTGCAGTTTTTGCCCGCCAAGAATCCGCAGCTGTGGGTGCCGCCGCAATGGAGCCGGCATCTTTTGTGGGCACTCATGCTACCGGCTTCAATCCTGCTTGCCGCAGCATATGTGCCGTCGCGGATCCGCACTGCGGTCGGGCATCCGATGCTCATCGCGATCATGATCTGGTCGGCCGGCCACCTCTTGGCCAATGGTCGCGCCGCCGCTCTATTGCTGTTCGGGACGTTCTTGGCTTGGGCGGTCTTCGACTACGCGTCGGTGAAAAAGCGTAACGCCAAAGGGCCGCTGGGATCAAAACAGGGCACCATCACCGGCGATCTAGCCGCCATCGCGATCGGCATAGCATTCTGGATCTTCATGCTCTATTGGGGCCACGCCAAACTGATCGGGGTGGCACTGCTAGGGTGATCGCGCCGACTATGTTGGTCGATTTTGATTGCCGTTGGAATAATCTGAAACTTGCAGATTTCTCCATCTGCTTCATCCTATCGGTTGCGAACATGATTCGCATTGCGGCCTCGAGGAGGAAACAAATGATGGCATCACCAGAAAGCATCTTGATTTGGCTCGTAATCGGCGCGATCGCCGGTTGGCTCGCCGGGGTAATCATGAAGGGTTACGGCTTTGGTCTTGTAGGCGACATCGTAATTGGCATTCTCGGCGCGGTCATCGCGGGTTTCTTGTTCCCGCGCCTCGGTTTCAATCTCGGTGGCGGCATGGTGGCGGAGATCATCAGCGCGGTCATCGGCGCATGCCTGCTCCTCTTTGTGGCCCGGCTTGTGCGACGAGCCTAACTTTGAGAACTCCGCCCCATCGTAACGATGGGGCGGACATTGCGATGCTCTATCTCACCTCTGCCAGTAGCGATAGCTGTCGCGCTGGCGAGCCACCGTTCTGATCTGTGAGGTCGGTCGGATAGTCTCCGGTGAAACAATGATCGGTGAACTGCGGGCTCTTGTCGTCGCGCCCTTCAAGACCCATCGCCCGATACAATCCGTCCACCGACAGGAAAGATAGGCTGTCCGCGCCCATGAACACGCGCATCTCCTCAAGCGACATGCCGGCGGCAAGAAGTTCCTCCCGGCAGGGCGTATCGATGCCATAGAAGTCGCCGAACTTGATCTCCGGGCAAGCGATCCGCATGTGAACTTCGCGCGCACCGGCATCGCGCATCATCGTAACGATCTTTTTGGATGTGGTGCCGCGCACCACGCTATCGTCGATCAGCACGATCCGTTGACCTTTGATCGCCGCAACGTTGGCTGAGTGTTTCATCTTGACGCCGAAGTCGCGAATGCGCTGGGTCGGCTCGATGAAGGTGCGGCCAACGTAGTGATTGCGGATGATGCCCAATTCGAAGGGAATGCCTGAAGCTTGCGAAAACCCGATGGCGGCCGGTACGCCGGAATCGGGTACGGGCACAATCACGTCGGCATCGACCCGTGCCTCGGCCGCAAGTTGCCGCCCCATATGCTTACGAACGTCGTAAACGCTGCGGCCTCCAACGATGCTATCGGGCCTTGCGAAGTAGATGTACTCGAAGATGCAGGGGCGGGCGGGCCGCTTGGGGAACGGACGGTGGCTCTCAAGTCCCTCCGGTGTGATGACGACGACCTCGCCGTTGTCGACTTCACGAAAGAACGTTGCGCCCACGATATCGAGGGCACAAGTCTCGGACGCCAGAACGTAAGAATTGCCAATTTTGCCGATCACCAATGGACGAATTCCGATCGGATCGCGCACGCCGATGAGCATGTCGTTGGTGGTGCATACCAGTGCGTAGGCACCCTCGATCTGGCGCAGCGCCTCGATTAAGCGCTCGACAACCCGGCGTTTGCGCGAACGCGCCATCAGGTGAAGGATGACTTCGGTGTCCGATGTCGATTGGCAGATGGCGCCGTTCTGCACAAGCTCGCGGCGCAGGGTGAGCGCATTGGTCAAATTGCCATTGTGGGCGACGGCGAAACCACCGGTATCGAGATCGGCGAACAACGGTTGCACGTTGCGCAAGATGGTGTCGCCGGTGGTCGAGTAGCGCACGTGGCCGATCGCTGTATCGCCCTGCAGGCGATCGATGACGGCTGGCTTATTGAAGTTGTCGCCGACCAAACCGAGCCGGCGTTCGCTATGGAACCGTTCTCCGTCATAGGTGACGATGCCGGCCGCTTCCTGGCCGCGATGTTGGAGAGCGTGCAGACCCAGCGCAGTCAGCTTGGCGGCATCGGCATGACCAAGGATGCCAAAGATGCCGCATTCCTCGCGCAGACGGTCGTCGTCGTTGCGTTGCCACCCGGGGCTATCGGCGTTCATGCCTTCGTCCGCGCAGCCATCGGAATGAAACGGCATGTTCGTCTCCCGCGAAGAAAGGCCGGATGACCGGCTGAGGCTGTTCAGTACAGTTCACTTGTCGAGCAAACCACCACGTTGCAGCCTGGATCGGTTAAGCCCGCCGATCCATCCACGCGTGACACATATATGAATTCCATGTGATTGCGCCAGTGGCCTCATCACATGGTTCACGGGAAACTGATGTGCGCTTCACGATTGCGCATAAATCGTCTCTATTCGGCGGCGGCCTTGTCGGTGACCTTTTGGACCACGGCAAGGAGCGTTGGCCGCAGCGACTTACTGGCACTGTCGAGCAGTCCACGCGACAAAGACCGGCTCACCCACTCCGGCGGCTCGGACTTTTCCGGCGTGAAGTGTTGGTAAAACATATAGGGAATGAGCACGATCAGGAACGCGCGCACGACGCCGAAAACCAGGCCGAGAGTGCGGTCGATGACGCCGACGCGGCTGTCGAGGATCGAATCGGAGACCCGCGCGGTGATCAGATGCACGACGATCAGCACGATGAGACCGACTAGCACCGCAATGCCGATTTGGGCGATCTTCGGTGATGGCAAGTTGAGCTGCTGTGTGACTTCGGCGGCTAACCCTTGGCGGTATTGATAAAAATAGAGCCCCGCCACGCCGCCGACAATCCACGAGATGATCGAAAGCAATTCACGACCGAGGCCCCGGTACATAGCCAGCAGTCCAGAAATGATCGCGAGGGCAATTAGCCCGACGTCGAGGTAGGTCAGCGGCCCGATCATGCGCAAAACGTCCTATTGAGCTGGGTCGGTTGGTTAACGAGAGCGTTCACTCGCACGGGGCTAGCGCGTCTGCAAGCGCCTTGAGGTGGGAAATCCTCGATAGTTTCAGTTTGAGCGCCTTCTGGTCGAGCTCTCCCGCGGCCGGCAGGATCGCTCGTTTGAAGCCCAGCTTTTGCGCCTCGCGCAGCCGCGTTGTCATGTGGGCCGCAGGTCGCACCGCTCCGGAAAGGCTGATCTCGCCGCAATAAACTTCATCCATGGGCAGAGAAATACCTGAAAATGACGACAGAAGTGCGGCTGCAGCGGCGAGATCCGCTGCCGGTTCTACAATGCGCAAGCCGCCGGCGACGTTCAGAAACACATCGTGCTCGCTGAAATTCACGCCACAGCGGGCGGCGAGCACCGCCAGGATCATCGATAATCGGTTCGGGTCCCAGCCGACCGCGGCGCGCCGGGGACTACCAAGTTTCGATGGCGCGACCAGGGCCTGGATTTCGACGAGCAAAGGCCGCGTACCCTCGATGCCGGCGAACACGGCGGCGCCCGGTGCGTTCGCATCGCGATCGCCTAGGAACAGTTCCGAGGGATTGGAGACTTCTGCGAGTCCGTGACCCACCATCTCGAACACGCCGATTTCGTCACTGGCGCCGAAGCGATTCTTCACCGCGCGCAGGATCCGATAGGGGTGACCGCTGTCGCCTTCGAAATACAACACGGTGTCGACCATGTGCTCGACGACCTTCGGGCCAGCGATCTGCCCGTCCTTGGTGACGTGACCGACCAACAGCATGGCACTGCCAGACTGCTTAGCGAAGCGGATCAGGGACTGGGTTGCCGCCCGAACTTGCGACACGGTGCCGGGTGCCGCCTCGACACCATCGGCCCACAGAGTTTGGATCGAGTCTATCACGACCAGATCCGGCCGGCGGCCCTCCTCCAGGGTCGCGATGATGTTGGACAGGTTGGTTTCGGCGGCTAGGAACACCGGGCTTTTGGACAGGCCGAGCCGTTCAGCGCGCATGCGCACTTGGGCGGCCGCTTCCTCGCCCGAGAAATACACAGCCGACCGTCCAGCGTTCGCCAGTGACGCGGCCAACTGCAACAGCAGCGTTGATTTGCCGATGCCAGGCTCGCCGCCAATCAGAATCGCCGAGCCGGGCACGATGCCACCGCCGGTGACACGGTCGAGTTCGGCGATCCCCGTCGGGATGCGCGGGGCTTCCTCGCTCTTGACGTCGAGGCCTTCGAGTTTCACGGCGCGGCCCTTGACGGTGCGGGTCATCCCGGACCCAGGGACCGCCGCAACGTTGGCTTCCTCGACGATAGTGTTCCACTCGCCGCAGCCGATGCACTTGCCGCCCCAACGCGTGGAGGTCGCCCCGCACGCCTGGCAAACGAACGAACTTTTCGCTGGTTTCGCCATCGGATCAGATCACCGCATTTGCAGGTTGGTCTTCGTAGATCCGATGTACCCGCTTCGATAGGCGGGCTAGCAGCTCATAGCCGATGGTGCCGGCCCGATCGGTCAAATCATCGAGCGTGACGCGGCCACCGACGACCTCAACCCAGTTGCCGCGCTGGGCCAGTTCGGCCGGTACGTCCGTTACGTCGACCGTGATGAGATCCATCGACACGCGGCCGACGACGGGGACCGGATGTGCGCCGATGTAGCCGACCGGGCCGGGATGACCCGATGGTCCGCTCAACGCGCGCAGAAAGCCGTCCGCGTAACCGCAGGCGATGGTTGCCATGCGCGACGGCCGGGTCGCCTTGAAGGTCGCGCCATAGCCGACAACGCCACCGGCCGCGACATCGCGGAGCTGGAGGATGCGGGCGGACAAACTGACGACCGGTTGCATTGGATTGTCCGCCCCCTCGAAGGCACGCCCACCATAGACGGCTATGCCCGGACGCACGAGATCGTAATGGAAGGCGGAGCCCAAGAACGTGCCGCCAGAGTTAGAGAGGCTGGCTTTGGCCGGTGGCAACTTCGCCCGAAGGCGATCGAACAACAGGCGCTGCGCTTCGTTCATCGGGTTGGTCGGATCGTCGGCGCAGGCGAGGTGGCTCATAACCAACGCCATGTCGAAGGTTTTGAACAGGGCGGGCTCGGCAGCGATCGCGTCGACTTCCTGCGCCTGCAACCCAAGCCGGTTCATGCCGGTGTCGAGTTGGACAGCGGCGGGCAGGCGACGGCCGAGGCTCGTGCAGTAAGCGGCCCAATCGCGCACCTCGGGTTCGCTCGACAGCACCGGCCGCAGGTCGAAACCGGCGTAATGGGCTTCGGCCCCAGGCAGCAACCCATCGAGAATATAGATCACAGCTCCCGGCTGAATGGCGCGCGCGCGACGGCCCTCTTCCAGCGTCGCGACAAAGAATGTGGTGCAGCCCTGTGCCGTCAAAGCCCGGGCGATCTGTTCCAAGCCGAGCCCATAGGCATCGGCCTTGAGAATACCGGCGCACTCGGCTGATCCGGCTTCCTGATTGAGCCGCGCCCAGTTGGCCCGAAGCGCCGCCAGATCAATCCGCAGTACCGCACGCGCGTCGGCGGGAACCGCTGGCGGCCGCTCACGTTCCCGATCGCGTAGATCGCCGTGCCGTACCGTCCCTAGCCCCATGACAACCTCGCAAAGCTGGTCATCCAGCCGTTCGAGCGATGTCTATCACGGCGGGCCGCGCTTACGCCAACGGGATGGTCGCGTTGTCAACCGGTGCCTGTTGCCCTCTCCCCCGCCCCTTCGGGGAGAGGGCAGTGGCCGTTGCTCTTGGCGGCGGCCGAGGGTGTGGGGCAGCCGCTTGCTCTGTCATCG
>JANLXZ010000305.1:0-2142 GCA_031365375.1 Hyphomicrobiaceae bacterium | reverse complement strand
CGGTGAGCGTACGCGCGAAGGCAACGACCTCTATCACGAAATGATCGAATCGAAGGTCAACGTCGATCCGAAGAAGAACAATGGCTCGTCGAAGGGTTCGAAGTGCGCTCTCGTGTTCGGCCAGATGAACGAACCGCCGGGCGCCCGTATGCGCGTCGCGCTGACGGGTCTGACGGTCGCTGAAGACTTCCGCGACAAGGGCCAGGACGTGCTGTTCTTCGTCGATAACATTTTCCGCTTTACGCAGGCTGGTTCAGAAGTGTCGGCGCTGTTGGGCCGTATCCCGTCCGCCGTTGGTTATCAGCCGACGCTCGCGACCGACATGGGCGCGCTGCAGGAACGCATCACCACGACGACCAAGGGGTCGATCACCTCGGTGCAGGCCATCTACGTTCCGGCCGACGACTTGACCGACCCGGCACCCGCGACCTCGTTCGCGCATTTGGATGCAACAACGACACTTTCGCGCTCGATCGCGGAAAAAGGCATCTACCCGGCGGTTGACCCGCTCGACTCGACATCGCGCATGATGGACCCGCGCATCGTCGGCGAAGAGCACTACGCTGTTGCCCGCCGCGTTCAGTCGATCCTGCAGAAATACAAATCGCTGCAAGACATCATCGCCATTCTCGGCATGGACGAACTCTCCGAAGACGACAAGGTGACGGTTGCCCGCGCCCGTAAGATCGAGCGCTTCATGTCGCAGCCGTTCTCGGTCGCCGAGGTGTTCACCGGGTCGCCGGGTAAGCAGGTGGCGCTTGCCGATACGATCAAGGGCTTCAAAGGCCTGTGCGATGGCGACTACGACCACTTGCCGGAACCAGCGTTCTACATGGTCGGCACAATAGAGGAAGCGATGGCCAAGGCTGAGAAGCTCGCTGAAGCTGCTTGATAATAATGATGGCCGCGTGCCCTCGGGAGACTTGATATGGCTGAGGCCGCGACCAAATTTGGCAGCTGCTGCGACGAGTTGAAGGAAGCTCTAGACGGCGGTGATTTCGAGCCGCTGATCACGGTCGGCGAGGACGACGTTATTTACATGACGGTCGGCCTCGTGGATCTCGAAGGTGATGAGCCGGGACTCGTCGATCACCCGCTGTTCTTCTGCCCGTTCTGCGGCACCAAGCTGCAATCGGTCGAAGACGTCCGGGCGAAAGCCGGCGCCGAAGGCGAGGACGACGAGACGGTTTGAAATTCCCGGTCCTTCGGGCATCGCATTTAGGAACGATACAAGATGGCAGGCACATTCAAATTCGAACTCGTCTCACCTGAGCGCATTCTGATGTCGGTTGATGCCGATCAGGTTGTCGTGCCAGGCGCTGACGGTGACTTTGCCGTGCTTGCGGGCCACGCGCCGGTTATTACGACACTCCGCCCTGGCGTGCTTGATGTCACTATTGGCAACACCAAGCGCCGCGTGTTCGTCAAATCGGGCTTTGCCGAAGTTGATCCAACGCGCTTGACCGTTTTGGCGCAGACGGCCTTCAACGTTGAAGACATGACGGCGTCTGTCGTGGCCGATGAATTGAAAAAAGCCGAAGCCGAGCTGGCAGCTGCCAAGGATGACGCATCGCGCGCCGCGGCTGATACGCTGGTCAGTGAATTGAAGCGCCTGAGCGTCAAGGCTGCCTAAGGCGGCGTCCTGTAGAAGCTAGAAACAACAATCGCCGGATATGATGTCTGGCGTTTTTGCTTGTCAGCGTTGCAACAACGGCCTGCTTACGCCACCGCCAAATGCCCGAACGAGCCTGTGACCTGCTCGTAGACGTCGCGCTTATAAGGAATAATCAGCTTGGGCACGACGCTGATAGCGGCCCATCGCCAGGATTCAAATTCGGCCTTCAAACCATCGCGGGCCGTAATATCGATTTCCTGATCGTCGCCCAAAAACCGCATGGCGAACCACTTCTGCCTTTGACCGCGATAACGGCCCTTGAGCGCAATGCCGAGCAGGCTGTCGGGCAGCTCATAGGTCAGCCATTCGGGGTGCTCGGCCAGAATCTCGACGCTGGAGACGCCGGTTTCCTCGCGCAGCTCGCGCAAGGCTGCAATACGTGGCGGCTCGAATTTCTCGATTCCGCCCTGGGGCATCTGCCAGATTTGGGCCGCGTGATCGCCGGCCCACTTCGGCTTGCGGCGGCC
>JANLXZ010000299.1:0-7917 GCA_031365375.1 Hyphomicrobiaceae bacterium | reverse complement strand
GCCCGAGCCCTTGACGCCGCCGACCGGTAAAACGACGCCTTCGTAACCGGCCTTCGCATCTGTCGTCGCACGGCCTTGCTTGTCGAGCGCCCAACCCAGTGGAATAGGTTCGCCACGCTGCATCGCGCGCCTAACTTTACCGCGCGCAACGACCGACATCGCCATGTCGAGCATCACCGGCGGGCTTTGTGGGCCACCTGGCGCCACGAATGCGAAGGGGCTGGTACCGAGGAACGGCGAACGTCCGCCCCAGATCGGCATCGCGGGCGACGCGTTGGTGAAGGCGAAAGCCGCCAATCCCGCATCGAGCGCCTGCAACAGATAGCTCGCCGCCATGCCGAAGTGATTGCTGTGGAATGCGGTAACGAACCCGACGCCGTGCTCCTGCGCGATATCGATCGCTACTTGCATCGCCTTGGTGCCGACCAAGAAGCCCAGTCCGTTGTCGCCATCGACGCGAGCGCCAACGGTCATCGCCCGTTCGACTTTCATTGCCGGAGTGGGATTGATCAACCCCTTACGCAGCCGATCGATGTAGATCGGCACACGTCCGACGCCGTGCGAGGAGACACCGCGCAAGTCAGCCTGGACCAGGCAGGCGGCCACGCGCTCGGCGTCGGCGGCAGGTACGCCCTGGGATTGGAAGAGCGCGGCGATAAAAGGCTCGACCCGCGCGGCCGGAAAGGTTGGTGTCTGTGACATGAAGGCACTTTCCGCGTTTGGCTGCGTCGCCGTTCGATGCGACAAAGTTGATTACACGGCAGTATGCTGCGCCCGTTTGGAAACAACCAGTGGGGTTTCGTGTCACCGCCGTGTGGGCGCTCGACGATCCGGATCACGGCCGGCTTGGCGCCGAACTACCCGGCAGTGGGCTCCCATGCGCGCTCGATTTCCTCGAGGCGGCGAGCAACTTGTATGGCCGTTGCACTGTTTCGCTCGAGCTCGCCGATCCGTTGGATTCGCGTACGTTCGCGCTCACCATGGTTGGTCGTCGAGCGCTCGGACATCAATTCACGCGTCCGGTTCAGTCGCTCACGGCTCTGTTCTTGCAGCAGATCGACCAAGCTCAAGTACACCATGGAAGAATTTTGCAGCACTCTCGCCTGTTGGCTTTTGAGCCGGGAGCGCGCCGATTTCACTAACATATGGACAATCGGATAGAATTCCTGCCGGATCACGCGATCCAACTCGCGACGCTGGTCCGCAGAGCTCCGCTGGCTGCTCCACCACCGCTTCCACCACGGAGCGGCAAGATCCAGAGCGACGGTCTGGCCCAGTGCGCTCAACGAGGGCAGTTCACGTTGCTCAGGCGCACGCACCGCACTCGGAGGCTGCTGCTCAGGCGGCAATTGCGCCTCCAGAAGCTCACGTAATTTCGGAAAGATATAGGCCTCGTGCTCCGCGATGCTTTGCTCGGTCTCGCGATATAGCAGGACAAACGATCGCTCGATCATGCGCCGCAGATGGGTCGTGTCGCATGTCCAAATCCGTTGGCTCTGTCCCGCCTCGATCGTCGCTTCAAGTTTCGATCCCTCGACTTCGGAAAAGTCGTGGACGATATCTTCCAGCGTCTCGATGGCGCGGGCGCACTGGTCATCGATCGTCTGGTCGGTGCGCGTTTGCAAATCGATCAGTAGACCATGCAGCGTGAGTGTGAGTTGTTCGTTGTCGCGGACCTCTGCCTTTATCAACCGCAGCTCTTCCGCCCCTTGATCATGACGTTGCTCTTCCGATTTGCTCTCGTTCTGCAAAATTTTGGTTTCATGTCTTGCAGCGGTCAAGCTTACCGACGTCAGCTCCGACAAGGAGTTTGCGATCTGCTTCAGCACGTGTCCGGCGTGAGTGCGCATGGTCAGGCCCGCGATCACCGTGCACAATTCGGGTAGTCCGGAGCATTGCATGAGCGCCTTCGCCGACTGGTCGGGCTGGCCGATCGGCGTTGCTGCATCGACCGGCACAAGATTGCCAAGTGGCAAACCAAGATGCGTCGCATAGGCCTTCGCGCGCGCCGAAAGTTGACGGCGGATATCAGCTTCTGCCCCGCCGATCGCGGTTTGTGCCCACATCGCGCTGCCGGCAACAATCGGGATATCGTTTCGGTCAAACTCACGTTGCAATCCGACGCGCACGTGTTCGACAATTTCCGATGTGTCTCGGATCACATCACCCAGCTCGTCGATCCGGTTTATGAAGATCGCGATCCGATCTTTATGCAATCCACGCAATATCCGCAGGAGCGCGATGTCGGCTGAGGACAGAGCTTGCCGCGCTGTAAGGACGACAATGTAAATATCGGCCGCTTCGAGCGCCCGCCTGGTAATTTCATCGCGAACCAGAAATGGATCGTTGGTTCCAGGCGTGTCAACGATGACCGTTGGAAACGAGAAATCCTTGGCCGGAAAGTAAAGGTCCGCTTGTTTAACGATATCAGAATAGACCCCCGTCCGATCGAAACCGGGCTCTGTCAGATGCGTCGCGCCTGAGCAGACATATTGATCCAATATCTCGGGGCTCAGCGTCTCGAATTGGTGATCGGTGCCGACGAGCTCGGCCATTGAATCGCCCAGGCGGAATTCTGACCGCCGGCGCATCGCGTCGACGTGGTGCTTCAGCAATTCAGGCTCGAACCCGGGAACCAGGCGTTGGGTCAACTCGCGGATCTGCCCGCCACCGGTTGCCAAACGCTCCCACTCGTGCGCGTCGAAAAAGGTGAACTTTGCCGCAACGTTCTCAGGGGTATCTGTCTGACCGAAATGCAGATGCGTGACAGCTGTCGTCCATGGATTGACGTGGGTCGGGAGCAACCCTGGCCGGCGCACGAATGCGTTGATAAAGCTACTCTTGCCGGCCTTCACCTGACCGATGATCGCAATCCTGCAGGTGAGCCGCGGCAGCAATAAAGCGGTGTCCTCGACGAAGGACATGCCGCGTACCGGGAGAACCGATTTCAAATCCTCGCAACACGCAGAAAGTTCAGTTCGCAAGCTTTCGAGGGCGGCGCCGATCGAGGCCGGTGAGAATATCTGTGCAGTCGGCGTGGTGGCAGGTGGCCGTTCGGATTGCCCCCCGCGGACCGGAATAGGAGTGACAGGCACCGGGGCCCCCTATTTCTAAAAATGCTGCCGATTATGGTAGCGCGAAAGCATTCCAGGCTTATCGAAACGATAGCCAAGGGATTTGCGAGCCATAACGATTTTCGAACGCCAGAATTTATCATAACGATCAGCGCACTGTGCGAGATTAGCCTGACAAAATATGGCAGAACTTCGAACCTAGTTATCATTGATCGGCAGCGAAGTTAATCTCGCCGTTTCGTTACGAGAAATTTTGCAGGTCAAACCATAGCCCGGCGCTTTGTTTACCAATCTTGAAAGTAGATTTCCGAACTGAACTTTGGCGGTTAAGGATTTGGTCAGAAAACGACGAGCATTTATCTCGCCATCCCCGATGTGAATGTAACTCATGCACCGCCCGATCGATGACAATCCGCAGCTGGCCCATGTCAGGATGATCTTGCGACAGCTTCAACGTTCCGCGGGCGCAACCGAAACGGCAGCCTCGGACATGCCAGAGCATTCGGCAAACAAAACTATGACGCCACCGCCAACGGCGGCGCTCGAGCAAAAGCCCAGCGCGCCGACCTATTTCGACCGCAGCGGCGCCGCCGTTGCATCACCGCCGCGCTCAACGGCACCCGCGGCCGCAGCAGCCAGCAACATTTCTTCACGTTCATCGAAAGCGCCGGATAAGTCGATACGCTTGGTGGTGGTCGCAGGACTTGCCACTTGCCTGATGGGCGGCGGCTGGTGGTGGATCGTGAGCCCGCCAAATGAGCTCGCTACAGGCGTCGAAACCATCGCGCCCACTACACCGACCCGATCCCCAATCGATCAATCGAACGCGAACTCTGCGCCTGAAAGCCGGCGAGCGGAGAGCCCCGCACCTGCCCGTGCTGCTGCGGCTGTCTCGCAAGCGATTGCGCCTCGACCAACTCGCTCACAGTCACCGATGCCTCGCACTCGATTGGCTGCGGTCGCCAAACAAAGTGAGCCCGAGAACGCAAGAAACAAGTTGATCGCGCGCATCAAAAAGCCGCCAGCAGCCTCGCACGAAATGCTCGTTGCGAACCCGAAAAGAGCGCAGCACGCGGCAGTCGCCCCTGGACCGTCGATTGCGCCGGCGCCCGCCATCGCACCCGCACCGGCAGCGATCCGACGCTAGCAAAAACAGCCAAACGTCTTCGGCCTACCGGGCAACAGTCGCTCGATCATCGGAAGCGGCTTCCTCCGCGTCGAGGCGTCTGAGCGTATGCCGTGCCACGCGGCCAACAAGTGCGAGTGCGGCCGCAACGCGCTGCCCGTCGGTAAACGCCACCACCCGATCGAGCGCGCTGTTCAGGGTGTCTCGGCCACCGTCATGCGTGTAGTCCGGTGCGTCATCGGCGACATTAGGCGGGATCCAATTGGTCAGTTGCGCCAGCTCAACCTTCGCCGAGATCATGACGATCTCGCGGAACTGTGGACCAGCTTCTCCGTTCAACCGATCAAGCACATGCCGTTGATCTTGGGGATCACGAAGAAGATCGGCAAAGGTCGCGATGAGAATGCCACGATCGCGCAGATACTCCGGCACATCGAGCCAAGCGGTGCGCTCGCTTTCCTTCCAAGCCTGGGTGCCGACGGTGCACCAGATAACCGCGTCGGGATGATGTTGGCTGAGTTCATAAGGCGCGCCAGCAACGCTCGGGTCATCGAGGCCGGGTAAGTCCACGATCTGCATCCGGCGCAGGCGTTCCGACGGCAAGCCGACTTCCAGACGCAAAATTGAATCCCGCGCGGCCGGCATCGCGGCCGACAACACTTGCTGCCGCCGTCCCCCGCGATGAACCGCCGTGACCGATGGCTCGCTGGCGAAATAGAGGACCGTTGGAATGGTTGTATTCGAGACCACCGCCGTCGGCAGCGCTTCGACACCGATTAGGAAGTTTGCAAGCGTGGATTTGCCGCAATTGAACTCACCGAGAATCGCAATTCTGGGCGGCCGGGCCAGCCACGTTTCGATCCGGCGAAGGGCACGCAGCACCGGCGCAAAGGAAGGGCGACCGTCGACCGCAAATTCGAGTTCGAGACGCGCGCGTCTGAGCTCATCCAAAGCGTCGCCTTTGGCCATGATAAGCGGCGCAATTGCGATGCTATCGTCGGCGGGCGGACGCTCGCAATGCGATCCCCGCCGCAACAAATAATGTGAGCCTTCCGGTTCACTGGCCAAAGCCATTCTTCAGGTCTCCCAACAAACCACGTTCCAACCGGATGGGTTCACCGACACGGAGCTTCGACTACGCGACTACAGTGACAGACTACTTCTCTCAGTCCGCAGCCCCATTTAGCAGATGATAGGCTGGCAACGTCAAGGCGTGTTCAAACACTTGCGAGGATGTCTCTCGCACGTATGATGCTCAGGCACGATTGGCATTCTTTGGTGAGGTAAATACGATGACCGCATTAGACACCGGCACTGTTCCCGTGACGCCGACCGCAATCATACTCGGCTTCGTCGCCGGAGCCCTCGGCGTCCTGGTATTCCAATTCGGATTGGGGGCCATACTTTATGCGACCGGTCTGTCACCGAATGCGCCTTACCCAATGGCCCCTGTTCCACCCTTCGGCGTGCCGCAAAGCTTAAGCGCGGCGTTCTGGGGCGGGTTGTGGGGCATCGTCCTTATGTTGGTCCTGCGCAATGTACCATCGGGGGCGAGCTACTGGCTGACCGCAATCCTATTCGGTGGCATTGTCGTTAGCGCCGTACTGTTGTTTATCGTGTTCCCCTTGAAGGGACGCCCGATTGCGGCTGGTTGGAATATGAGCACTTGGCTTATGATCTTCTGCCTGCATGCCGCTTTTGGCCTCGGCACCGCCTTTTTCCTCCGCTTGTTCTCCCGGCTCCAGACATAGTCCGCGGCAGGGTCGTTAGCCGGAATCGACACAGCGATAGCCGATGCCTGGCTCGGTGATGAGCAGCGTCGGTTCGGCGGGATTGTCTTCCAATTTCTGACGCAACTGTCCGATAAAGACTCGTAAATATTGATGATCCGCCGTGTGTGCTGGCCCCCAGATCTCGGCCAAGATGTGACGGTGGGTGAGCACCCGCCCCACGTGCCGTACCAACAGCACTAGTAGTTCGAACTCCTTTGGAGTGAGGTGCACGTGCTTATCACCGCGCATCACTTGATGGGTGCCCGTGTCGATATGAATTACCCCCAGATCGTAAATGGTAGGTGCCATCGAGGGCGCGGTTACACGACGGCGAAGCACCGATCGCAACCGGGCCAAAAGCTCGCCGATCGCGAATGGCTTGTTGACGTAGTCGTCTGCCCCGAGGTCGAGCGCCGCGATTTTCTCCGCTTCCCGATCACGCGCCGAAAGCACGACAATCGGTACGCCGGAACGGCGCCTGAGCTGCTCGATGACGTCCTTACCGTCCATATCGGGCAACCCAAGATCCAACAATATGGCGGCCGGATTGTGGACCGATGCCAAGCGCAGCGCCTCCCCGCCGGTCGCGGCGGTATATACCTCAAAACCGCTGACCGTCAGGCTGGGCTTCAAGAACCGATGAATTTGAGGTTCGTCGTCGACCACCAAAATTCGCGGCGGCTGGGTCATGGCAGTGCTCCATCGTAATCACCGTGCGAGCCGACAATCGATCGCGCAATTGGGAACCGTGCGACAATTCTTGTTCCCCGTCCGTTTGCGACCGGGCTTTCGGCGCGAATTGATCCTCCCATTCCAACGACGATACGCTTGCAGATTGCCAACCCCAAACCTGTTCCCGGCACATTGCCTTCACGCACGCGAAAAAACACTTCGAAGACGCGCATCAACGCATCCGGCGAAATGCCGCGGCCGTCATCTGTCACAGTAAGCGTCACGTGGCTTTGGTCTGCAAACACCTGCGCCGCAATCGTAGCATCGGGATCCGAGAACTTTACCCCATTGTCAAACAGGTTGAACACCACATGCTCCAACAGGGTGGTGTCGCCTGGGATCAGTGGAACAGCGGATCCGATGCTCAACATTATGTGGGCGCGGGTAAATAATCGTCGCGCGCGCGCAACGGCGAGCTGTGTCACCTCGGCGACATCGACCCAATCGCGCTGCAGGTCGATATCGCCGCTTTCAAGCATCGTCATATCGAGTAGGTTCGACACGAAACGGGTCAAACGTTCGGCCTCCTCTTCGATCGCCAACAACAGATCAGCGCGCGTCGCCGGTGTCATGCTGCCTCCAAGCTGGCGCAGGCTGGTTGCCGCACCGAGAATTGAAGCAAGCGGTGTCCGCAGGTCGTGCGAGAGCGACGACAACAGCGCCGAGCGCAACCGTTCGCGCTCGGCATCGTCGCGCGCCACAGCGGTTTCTGCCGCGAGGCGCGTACGATCGATTGCGATACATGCGTGACGGAAGATCGTCTGCAGGGTCGCGTTGTCATCGTCACTGATGACACGCTGGCCATCGAAAGGGGCTAGGCCGACGACACCGATTGTGCCTTGCACACCGGCGAGCGGCTGAAACTCGTAGCGTGAACCAGGCCACCCCGGCGCCGCGGCATAAATCGGCTCACCGCTTCTCGCGGCTCGCTGGGCCGCCTGCCATTCGACGGGCTCCAAGACCGGCGCGGTCGCGGTCGAAGCCGCGATCCGCAGATGGTATTGATCTTGCGAATCCGCTGCGTTGTGTACGAGGATAATTGCGTGACCGCGCATCGTCGCACTTGTTTGGTTGACCAACGACGTCAAGATTGAATCCAGTGTGCCAGAACCCGAAAGCGTGGCAGCGAATTCGTTGATGGTCTGCAGCGCAATGGCGCGCCGTTGTGCTGCATCGGCGACTTCACGCATGCGACCGGCAAGGCTGCCAGTTG
>JANLXZ010000263.1:0-4041 GCA_031365375.1 Hyphomicrobiaceae bacterium | reverse complement strand
CGGCGCGGCGGTCAACTGGTGACGCTGTGGCCAATGGTGCTCACACGCCAGGGGTTTCTGACAGAGCTAGCCTGGATGGGCGAGCCGGTCAGTCAATATGGCGACGTACTTCTCGACACCAACTTTGCTGATCCAACGGCGATCCTGAAAGCCGGTTGGGATTATATTTGCCGCACGCTTGAGCCGGATCTGGCGCGACTGCGCAAGGTGCGCGCTGATGCAGCGATCGCACCACTGATGGACGCCCTATCGTCGCTGCACACGGCAGAGCTCGAGGCGCCTTATATCGACCTGAAGAAAGTGGCGAGCTTCGCTGCTTACGAAGAGCGCGTGCCTAATCGAGCTCGCCGCAACCGGCGTCGGCAGATGCGCCGGTTGGAGGAGGCTGGCGCCATCACGTTCAAGCATTTGGACGAAGGAGCAGAAGCCAGCTCGCTTGCCGCAACCGCGATCGAACTGAAGCGCCAATGGCTGATAGATCGCGGATACGTATCGCCAGCACTTGCCGACGCCCGCATGGCGAGTTTTATGACCGCGGTCGCGGCCGGCGCGACCCACTCGACGGCGACCCGGGTTTCCGTATTGCAATCAGGCGAGAAGCCAGCGGCTATTCAAATCGGATTTACCGCTCGCAACACCCGTGTGCTTCACGTCATCGTCTATGACCGGACTTTTGAAAAGATGGCAGCCGGTGTCCTTCATCTGGAGGAAGCCATTCGACACGGCTTCGAAGAAAAACTGGATCGCATCGATCTTTTGGCGCCGGCCGCCGACTATAAACTGGAATGGGCCGACGGTAGCGTCGCCGTGATCGACCACGCGATCGGACTATCGGCAATGGGTCGGGGCTATGCGCGCATTTACCTGGGCTACATGCGCGGACGGCTCAAATCCGCGGTCGAGCGCTTGCCCCTCAGAGCTCGACAGATGTTGGTCACGACCCACTTGCGCGCAACGGCAAGGCGTCTTTGCGTCTTGTGCGGCATTGCCTGATGGAACTCAGCGAACGCCGAGCTTTTTCTGCAGGCTCGACGACGATGTCGTGTATTGGAACAGCACTTTTTTGTCGGGATAGACGATGCGGTGGGCCGCCTGCGACATTAGCGCCGCCTCGTGGAAGCCCGACAAAATGAGCTTCAGTTTGCCGGGATAGGTGTTGATATCGCCGATCGCAAAAATCCCCGCCTCGTTCGTCTCGAAACGCTCGGTGTCGACGGGGATGAGATTTTCGGCAAGGTTCAGCCCCCACCCTGCAATCGGTCCGAGCTTCATCGTCAACCCAAAGAACGGCAGCATAGCGCTACAGGCAATTTGCTCCTCACCATCCTTCGTCTTGACAGTGACCGTTTCGAGCTGCGCGGCGGAACCTTGCAGCCCCGTCACCTGCCCGATCATCAAGCGCATCTTTCCCGATGCCACGAGGTCGCGCATCTGGGCAACGGAGTGTGGCGCACCTCGAAAATCATCCCGCCGATGAAGCAGCGTCATGCTCCGCGCGAGCGGCTGTAAATTGAGCGTCCAATCAAGCGCTGAATCACCACCCCCGACGATCAGAATATCCTTGTCGCGCAAGGTTTCCATACGCCTAACTGAGTAATGAACACTCGTCCCCTCAAACGCTTCGATGCCGGGCAGCGGGGGCCGTTTCGGCGTGAACGAACCACCTCCGGCCGCAATGATCACAACCTTGGCGCGGAAACGTTTTCCGACATCAGTTTCGATGACAAATCTGCCATCGGGCTGGCGCTGCAAACTGTCAATCCGTTCACCGAGATGGAACGTCGGATGGAATGGCTTAATCTGGTCCATCAGGCGATCGGTCAATTCCTGACCTGTCACGATTGGCAGTGCCGGAATGTCGTAAATTGGCTTTTCCGGATAAAGTTCGGCGCATTGACCGCCGGTTTTGCCGAGAATATCGACAACGTGGGCTTTGATATCTAACAGACCGAGCTCAAAAACAGCGAATAGACCGACCGGGCCGGCTCCAATAATCAATGCATCGGTTTCGATCACAGCTTGATCGTTGACAGCGTAGTCTTGGGTCTTCGCGATGTCCTGCGGCACGGGTACGTCCAATCCATCCACAATTGCCCGGTCCGGGCGTCGACGTTGCAAACGAGCGTTGCAATTATCCAGTTTTATTTAACCGCTTATATCAGGTTCGCGCGGCATTCCTGCTAGTCACCACGCCGACCAGAATTCGCCGTCACCCGACCGGCGGCGCTTAAAACTGCTTGGCCGGAACCCTTAGCAGCAGCCCATCCAGCTCCGGTGTCACTTTGATTTGACAGGCCAACCGGCTCGACTCTTGTACGTCAAATGCAAAATCGAGCATATCTTCTTCCATTGTCGATGGCTTACCGACCTTTGCCCGCCAAGCATCATCGATGTAGACGTGACAGGTCGCACATGCGCAGGCACCGCCACACTCGGCATCTATACCAGCGATGGTATTGAGCTTGGCAGATTCCATGACTGTAAGACCCGGCTCGGCTTCGACTGTCTGCGAAACGCCATCGGGCTGAACGAACGTGATTTTTGCCATACCAACTGCCCTGTGCGCATTGAGCCTTCGGCGACCGCGCTTCCTCGCACCGCCGCTTCGGGACTACCTGTTAGCCAGTCGTACTGGCGAATACAAGGCGGCGTTACAGCACTCCGGCTCCGATGAAGCTGCAAGCCTCGTCAAGTGCCAGACGCACGCGGGCGATCCCGGCCGGCCAAGCCGTTTGGTCCCCGCGCAGCAGTTCTGCCTCGGCTGCCGCCCGTGCCACAGCATGGGCGCCGACAGCACCGGCTGAGCCTTTCAAGGTGTGCGCCGCGTCGCGCCACGCCTTATCGGTGCGCGCGAGCTCAAGCCGCTCGAGGATCAAGGGTGCTTGATCTGCGAACAACTGCAGAATTTCACGCTCCAACGCAAGATTTCCGAGCGTAAACCGACGCAAATGCACCAAGTCAACGGGGCCGGTCGTTTGGGTTGCAGTACCCACTCCGCAACCTAGTCTGCGTTCTCGTTGAGCTGATACCTGCATTTGACCACACCATGCCCCGTCTATCTCAAATAGTTCTCTCACAATCGCCCATAAGGTGACGTTAATCCGGCCACATGTGTTATCATCGAATAATCAATATCTTGGAAACCGGCTATATTGGCAGCGTTATACTGGGACAGTGCGGTTTGGTCCTTGCTTTCGCCCTAAACGGTCGATAGCCAAAACGGGGGGTGTGCGTGAGGCTTGACGAACAGCGTGTCGGTCTGATCGGTAAATAATGGGCCATGGTTGCTGCGGCAGTTTATTGGCCGCCTAAACTAAGGCATAGTGGGGCATGGGTGGTTGATTCTGATCGTGACGAGCTATCCGTTCGCGATCTCAGCCAGGCGGGTTGATGGGGCAAGACACAAAATCAGTGCGGGCGACTCCGCCGTTAGCAGGTGCGGCGTCAGAAGAACCGCGCGTAATCAGTGTTCCGCCGCCTTTGCCGCAGCGTGCCCGCGAGCAGGCAGCTCGCGAACAGGTCTCCGCACCTGTGGCGCGAGACGCATCAGACGAGGCGATGAATTCGGACGCCGAGAGCGTCAATGATCAGGCGCGCAGAAAAGCACAGCGGCGGCCGGCAGGCCCGTCGCGTGGCCGGATCGCGGCAAACGACGATGCTCCCTCGATCGGCGGCTTGATCTACGCCCTCAATCAAAAACCGTCGAACAAACCCTATGTCATTGCGGCCGGCGCCAGTGGCGTGTGGGCAGCCGCATGCGTTGGCTTTGCCTGGATGCTCATCGGTCCCGATCTTGTCAGCGGCAAAGGGCTCGCGGACGTATTCAACCGCTCCAATATTCTGCCTGGCATCGCCACTTTTGCCGGGCCGATCGGCTTGATCTGGTTTTTAGCGCTCATCGCCTGGCGCGCCGACGAGCTGAAACTGCGTTCGACGGCGATGACCGAGGTGGCGGTGCGGCTAGCCGAACCCGATCGCATGGCTGAGCAGTCCGTCGCGTCGTTGGGCCAAGCGGTTCGACGCCAAGTTTCGTTTATGAAC
>JANLXZ010000246.1:0-12197 GCA_031365375.1 Hyphomicrobiaceae bacterium | reverse complement strand
CAGGGCATTGCCGAACGCTACGATATTGTCGTCGACTTCTCCCAGTTCACGGCGGGCCAAACCCTGCACCTCGTCAACCTGTTGCAGCAGACAGACGGTCGCAAGCCGGACAAAGCCTTGAAGATGGCGGATGCGTTGTCGGGCAGATCGATCGATCCAACGGTCGGCGCGATCCTTCAATTCAAGGTCGTAAGCTCGCTGCAGAGCGTCGACGATCCCTCGGTCTGGTATGGCTCGAAGCCCGCGGGTGTTCTCAGTGCGAGCGTGTTGCCGGTCAAGGATGCGCCGCCTCTGCGCACTCAATTAACCGATCAGGTTCCGATCGTGACGAGCCCGGTCCGTAAACGCGTCGTCGAGTTTGGCCGCGGCAATGGCGACTCACGTGCTGGTGGCTCTGGTCCATGTAATCCAGATTGCTCGGAAGTGGTTCAGGACTTCCCCTGGATCATCAAAGTCAACGGGCAATCCGCGCATTCCTTCAACGCCAACAGGATCTCGGAGTTGATCCCCCGGCCAGGCGAGGTCGAGGAGTGGACCTACGTCAACGGTGGCGGCGGTTGGGATCATCCGATCCATCTGCACTTCGAGGAGGGTGTCACGCTCAATCGCGGCAACAATTCGATCCCGTCCACCGAGAAGAACGTGCGCAAGGATGTGTGGCGGTTGCGCCCGTCGGGCCAAGTCACCTTCCAGGTCCAATTCGGCGAGTACGGCGGCTCTTACGTGAACCATTGCCACAATACGGTTCACGAAGATTTCGCGATGTTGATGCGCATCCAGTTAATGGGCGACGCTGCGTTAAACACCGCGGATGACCCCGAAAAGGTGCGCAGCGCGATCACGATGACGCCAAACCCGAGCGCGGACGGTGTGGATTACACCGTGCCCGAAATATTGCCCGAAGGTAATCCCGCGAACGCCAAGTTCTCCAACAGCAGCGGCGGCAGCGGCGCAACGTCGGGTACGGCACAACCGGTATCCTCTACGAGCGGCGGGGGAACCGCAAAGCCGCTGAAGACGGGTTCGAGCGGCGGCGGTCACGGCGGTCGGGGCTAACTGGCCGGCCTCACGATAGTCTAAATTGATGGCCGGTCGGTGAACTGTATGGTCTGCCAACCCCCGTTACTCCTGGAGCTCAGATGCGTCGCCTGAAACGAGTTGCGAAAACTTTATTCGTCCTGGTGTTGATAACTATGGTCGCGCCTGCGCTTCCTAACGCGCCCGCTCAGGAGCGGTTCTCCAACGCTGCGCCCTCGTCGCGCTGGGGCAAGGACTACCTGCCCAATCTTCCCGTCGTCGATCAGGACGGCAACACGTTCAATTTTTACGACGACTTGATCGCCGGCAAGAACGTCATCATCAATTTCATCTTCACAACGTGCACCGATATTTGTCCGTTGACGACCGCGCGCATGGGGCTGGTGCAGGAGCGGCTCGGTGATAGCGTCGGCCGCAACGTGTTCATGTACTCGATCACCATCGACCCCGAGAATGACCGGCCCGAGCAACTGAAGAATTTTGCCGAAGCGTTCCGCGTCGGGCCCGGCTGGCGGCTGCTCACCGGCAAACCTGAGGATATTGCGATCATCCGCAACAAACTCGGGGAGCGCAGCAGGGTGCTGAGCGAGCACCGGCACGAGATCCTGCTAGGTAGCAGCTCGGGCGGTAGCTGGTCGAAGGACTCCGTGTTCGGCGATATCGAGCGGGTGGTGCGCAACATCAAGTCGCTCGATCCCAACGGGCCGCAAGAGACAGCGACGCCACCAGCGGTCAGTGCAGCTGCCGCAGGCTTCATGGAGGTGAGCGACCAGCCCGGCCAAGCGCTCTTCATCAAGGCTTGCTCGTCGTGTCACACGATCGGCAAAGGCGACCGGATTGGTCCCGACTTGGCCAATGTTTCAACGCGCCGGCCGCACGACTGGCTGAAGGCGTTTGTCTCCCGCCCGGATAAGATGTTTGCCGCCAAGGATCCCGTTGCACTGGCAATGGCGAAAAAGTATCGCGGCTTGCGCATGCCCAACCTCGGGCTCTCGGAGCAGGATGCTGCCGACGTGCTCGCCTACGTCGACGCGCAGTCCTACATCATCGTGACGCAGGCTAATGGGCGTGCTGCGTTGCACGATCACAGCGCGCACGAGCATCATCATCACAGACCGAAGTGAGGATCAGTCAGCGGGTTTTCTGACCACCTGCAGCTGCATATAGTTTTACTTCGCCGCGCTGGCCGTTCGACTCGAGCACTGCGATCTCGTCGTTGACTTCCTGTAGTTTCCAGCCGCGAACTTGGTCGCCGATGCTGACCCAGGCGCCCTGACCGTCGGTGCCTGCGCGGATGAGCGCTCTCGCGCTATCCTTGCCGGTGCGCACGATGCCAATCAACTGCAGTTGTTCCAACGGATAGAGGGGAACGATCTTGGCAGGTTTGGGCGCCGCTGCCGCGATCTTGGATGGAGTGCGATCGACAGGGCGTCGATTTGCGAAGAACAGTGGTCGAGATTTCGTCTGTTGGAACTCGCCAATCGAGCGTGCAACCGGGATGATCGCTGCTTCGTCGGGCATGAGTACGGGGCCGGGGTTGCCTGCGGTATCGCGTGCTGCGATTGGCGAGATTTCCGGGCTTGAGCCCAAAATGCTCCAGTCGAGATAGCCTAGGCCCACGACGGTCGCCAGAAGTGCGAGCGTCAATCCGCTGCTCGATGTCTTGCCGCCCCCGCTAGTCATGTTGCTTACTGCCTCTTTTGTTTTGCTTCGATGCCAAAGACATCAAACCTTGCTTCGAGCATGCCACGTTCCTCGTCAGCTGCCGCTCCCGACAGCAAAATAGGGGTCACGTGAAGTGCTTCGATAAATAGCAGCGGTTTGTGCTGTTCGATGTCGAGCAGCACGGCCTGCAACTGCTCGATGGGAGCGGCCAGATGCAACTGGACGCCGACAAGACGAAAACCGCTGCGCTCTCGCGCGGTCAAATTTCGGGTGCTGCGTGGTTTTACCCGGTGGCTGGCCAGAACCTCCATAACCTGAGATTGGACCGAAGACACCCTGATGGATTCGCTTTCGCCTTGAATGAGCAGGCTATTCATTCGCGCTGCGATCGCGTTTTGTTTTACTTCTGTTGGACCGGCCTCTTCGCTTGCCGCGGCGATCAATCGCCCGAGCATCGTCCGCTCCTGATCGATGCGATCCTGTAGCTCCCCGAGTTTGGCCGACAGCGGCACGACGGTCACCATCCACACTGTTGCGATGACGAGCAGCAGCAGCGTTATCGCTAACAGTTGGCGCAAAGGTTTTGGCAATGCCTCGATCATTTCTGAGCCTCCGGAGCACGGGCGGTCTCGGCAGTCAGGGCACTGCGAATCTTGACGCGAATACTGAAGCGCTCCTTGTCCTCGCGCTGATCAAACGTCAGAGGTGCGGTCGAAGTGGCATCGACGAAGAATGCGGATCTTTCCAGAATAGGAACGAGCGTGACCGCCGATGTCGCCAGCCCGGCGATGTCCACATTGGAGCCGTCGATCTTTAGGTCGGTTACCCACGCAGTGTCGGGGATAAGCCGCGTCAATTCCTCGAGCGCCGCTACCTTGGACGGTATGCTCGTGCGCAAACGCCGGAAACTTTCGATCTCCGACATCATGGTTTGGGACTTGGCCGCTGCATCGCGCGTCGCCTGCACCTTGGTTTTCAGGCGCGCAGTTTGAGCCTGTATTTCTGCCAGCGCGCTTTCATTCCGATCGATGACGAGATAAGCCGCCAGCGCGGCAAGACTGACTGCAGTTGCCGCCAAGAGCTTGGGGACCAGCCTCGAACCGTGAGATGTCTGAGGTTTCAGCGAAACCGTCTCAAGGAAATTAACGGGAAGCGAGACCTTCCCATCTTCGTCCCAGCAGTCCAAGCGGCTAACTTTTCGGCCAGCCGTTTCCAATATTGAAATGAGACCATCAACGACGGAGCGTTTGATTACGAGTTGGCGGATCGAAGCTTTGCCAGATCTACCGACCTGAGTGTCGATCGTATAAGCAGAATATACATCTTTCAATTTAAACGGAGTTGCTCGCTCGAGGTCGATCGCAAGAAGTTGCGGGAAATCGGCAGTTGCGGCGGCCGGCAATTCCATTTTTCTCACGAAGCAGGTTTGGTAACTCAGCCGTAGACCAATCTCTGGCTTGTTTTTACCCGTCATCGAGCTTGAAAGTCGTCGTGTGATCTCGGTAATCGGTATAATCTCGCCCGTTTCAGAATCACCAGACGAGCTCTTGCCGTTGCGGGAGGCGATCAATCGCAATCCGCGTGCTTCGACACTGAGGATTTGCCGTGGAAGCATAGGCTTTCGTGAACGAAACAGAGAGCTCGGCAGCAGGCCGATCAGCTCCTGGCGCCACCAAGAAAAAAAACGGCCTAATATTGACCGGATGCTCACCAACATTTCTACACCATTCGATCGAACGCATCCCAGACCAAATAATTAGTCCATGAACGATCAGCCCACACGCGATCCAATCGCAGCAGATTGATAACCATTCCTACTAGCAAATATGCTGATAATTCGATAATCTATGGTAAGTTGATTTATATTATCTGCGGGGGGCCATTTATGCAAGAATTTAGTCAGGATTCTTCCATCGGCATCGACCCTCGCAGCCCGGAATTCGCTGATCGCTTTGGCGATTTTCTACTTGATGAGAAATTTCTTGATGAGTTGGCTGTGCGACGTGCGCAGAGGGCGCAGCGTCAATCCGGCGAACGCTTCGATCTGGTCCTCATGCGGCTCGGCCTATTGTCCGATGCCGTCATGGCGCGCGGACTGAGCTCATACTGTAAACTCCCATTAATCGGTGAGCGCGAATTTCCCCAAATCGCATTACTTCCCGACCAACTTTCCGTCTCGTTCTTAAAGATTAATAGGCTGTTGCCGCTTGCCGACAAAGGCGGCCACATTGAAGTCGCGGTCGCGGATCCGTTTAGTATCGAAGCGATCGACGCACTTTCGTATTTGCTCGGCCGGCCAATTAAGCGGTGCATTGCTCCGGAAGGCGATATCGAGAGTGCAATCAATCGTCTGTACAGTGGCGACAACGTTCCCGTGGAGGTGAGCGCCGGTAAGCCAAACTCCACTGTCGAAGCTGCCAGCGACGATGATGTCCAACGCTTGGAGGACATGGCTAGTGAAGCGCCGGTAATTCGATTGGTGCAAGATTTGATTGCACGCGCGGCAGGAATTCAAGCATCCGACATTCACGTGGAGCCGTGCGAAGACAGCGTTCGCGTCCGGTTTCGCATCGATGGTGTTTTACAGACCGTTGAGACCTATTCTCTGGCGTTGCGCGCGGCGATCGGCTCGCGCATCAAGATCATGGCACGGCTCAACATTGCCGAGCGCCGCCTGCCTCAGGACGGTCGTATTAAGGTCAACGTTCGCGGTCGTGAAATCGATTTGCGCGTCTCCACTATGCCGACGCTCTGGGGCGAGAGCATCGTACTGCGTTTGTTGGATCGCTCCAGTATCGAGCTGGATTTTCCCAAATTAGGGTTCGCCGGACGTTCGTATGACGATCTTGCCGAACTGCTGAAGCAGCCGAACGGCATAATTCTGGTAACCGGCCCGACCGGCAGCGGCAAGACGACGACGCTTTATACAGCACTCAGCACGCTGAATTCCACCGAACGCAAGATCTTCACGGTCGAGGATCCGATCGAGTATCAATTGCCGGGTGTCAATCAAATCCAGGTTCAGCCGAAGATTGGATTGACGTTTGCGCATGCATTGCGATCGATTCTTCGGCAAGACCCCGACATCATAATGATCGGTGAAATCCGCGATCTGGAAACCGCGCAAATAGCGATACAGGCATCTCTGACCGGACATCTCGTCTTGTCGACTGTGCACACCAACAGCGCCGCCGCAACAGTTACGCGTCTGCTCGACATGGGAGTCGAGAAATACCTTTTGGCGTCATGTCTCAAGGGCGTCCTCGCGCAACGGCTCGTGCGCAAGCTTTGCGGCACGTGTGCTCAACCGGTGGCAGACGCGGCCGGGTTGATGCGCATGCTGACGTCGACAGGTGCCAACGTTGCTAACCTCCTCAATGGATCACCTGCAAAACTACATACTGCGGTCGGTTGTCCAGTCTGCCGGCAAAGCGGATTTTCGGGACGGACGACGATTTACGAACTGCTTTCAACTACGACGCGGATCCGGGATTCGATCCTGGCCAGCAGTTCGGAAACTGTTATTGAAAACGCCGCTGTTGCAGACGGGATGGCGACGATGCTGCAGAATGGACTAAGCAAAGCTCTGAAAGGCGAAACGACGCCCGAAGAGGTCCTCCGGGTAACACGGTTCGATGCATGCCAAGATACCGCTACAGAGCCTATGATCAGCACGGCGTCCTGACGCAAGGCCAGATTGAAACCCGATCTCGGGAAATGGCGCTCACTCTATTGCACCAACGCGGACATCATCCGCTGGAGGTAACGGAGGATATTCCAGCCCCGCAGCTGCGCTGGTGGGAGCGGGAAGTCTTCGGCAGCGGCGCAATATCGGTGGCAGGGCTGGCGTTACTCACGCGCGAACTCGCGACCTTGATCAAGGCCGACTTGCCGTTGGACGAGTCGTTACGGATCGTCAGTTTGCAGCCACTGATCCCTGGCAAGATCCGGCGCGCGACAATCGCGCTGCTGGAAGCGGTGCGAGGTGGCGAGTCATTATCGGGGGCGCTGGCTGCCCGCGGCAGGGAATTTCCTGAGTACTACTGGCGGCTGGTGCAGGCCGGTGAAGCGAGCGGCACGCTCGGGGATGTACTGGAAGATATATCGATTTTTCTCGAGCGATCGAGCGATGTCAGATCGCAAGTCGGCTCGGCATTACTCTATCCCGCAGTACTGCTGCTCGCCGCGGGCGCCGCATTGACGATCATCATGACCGTCCTGCTGCCAACGGTGGTGCCCCTGTTCAAGGACGCTGGCGCATCGCCGCCGGCAACCTTGCTGTTTTTGGTCAACATGCAGGAAGCCGTCCAACGCAACTGGCTGATTGTGCTGATCGCGATCGGTGGCGCCATTGTCGCCGGGGCCGTTGCCCTTCGCAATCAGGGATTGCGGTTGGTGCTGGATCGATGGGTTCTCAAGTTGCCGATTATCGGAAGACTGGTGTCGGCTCGCGAAACGGCGCGGTTCTCCCGCACCCTGGCAACACTCACCCGAAATGGAGTTCCGATGCTCGAAGCGGTGCGAATTTCGGGCAGTGTACTGCAAAACCGCGCGTTCGCGGTCGCTGTCGCGGCGGCCGGCGAGGGTTTGAAAGAGGGCGACATGCTTTCGACCCCGCTCGTGCAGTCCGGCTTGTTTTCAGAGCTTGCGCTCCGGTTGATTACCGTTGGCGAGCAGACCGGACAACTCGACGCGATGTTGATGCGGGTGGCAACGGTTTTCGAGACGGCACTGCAACGGCAGCTGGCGCGATTGATGAGCCTGCTGACGCCGATTCTGACTTTGTTGATCGGTGGGCTGGTCGGCGGGCTGATCTTATCAGTGATGAATGCGATCCTCAGCGTCAACGACCTGGCGTTTCAATGACGGGGTCTTGCAGGTGAGGATCAGGAGCTGAGCCATGGGTCGCCAACAGGGTGGCTTTACTCTGATGGAAACGATCGTCGCGCTCGTCGTGTTCTCGAGTATCTTCGTCGCGCTCTATAAAGGGTTGGAGAAGGGCGGCAGCAGCATTCGGCAAGCCAGCATGGAGGCTGCCGCATCGACACTTGCTCGCTCCAGATTGGCGTCCGCAGGGATCGAATTTCCGCTGCGAAATGGTCAGGTATACACGGGCGAAGATGATCGGTTTTCCTGGCGCATGAGTATTCGCCGAGTAGGCGTACCTGATGGCGAGTTTGCCGCTCAATCCAAAGCTGCGGCATACTGGGTCAACGTAGAAATCAGTTGGCGGGAAGGCGCTCGGCAAGTGTTTCGAACGGCGAATTTCAAAACGCTGAAACTCGGATCCCGGCCATGAGGCGAGCCACGGTGGCAGGGTCGCGAGTCGCGCCTGACGACGGTTTTTCATTGTTGGAGCTCATTGTGTCGATCGGCCTGTTGGCGCTCATATTATCAGCGATGCCGGCAGCCGTGCGGTTGGGGGCGCGCGCCTTGAATGTCGTGCAGGGGGTGGATCGCAATTTCGCAAATAACACAGCTCTGGATTTTGTGGAGCAGCATCTGAGCGAAGCGCTATCTATTTATGATCGGGGTGCCGATGGTCGCCTTCAGATCGTGTTTCGCGGTGAAGCAGGGTTACTGGCGTTTGTGGCCCCTGCTACGCTCGGTCCGGACGGTGGACTGTACCGGTTCGAATTGAAAGCCGTGAAGGAAAGTTCGGTGGACACGCCTACAGAGCTTCGAACGTCCGCCGACAATGGCAATGGTTTGAGTTTACAACTGAGCTGGAATGAATTTCGCCCATCGCGGCGTGATAAAACGCCCATCGACCGACGCGACAAACGCATCATGAGTGGCATCTCAGAGTTTTCACTGCGCTATTATGGCCTGGTAAACCCTCAATCAGAGCCAGAGTGGATAAATGCTTGGACCTCGAACGAACGACTACCCGAGCTGATTGAGATTCGTACCGCAGTTATCAATGCGAGCCAAAGTATCGTAACGACCGTCCGCGTACCCCTGCGTCTCAGGCCGGCACGATAGTGGCGACGACTTTATTAGTCGTTGGTCACGTCTTGATCTTCACCTGTGCCACCAGGAGCGTTATCGCGACCAAGCGTGAATACCTCTGGCGAGCCTTTTCGACCAGGCATGCGATACTGATATTGACGCCCCCATGGGTCGATCAATCCTTCGCTGCGCTTCAAATAAGGACCCTTCCAGCCGGGTGAGTTGGATGGTGCCTCGACGAGTGCAGCTAAGCCAATTTGCTGTGTTGGAAAGGTGCCATTGTCGAGGGCGTAAAGTTCTAGCGAAGTAGAAATTGCGGAAATCTGTGCTTTCGCCGTTTCGGTGCGGGCCTTTCCGAGATATCGCAGCACTTGCGGGCCAGCGATCGTCGCGAGCATTGCGATGATTCCGAGAACAACCAGCAGCTCGAGTAAAGTAAAGCCCGCTTCGGCCGATCGATTTCTCTCGCTCGTATGCCTGCGAGAGCGGCTCGATCTAGAGCCGTGAAGAAGCCTAAAAATTCGCATCGAAAAATTCCCCGTCGTCAACGCAATACAAGCTGGCAAGATTGGTCGCAATTGTTCATATCATTGGGCCATAGAACCACGTTAGCCAAGTGCCACCAGCAAGGAATGCGCCGAACGGAATTCGAGTGTCGGTGGCGATCTGACGTCCGGCGAGCTGGGCCACCAACGCTGCACAAAGCGCTCCGACGCTTGCCAACAGAAGGGTGGTCGGAACACCCTCTATGCCGAGCCATGCGCCGGAGGCGGCTAGTAGTTTCGCATCGCCGAGACCGAGCCCGTGACGGCCCCGTATGTGGAAATACAGCTGGGCAACACCATAGAGAATTACAAAACCGAAGGCGGCTGCTGCCAGCCGCCACAGCAGATCATCCCATTGGAAGACGAAACTCAATGCCAAGCCGACGGCCAGCAGCGGTAAGGTAAGAGCGTTCGGAAGCCGAAAAAATCGCACATCAATTACGCTCAGCAAGACCAGCGCTGTTCCCAAAACCAATGATGACGCCAAGAACGCGGGGTCGTGCGAGCCTCCCATGACTGAGGGAGTGGCGACGGCGAGATAGCCAAAGGCAAAGCTCAACGTCAGTTGCCAATCGAGACTCGCAATAATCAACTTGTGCAGCTTGCAGGGTGCTGTCGAATCGTGCGCGATGACGGCCACCTTGGAAAATCTGTTCTGGCAATCTTCAAATTTAACAGAAACCTTTGTCGGCGATCTCAATTTAGGCGGCAATCACTTTTAAAATCAATATCACTCTTCTTTTTTGGACAACCATGTTGCAAAATTTTTGCTTGCAGGAAAAGTTGATATAGATCGCAGTATTCAGCAATTGCATTTCAAGCATATCGCCAACGTGGTCCGTGCAGATTGGGATGCCACACAGTTGCTGATAATTACTATGAAGCGCAGTTAACACCTATTGTTCATTTCAGCTCTGATGTAACGATTGCCCATGGGCATCATTCCAACAGCTAAGACGATGACAACAGCGATCGACTTGGCCATGTGGATATGGTGCATAAGTGAGCTTGCACTACTCACGATAGGCGCGCGAATCGCTCCAGATGATCGGGGAGCCGGTGGCAGTTCGAGATTAGGCTCACCGCTAAGACACTCGATTTTCTCATCGTGCTTTGTTGGGCTTCAGCGACCTGTTTCCAGCTGGCACTCGTAAGGTAATCGCGCACCTGGGGAGAATGGCGCGGGGTAATTGAAAGTTAAGTGACGCATTTTTTTCGCGTCGTTTGAAGGTGTTGCGGGGTATTAGTGGACAATTTCCAGACTGTTTCCAGAGTAGTGAAAGTTGTCTCAGCTTTTGTCTGCGGCGCCGTTGTCGCGGCCTGCACCCTTCCATACGAGCAACTTTCGCTACCAAGGCAAATCGATCCGCCGGCCGTTGCCAGCAACAACGGTGGTCAGCCGGGCACCTCGAAGAAGGGCCTCCCGCTGAGCGCGCCCGGCTCGCCGGAAACGACTGAGCCCAGACTTTATAAAGGCTCTGGTGAGTTTGCCAGCGGCGGCCGCACGCGGACCGCCGAGTCCAATCCAACCTGGGTCGCCGACGGTCCGGTCGGACAGGCGCCGACGGTCAATGGTGCACAGGCGACAAAGGATGGCGTGGCGATCAATCTTGTCGGCGCCTCGGTGGTCGAGGTCGCCAAGACGGTTCTCGGTGACGTGCTCGGTGTCAATTACATCGTCAGCGAGAAGGTCAAAGCGACGATCACGATGCGCACCGTGCGGCCAGTCGACAAGGCTGGTTTGCTCGAGATTTTTGAGGCCGTTCTGCGGGCCGAGGGCGCTACACTCGTAGTCGAGGGTGGGGTATATAAGATCGTGCCGACAGGCGACGCGGTTGCCGGTGGTGCGCCATTGCGTCCCCGTCGTACCGGCAATCGTCCAGTCGCAGGTGTCACAACCGACATCGTGCCTTTGCGCTACGTTGCGCCTGCCGAAATGGAGCGGGTATTGAAATCCGCGGCCCCTCAGGCAGGCGTGTTGCGCGTCGATAGCGCGCGTAACTTGATCATGATTTCGGGCACCTCGTCAGAACTTGCTTCCATGCGCGAGCTAGTAAATATCTTTGATGTCGACTGGATGCGCGGCATGTCGTTTGGCCTTCATCCTGTTGAAACGTCAGATCCCGAAGCGATTGCGCAAGAGCTCGATACGATCTTTGCCAATGACAAGGATAGCCCGACGAAAGGCATCGTTCGGTTTATCGGAAACAGGCGTTTGAAATCGGTTCTGGTGATCTCGGCGCGGCCCGAATTTTTGCAAAAGGCCGCGACCTGGATTGCGCGGATCGACAAGGCGAGCCAAGCGACTGAAAAGCAAGTGCATGTCTATCACGTGCAGCACCGACCGGTGAACGAGCTCGCTTCACTTTTGCAGAAGGTCTACGCGTCTTCGCGCGATGGTGGACGCGGTGGGAGTGGGAGCTTTCGATCGTCATCCTCGTCGGGTTCATCCAGTGTATCCGATGCACCGCGCACCGGTGAAGGCTCGGGTGGTGCAGGCCCAGTCTCTGCTCCAACGATTGCCGCTCCGTCCCAGCCTGGCTTCGGTTCGGCAGGAAGATCGTCCGATACAGCCAATCTCACGGCCGGTAACCGCGGAACTGATGGTGTGGGAGCAAGCGAGGCCGTCATCTCGAGTCCGGCTGACAGTGGTTCGGGACGCTCGAGTGCTAGTTCATCGTTGCCTCCCGATGATCGCTCATCGGGTGTATCGGTGGTCGCCGACGAGCCCAACAATTCTCTGGTGATAACCGCAACCGTCGGCGAGTATCGACGGATGCACCGTATCCTGCAAACCATGGACACGACACCAAACCAGGTGATGCTGGAGGCGACGATCGCCGAGGTTTCGCTGAATGACGAGCTTAAGTTCGGCGTCCGGTGGTTCTTCCAGAAAGGCAATCAATCTGTCGCATTCACCGACGCCGCAGGTGCCGTTAGTGCCGTGGCCGGATTTTCGTACTTCTTCAACACCGTCAACGTGAAAGCAGTCATCAA
>JANLXZ010000232.1:0-2133 GCA_031365375.1 Hyphomicrobiaceae bacterium | reverse complement strand
CATCACGTAAGTTGGCGCGATCGAGTTGACGCGGATGTTGTGACGGCCGAGCTCAACGCACAGCAATTGCGTCAACCTCTCAACCGCGGCCTTGCCCGGATTGTATGCCGGCAGCGGCAATGGCAGCACACTGTTGATCGAGCCGATGGTGACGATCGAGCCGCGCTTGAGCGGGAGCATTTGCCGCCCGAATGAGCGTGCCGCGTGCACTGTGCCGTGATAGTTGACCGCCCACATGCGATCGTGCGCTGCCATATCCATGTCCATCACCGACTCGGTGTTGGGGATCAGCCCGGCGCAGGTGACCAGGATTTCCGCCACGCCCATCGCCTTTTCGACTTCGGCTGCCACCGTGTCGACTTTTGCCTGATCGGCGACATCGCAATGAAAAAACCGCGCCGTCCTACCTCCTGACGACAAACTGGCGGCTAACGCCTCGCCCTGTTTGATGTTCACATCGAGCAGCGCGATGTCATATCCGTCAGCCAGAAATCGGCGCGCCGTCGCCTCGCCGAGGCCGCTTGCTCCGCCTGTCACCACCGCTAATTTTTTGTTGGCCATTTCCTTGGGTCCTTGTTGTGCGTTGATCGTGTTAGCCGCCGCGCGGTTGCGGCCGAGTTGGAATTTCCATCAGCAGCCCGCCGGGCGCCATCGCGACAATCTCTGCCCGGCCAACCGGCAGCCCGGCAAGGCGACGCGCGAGCACCCAGTCGAAGCCATTAAGTTTTGGCGACGAGGCGCAACTGGGCACGCCGATCACGTCGGCATTACCGAGCCGGCCGACGAGGAGTAGATTGCCTGGATCGACCGGCATGCCGAGGTGGACAACTTCGCCACCAGCATCAGTGATCGCCTGCGGGATCACGTCGCCACGATCGACGATGGCGGATGCGCCGAACACCAGAATCGGATCATGCCCGGCGGCCGCATTGCGCTTGATCGCCTCACAAACCTTGGCGGTGTCATGTGCCACAACTTCGCTTGAGCCCAGGCTACTCCCCATGCCCTCGAGGCGTTCGCGGATCACGTTAGTCCGCTTGGTCAACAGGCTTTCTTTCATCCCCTTCACGCGCGTGAGAATGAGGCACGCCGTTCGCACGGCAAACGGTGCGACGGACACCAGGCGAGAGGATTTGCGCAGCAAAATCTCGGCGGCCTCAACCACCGGTTTGGACAAACCAAACGGAATGATCTTCACGGTTGCGACCAGCTGACCGGCCCGCACCATATCAAATGGCGGCACGGTTGCAACGGTCAGCCCCTCGTCGAGGCTGTTGAGTTCGATCAGCCGGTCGCGATCGATCACCGCGACGCCAGCCGACATTGCTTGTAGGTTCGTTCGACCGGTGAACGGCTTGGTCGTCACAACTTGGGCGCCGCAAATGGCATCGGCGATGATGCGCGCAGCTTCATCCTCAGATACATCGTCCGGACCGAGGCGCGCCGCCATTACCGAACCTATACCATCGGCTGCGAGCGTAGCGACGTCGGCATCCGTCAGCACACGGCCTTTCTTGAGCACGCCGGACGACAAGTGCACGGTGTGCGCCAGCACAGCACCCTCGGCTTCAATCGTTTTAAAAGTTGCGAACTTCACGCGCGACGTCCCATTATGTCCATCGGAGGTCCGCGAAGTGCCACGGCTAAATCCTCTAGGCTCTTCAAGTTATGGCACGATCGCATTTCCGTCACGTGGCGGCTCAATGCCTCAGCCCCAGCAGCCAGCGGCTGATAACGATCATAGCGCATCAGGGGGTTGAGCCAAATTAGGCGGCGGCAACTGGCCTTGAGACGGCGCGCAGCCAATTCCAATCCACGCCCGCCATCGCGATCGAGACCGTCCGTGATCAGCAGCACTGTCGCGTTCTGGCCGAGCACACGCCGCGCCCACCGCCGATTAAACTCCTCGATGCTGGCACCGATCCGCGTGCCGCCCGACCAATCGGTAACATCGCCGCCGACCTTGGCCACGGCGACATCGGGATCGCGAGATTTCAAACTGCGCGTTACATGCGTAAGATGGGTCCCGAACAGGAACGAGAACACGCGATCGCGATCGTTGGTGAGGGCATGCAGAAAATGCAGGAGAATGCGCGAGTAAGCATCCATGCTGCCGGAGATATCGCACAGCAC
>JANLXZ010000174.1:0-9916 GCA_031365375.1 Hyphomicrobiaceae bacterium | reverse complement strand
ATTCATCTCAATGGAGCGCCAGCGTCAGCCGAGGCGATCCGTGCGATGACAAAGGCAATTGCTCACCGCGGTCCAGACGGTGAAGGGCATTGGATAGATGGTCCCATTGCTTTAGGTCATCGACGTTTGTCGATCATCGATTTGTCTGAAGCTGCCGCGCAGCCAATGGCGACGGAGGATGGCCGCTACATTCTGACCTACAATGGCGAGCTTTACAATTTCATGGAGTTGCGAGCGGAGTTGCAGCGCCAAAGTGTTCAGTTCACGTCTCGATCAGACACGGAGGTAATCCTCAAGGCCATCGCCACCTGGGGCATCGCCAAGACGATTCTAAAATTCAATGGCATGTTCGCATTAGCCCTCTACGATCGCCATTCCCGCAGACTATATCTCGCTCGCGACCGTTTCGGCGTTAAGCCGCTCTACTATGCCCGCTGCGGCAGCACGGTGCTATTCGGATCCGAAATCAAAGCGATCGTTCAACATCCAGCCTATCGATCGAAACTCGATCCTGAGGCACTCGTCGAATATTTGACATTCCAGAACTTCTTCGCCGACCGAACCTTGTTCAAGGATGTAAAACTGCTGCCGGCCGGCAACTATGCGGAAATAAAGCTGGATGATGCCGTAGTGGGTGGCATGGGAACCTTCAAGACGACACGCTACTGGGACTTTTGTTTCGAGGAACCCACTACGCAAAAAAAGGAGAAAAATTACCTAGCCGAGCTTTCTCATCTCTTTCGTCAGTCTGTAACGCGCCAGCTCGTCAGCGATGTGCCTATCGGTTCGTATCTCTCGGGCGGTATGGACTCGGGCTCGATCACGGCTGTTGCTTCCAGTCAATTGCCGTTCATGCGCACCTTCACCTGCGGCTTCGACTTGAGCTCGGCATCAGGCATCGAACTTTCCTACGACGAACGCGCTGCGGCCGAACGCATGTCGTATCTGTTCAAGACCGAGCACTACGAGATGGTGCTGAAGTCCGGCGATTTGGAACGGGTGATGCCACGGCTGGCTTATCACCTGGAAGAACCGCGAGTGGGCCAGTCCTACCCGAATTTCTACATTGCTCAGTTGGCCAGCAAGTTCAACAAAGTCATCCTGGCTGGCACAGGCGGCGATGAACTTTTTGGCGGCTATCCATGGCGGTACTATCGGGCCGTGGTCAACGACAACTTCGATCACTACGTCGATCAGTATTTCGATTTTTGGCAGCGCATTCTTCCCGGCGACCAACTGAAACGTGCCTGCGCGCCAATCTGGGACCAAGTCAGTCACGTTTCGCCTCGCGACATTTTCAAGGACGTGTTCGAAACGCACGCGAACGAGCTGACCAGACCCGAGGATTATGTCAATCATTCACTTTATTTCGAGTGCAAAACATTTTTACACGGACTGATGGTCGTCGAAGACAAATTGTCGATGGCGCACGGCCTGGAAACGCGCGTTCCCTTCCTCGACAACGATCTCGTGGATTTCGCGATGCGGCTTCCAACATCAATGAAGCTCGGAAACTTGAATGAAGTGGTCAAACTAAACGAAAACACGACCGACGCTAAGCGAGCCAAATATTTTCAGAAGACCAACGACGGGAAGCTACTGCTTCGAAAAATGATGGGCGAATTTCTTCCCCAAGAAGTCGTCGAACGGGAAAAACAGGGTTTCTCGGCACCGGACGCCAGCTGGTTCAAGGGCGAAAGCATCGATTATTTGAAGCGGCGCATTTTGAACAAGGAATCGAAGATATCTGGCATTATGGACATCGACGTGATCACCGAGATGTTGGAGGAGCATCTTTCCGGACGGCAGAATCGCCGGCTCTTGATATGGTCGTTGCTGAATTTAGAAGAACTGTTCGATCGCTACAGTCTGGTTGACTAAGGCGGCCGCAAGCTGAAACAAAGTCTTTAGAGAAAACAATCCCGAGAAGTTGAAATATCCATGTTTGATGGCTTGCAGCGCTGGTTGTCTTTGATTTTGTTCGGGACGGCTGAGCGAGATGCGAAAATCCAACGGCACCTTGATCTGCAAAATCGTCTCGCCGAGATCGATATCAGATTAAAAGATGTTGCAGCTTCAATCGAACTTCATCCTGATCTGCTGCGCGAACAGGTCAGCTTGCTCGTCGGCAAAGTGACCGTTTTAGCGGCGGGCGCGCAGGCCACCGACGCTGCTCTGTCTAACCAGCACGGAGCAATGGCAAACGAAGTCAATGCAATTTTGAACACCGTGATCCCGGTCCGGCACAGCGTTGCCGCTCTCGAAATGCGGCTCTCGGAACTCAACGCTGCTCAACAGCAGTCAGGTATTGATACGCTGCTCGCGCGCTCCGCCGAGCTCGTGGGAACACTATCGAATTCGCAAGCGACGTCCTTAAGCCGGCAAGGCGAAATGGCCAACGAGGTCAATGCAATTTTGAATGTGGTATTACCGCTGCAGCAACGGATACTGGCGTTGGAAACGCGCATTGATGGGCTCGATCGGGCGATGACGGACGCACGAGCGTTCGACCAGGCCCACAATATGCTCCTCGCCCGCAGCACGTTGGCGCTCACAAGTCGTCGTGCCGATCCCAGTTCAGGAGCGAAAGTCGTTGCGACGAACCCTCTGCCGACAGCATCATTGCAAGCGCAGATGACGGCCTTCAAAGCCGCTGCACCCAACAACTTTGAAGCCTGGTACAAGGCCTACGTTGCCGGAGTAGAAGAAGGACAGCGAACGCCAGAAGGAAACTTGAGCCACGAAGGCCACATCGGGGCCGGCTACTTCCGCATGTTCATTAACGTTCACGCGCGTGGCCGCATACTAGACGTCGGTTGCGGCCCACTTCCTTTGCCAGCCTATCTCGTTGACTGTCCGCTGGAGAGTTTGGCCGGAATCGATCCGCAAGACCCGCACATGCCCCATCCATTCGCATTCGCAAAGACGTTCGCCGAAACCATACCGTGGCCCGCTGCGAGCTTTGACACCGTTGTGGTCGCAACATCGCTCGACCATGTGTATTTACTCGATAAAGCGCTGGCGGAAATCAAGCGCGTTCTGGCACCTGGCGGCCGGTTACTATTATGGACAGCGTTGTTGCAATCTACGCCTTCCTATGACCCATATGGGCCAGCCTTCGAGCCACCGGACCAATATCACCTCTTCCATCCGGGCTTGAATTGGTTTTACGAGCTTTTTCGCAGCGATTATCACTTGATTGAGCGGCTGCCGACAGTTTCCAGCGCGGAATTTGTGGCGTTCGAACGTATCGGCAGTCGATAAGATTGAAATCGCGAAAGAGTTTTTGTCACAATCTGTCGCCACGAAACGGTCTCAGATCTCTCAACAAATGGAACTTCGCGTTCGCTATCCTGCAATTCTTTATCCTGCAATTCTTTGAGCCTGTCGAATTGTATTTCTTGCAAACCGATAAAGCGAGCAGATGAATGATATTGCTCTGCCCAGACTTTGCCGGCAGCACCAATGCCAGCATGATCGTCGGGATCTGCAATCAACTCACGCATTTGTTCTGCAATTTGGGAGGCAGTCGCCGCATGCATAAATGGGGGTGCCACACCAAAGAATTCCTTGTTGCAAATTCCATCATCTTTCGTGATCGTGCGACATCCAAGGGTCAAACTTTCGTAAGTCACGCCGGATAATCCTGATAGCAGAAATTGATCAAGTACCGCGTCCGACTCTAAATAGAGTTGCCAAAGTGCATTCCGCGATACCGGTTCGATCCACCGAAACTGGGCGCTAAGGCCCAGCCTTTCGATAAGGGACTTTGTCGCTTCGGCATCATCCCCCCAATTGACAAAAGTCACCTGAAAGCCTCTCTCGCCGGCGGCCGCCAGTTCAGCAGCAGCTTCAACCACCAGATGATTGGCTTTCGACCTGGCTGGATCGTTCAACACCCAATCTTGCCGGGCGGGACCGAAAAGCCGGACTGGCCCTGGGGCCCTATTGTGCGAGCGGTGCGTTTCAGCATACGCCAACAGCGGACGCTCATCGAATGCATGCGGAACGTAAACACGCTTTTCGGGAGAGAATTCCAAACGTGGTTTCGCCGTCGCATAGTCAGTGTTCGTTAGAAAAACGGCATCTGCTTGCTCATAGGCCGCTTTCGTCAATCGGCCCATGGGCGTTCCGTCAAACGGAATAGATCGGATCGTCCCATGCTCGTAGGCCATATAACGTTGCGTTTCCGACAGCAGCCCCAACACTGCCGCACCGCCGTAGCAGATCCGATGATCGTATAGCTGGAACAAAGCGCTCCACGCTGGCACCACACTTTCAAAGATTTTTTTATCTTGATCGGACACTTCGCGCCGGCGCGCCGCCGCTCGCATTAAACCGCGCGATTGCCGCGTATCTGGATTGCCGAGAAGACCGCGGAGCATCCACTCAGGCTGTTCGAACCCAATGCAAACAGAACGACCGCTCAAGCGCAGAGCGTGCACCTCAAGTTGTAACGCCTCGTCATGAGCGATAATTGCATTCACATAGCCGGGTGCAAAGGGTGCGACGATCAAGCCCGGATCGATCCCGCCGTTCAACTTCGCCGCCAGCTCTGCAAAACGTTTGATCGTCAGCTCTAAATTGAAAGCCGTAGTCAACGTATCCTTGAATATCGGGGCTACAGAAAGTGCCTTTATGGCAGCCGCGAACTCTGGTTCATCCAATCTGATGCTGCCTGGAACAGTGGTTCGGCCAAGTACCGCCTTGAAACGCTGATATTGCAGCGTTTGCCACAGTAATTCGGCACCCTTCGCGTCACCACTCTTGAGATGGTGCAGATAGCAAATCGTCAGCAGCTGGGGGCCCTGCACGAACCAACGTTTGCGGACGTGCACCGACTCGGCAATGCGAAAGAAATTCGGGAAGTAGTCATCTCCCAACTCTTCTCGCGTAAGCCCTGCAGATCCGAGCTCCTGCCACTCGGGCGAACCGATACAATGGTAAAGATCATTTGAAGCAACGTGAGAAACGTATCCTCGTTCATTCAATAAATTGGAATTGATAAGCGCGTTGGTGCCCACACCGCCGACATGAAGTATCGACACCGGGCTGGTAGCCTCGCGCGGTGTTGGTCTTTTTTCAATTTTTAAGTTGCCTGACATCGCGCTTCCTCTAGCCGTCCAACTGTCCGTTCGCGATCAATTGCGCGCAGGAAATTTGTAGGCAATTTAGCCGTGCAACAGAATACGCAGCCCCCGCGCTCAAGATTGAGAGCTATATTTCAAGACCCCATCATTCCCGTCACACCCTGCGAAGGGTGTCCTTTGGCATGTTTGATATTTGGCGCGAGTTGCCCGGCGACATCGAACAGTCGCCCGCCCAGCCCGCGCAACTCGACTACGGATCCGTCGGCGAATCGGGCAACGCTCGGCGTTGGAGCGCGAGATTCGACCTGCATGCCATGGCACTTCCAAATTACGCCGGCCAATTGCTTGGCATCGTGTGCGCGATATTGAAAAATCACAAAGCGGCGATTACCGGCGCGCAATTTTGGAGCCGAATGGTGCATCGTAAGACAATGATGAAAAGTCACCATGCCCGCTTTGCCACACAAATAAACGCCTGGAAGATCATCCAAATCCGTCCGTCCAGTTGCTTGGTAAGCAAATTTTCCATCCGGCGATAAATGCGAAATCGGACCCCATTGGTGGCTTCCTGGTACGCATTTAAGCGGTCCAGCATCCATTGCCTCATCATCCAAATGGATGAGGCAGGAAACCATGTCGTAATTCGTGTGGGGATAAAACGGGTAATCTTGATGCCATTTGACTTCACCCGATCCCTTATCGTGCAACGGCTTGGCATTGAATTTAGAGTGTTGAAGCTCTATCGGGTGCCCGATCAAACGGCGCGCCATCGCAACGATCTTGGGATTGCGTACCATGTTTTCGATTGCAGGATGAGCAAACACGCAGTCGTTGTTATTCGGCATCTCTTCGTCGCCGACCGTCAAACAACCCGCAGCGGTTGCTTCCTCTACGGCAGAAATCAATTCTGCGATTTCAGACGTCGACAACAAATCTGAGAAAGCGACAAATCCGTTATTTTTCTGGAAACTGACTGCATCATCGCTTTCGTCCACCGAAAACAGATATTTCATCAGTTCGCTCCATTCACGTGATCAATTAATAAGGGCGCTTGCAGCAATGCATTGCAAAATAGTTGCTGATACGCATGATGCTTTCGAAGCGCTCCTAGACCTAGTTATTGCGATCGACAAGTAGATGCCAATGTTGACCGCATGGAATAGCCGGTTTTCCACTTTTTATTATTTCTTTATCTGTGGCGTATTTGCACCGTCCGTACGACGACGTTCATAGTTCAAAGGTTTATTTTCAGCGGTTCGTCATGACAGCGTTTCAGGCTGAGTTCATTTGGTTTGGACGCTTGGGCCCCATCGCAACTTAAGGTTGCTTAATTGAGCGCTATCAATCACTTGTTGCCTGCGTCACTCCTGGTGTATCGAAGCTCTTTGCTGAGGCACTGATGGGGAGCGCGCAGAAATGGCAGTGCAAAAATGCACAACTGAAGCCTCGCAATTCGACGAAGCTCCCGCGAAATTTTTGGGCGCGCGCATGCAGCGCTCGATACCGCCAGATGCCGGGGTGCTGCAGATCATCTACCATCTCGGACGGTTGGGCGAAGCCATGCGCTGCGGCGAATTGATGCTCGGCTTCTTGACCGAGTTGATGAACGATGAAGCGCTGCTTCAGGAAATTGAACGAGCGGTCGCCCCGGTGCCGACATGGACCACCAAGCATTTCAGCAGCGTTTTCGACATGCGTCTTTATCGCATCCTCTTGTATGCAATACTTCGCGCGACGAAGCCGAAGGTGGCAATTGAAACCGGCGTTCTTCACGGCTTGACGAGCGCCTTTCTTCTGCGCGCACTGGAACGCAATGGAGACGGACGATTGATATCGGTCGATTTGCCCTCCTATCCGGTCGAGGGCCCGTCAAACCAAGACGGCTACAACGCAGTTCTGCCGCACGGCCTGCAACCGGGTTGGATCGTCGCCAAACGGCATGAGAAACGTTGGGACCTCAAGCTGGATGCGAGCACCAATGTGCTGCCAAGCCTTGGCAACCAAGCAGACGGCTTGGGCTTTTTCCTGCACGATAGCGAGCATACGTTCCAAACTATGTGGTTTGAACTCGATTGGGCTTGGGAGCGACTTGAGGAAAACGGCGTTCTTGTCTGCGACAATATCGAAGCGTCGACTGCATTTGTCGAGTTTGCCCGCCGGGTCGATCGCGATACGCTCGTTTTTCCGGCTCCCGATAGCCGGCCCCATTATGCGCCGCGCTTCGGACTGCTGATCAAATAAAGTTGTAGTCTGTTTTCGGCGATCCATCTCTCTGAAACTAGCATTGCTGTTTCTTCACGTGCGGTACTATGCTTCGCTCAATGATGAGCAAGCATCTTGGCGTAGTACCCTGGAGGACGACATGGCGATGTCAAAAACCGATAAGAGCAAGATCTCTCGGCGCGATTTCGTCATTGTGTCGAGCGCAGCCGGTGGGCTCGCTTTAGGCTTGGATCTGCCAGGCGCCTTTGCTCAGACAGCCGCGGCTGCTTCTGAAGTCAACGCTTGGGTGGTGATCAAACCCGACAATACCTGTGTTATCAGGGTCGCGCGCTCCGAGATGGGGCAGGGCACGATCACCGGTCTAGCCCAGCTCGTCGCCGAGGAACTCGAGTGCGATTGGACGAAAGTAAGCTACGAATACCCGACGCCGGGCGAGAGCCATGCCCGCAAGCGCATATGGGGCGAGATGGGCACCGGCGGCAGCCGCGGCATCCGCACCTCACAGGATTATGTCCGTCGCGGCGGTGCTGCTGCTCGCATTATGCTCATGGAAGCCGCCGCTCAACAATGGAAAGTGCCGGTGGCTGAGCTGACGGTGTCGGATGGCATCATCACGCACGCAGCATCGAAGCGCACGGTGTCATACGGCGAAGTTGCGGCCGCCGCCGCCAAACTGACGCCGCCCGATCAGAAAGCCATCACGCTTAAAGACCCTAAAGATTGGAAGATTGCAGGTAAGCCGATGAAGCGGCTCGACACACCGGATAAACTCAACGGCACCAAAAAATACGCGATCGATGTCACGCTGCCGGGGATGCTGAGCGCCGCGATCAAGGCCGCACCCGTGCATGGCACAAAAATCAAGAGTTACGACGAGGCCAAGATCTCCGGCATGCCCGGAGTTCGCAAGGTCGTAAAGGTCGATCCGGTCACGGTCGCCGTAGTAGCAGACACGTGGTGGCATGCGAAAAAGGCACTCGATGCATTGCCGATCGCCTACGAAGACACGCCGAACACCAAGGTTTCAAGCGCCACCATCGCCGAGCACTTGAAGGAAGGTTTGGCGCCGGGTGCCGCCAATGTTCATGCCGGCGTCAAAGTCGGCGACGTTGCGAAGGCTCTCGAAGGCGCCGCGAAAAAGGTCGAGGCTGTCTACAGCACGCCGTTCCTCGCGCATGCCACCATGGAACCGATGAACTGCACCGCGCGCTACACAGCGGAGCGCGCCGAAATCTGGGTACCCACGCAAAACGGTGAAGCTTCGCACGCAGCGCTTTCCGAAGCGTCAGGCCTGCCGCTCGACAAATGCGAAGTTTACAAGATGGACCTCGGCGGCGGCTTCGGGCGTCGCGGCGGCACCCAGGACTATGTGCGACAAGCAACCGTCATCGCCAAAGAGATCCCAGGCACGCCGGTCAAGCTGATCTGGTCGCGCGAAGAAGACATGATGCACGATTTCTATCGACCAATTTCGCAATGCCGGATGGAAGCCGGGCTCGATGCAGCCGGCAATCTTATCGCGCTTCATTTGCGCGTGTCGGGCCAGTCGATCAACGCGTGGTCGAACCCGTCTGCGATCAAGGATGGCAAAGACGACCGCCAACTGCAAGGGATGCTGTACACGACCCCCGACAGCTTGCTCGGATATACGCTGCCAAACTTCTTGATCGAGTACGCAATGCGCAACACGCATGTGCCGGTCGGGCCGTGGCGCGGCGTCAATACCAACCAGAACGCGGTCTATCTGGAGTGCTTCATGGATGAGGTGGCGAAGGCCGCCGGCAAGGATCCACTAGAGTTCCGCCGCGCGCTGATGGCGCCGCATCCCAAGCACCTAGCGGTGTTGAATGCGGCTGCGGAAAAAGCCGGCTGGGGCACGCCGCTACCGGCAGGCGTGCATCGCGGGATCGCTCAGTTTATGGGCTACGGCAGCTATTCTGCAGCCGTCGCCGAAGTCTCCGTATCGGACCAGGGCAAGCTAAAAGTCCATCGCTTGGTGCTGGCAACCGACAGCGGCTACGTCGTCAACCCCGATCAGGTGGCGGCTCAAATCGAGGGCGGCGTCGCCTACGGTCTGACAGCCACGATGTACGGTGAAGTGACCGTCAAGGACGGCGAGATGGTCGAGCGGAATTTCGATACCTACGAAATGCTGCGGTTGGCGGAGTTCCCCACGGTCGAAACGGTGCTGGTACCCTCAGGCGGCTTCTGGGGCGGCGTCGGCGAACCAACGATCTGCGTCGTGGCGCCGTGCGTGCTCAATGCGATCGCTGCCGCTACCGGTAAGCCGGCTCGAAACCTGCCGCTGAAGAACGTGAAACTGGGTTAGGCGGCCGGCTTAATGCGCTTTGATGCAGCGCCGAACTAGGCGTCGATGCCAAAGTGCAATTGCTGGCGTCACTAACAACTCCATGACGAGGGCGGCCGCCATAACCGCGGAGGGCTGCCCAACCGTAACAAGCCCATAGAGGCGGCCAATTCCCCCGATAACGACGATCAGGGCGAGAAGTTGGATCCGATCGCTTTGCATTTCGATGGTCCCTACCGCGCTCCAAAATGCCAATCCAATCGCCAGCAAGAGGCCCGACAGATACCGGGCGTGG
>JANLXZ010000154.1:0-2084 GCA_031365375.1 Hyphomicrobiaceae bacterium | reverse complement strand
CCGCGCGGGATCGCCTGCAAACCGCCGCGGATCGTCTCGGCCATATAGGCGCCAGCGAAAAGCGACACGCCGATCAGCGCGCGCAACAACTTATCCGGATTGGTGCCGGGGGCCAGAAACAGCGGCAGCATTACCGACGCCATGAACAGAATCGTGATCAACGGCACGCCGCGCACGAACTCGATAAAAGCGACCGAGGACCACCGGACGAACGGCATCGAGGAGCGCCGCCCCAGCGCCAGGATGACGCCGATCGGGAACGACATCGTAATACCCACGGTGGCGACGACGAGTGTGATCAACAGACCGCCCCAGTACTGGGTCTCGACGATCGGCATGCCGAAGATGCCGCCGGTTAGTAACCAGTAGGCGATGAAGGGGAAAATCACGAAGACGTAGAGCGCATTCCATTTCTTGGCCGGAAAGGATGGGATCATCAACGGCACGACGCCGACAAGCGCCATCATGTACGTTAGATCGACCCGCCAGCGTTCCGCGTCGGGAAAGCGGCCATACATGAATTGCGAGAATTTGGCGGTGACGAACGGCCAGCAGGCGCCCACATTTTCGGTCTGGCAAACGGTGCCATCAGCGCCAGTCCAGACCGCGCGTACGACTGCCCAATCGAAGAATGACGAGGCGAATTGATAAATCAGCCATAGCCCGGCCAAGGTCAGGATCGAGTTGCCGACCGAGGAAAATAGGTTCTGTTGCAACCAGGCGATCGGGCCCACCATGTTGCGCGGTGGCGGCAGGGGGGCGGTCGACGCCTCGTTAACTTGGGTTCCGGTGATTGCCATGGCTTCCCTCAACGCTCGACGAGCGCGATGTGCGCATTGAACCAATTCATGAACATCGATGTCAGCAAACTCAAGGTCAGGTAAACGGCCATGGTCAGCAAGATGATCTCGACCGCCTGTCCGGTTTGATTGAGCATCGTGCCGGTTACGTTGACGAGATCAGGATAGGCGATCGCCAAGCCGAGCGAAGAGTTTTTCGTGAGACTGAGGTAGGAACTGGTCATCGGCGGGATCATGATCCGCATCGCTTGCGGCATCACGACGAGACGCAAAGATTGCGTTGGCTTCAGTCCCAGCGCCGCGGCCGCCTCTTTCTGTCCGCTGGACACGGCCAGGATGCCCGATCGCACGATTTCGGCAATGAAACTCGCGGTATAGAAGCTCAGACCAAACAGCAACGACATGAACTCCGGCGTCACCGTAAAACCGCCGGAAAAGTTGAAGGTGCTCTTGATCGGGTAATCGAACGACAGTGGGCGTCCCAGAAGCAACGCAACGACGAGCGGCACGACAATGATCGTGGCGAGGCCGGTCCAAAATGCAGGGAACTGTTGACCCGTCGCCAAACGACGGCGTTTTGCCCATATGCCGATCACGATACTCAGGCCGATTGCCAACAACATCGATAGTACGACGTATTCGAAGCCGGGTTCAAAAATCGGCGAAGGCGTCATCAGTCCGCGATTGCTCAGGTACGAGCCGCCCGGCAATTGATAGGCGTTACGGGCTTGCGGCAACGCTTGCAGCACCGCGTAATACCAGAAGAACAGCAGCAGCAGCAGCGGGATGTTGCGCAGCGCTTCAACGAAGATCGTTCCGATACGAGAAATCAACCAGTTACTCGACAACCGCGCAACGCCGACAATGAAACCGATGATCGTCGCGAAGACGATGCCGATCGCAGAAATGAGCACCGTGTTCCACAGACCAACCCAGAAGGCACGACCATAGGTCGAAATCGCACTGTAGGGGATCAGGTGCTGGCCGATATCGAACCCAGCCGTTCGCTCCCAGAAACCGAAACCCGATGCAATTCCGAGCCGGGCCAAATTGATGACGGTATTGTGGATGATGTACCAAAAGAACGCGACGAGCGCGATCGCCAACAGAACCTGATAAATGATCTGCCGAACTTCTGGACGGTAAAAGAAGCTCGCTTTTGCAGCTGCATTGCCATTGCTGCTGCCCAGTGTCGTGACCGCCATTGCGCGTTTATCCTCGTCAGGCGTTGCTGAGGTCGAGTTGTATCGTTAGCCGCGTAGCGAAAAGCGGCGGCCACAAATT
>JANLXZ010000152.1:0-2464 GCA_031365375.1 Hyphomicrobiaceae bacterium | reverse complement strand
TCCCGAGGTTGTATCCACGGACTGGCTGTCGATGGCGTCCAGTCTACCATTGTGTCGCCACTCGTCGAAGTAACGCCAGACGGTGGACTTGGGTGGGAAGTCCTTGGGCAGGTCGCTACTGGCAGCCGCTTCGCAGGACGTAGAATATAGCGTTAACAACCTGGCGGAGGTTGGTCTTACGGGGTCGTCCGCCCGGATAAACGGGGAGGTGGGGCTCAATCAAGGCCCCTGAGCATCGGTAATGTCGCTGGGATAAAAGGTAGTTTTCATGCATCATTATACGCAGATGACACCCCTTATGACACAGTCTCAAAGTAAACGCATTATGTATGCTCAAATTGTGTCTACAATTTTAGTAATCATTGCAGGTGCTATTCAAGCCTTCGTTGTATATGCGCTGGCATCTACTCATTTGAATATGGATTCACTTAATGAAGATTGTCCATACTGCATTCTGTTAGTGTTGATTCCATATCTCGTCTCCGGTTTAAGCTGTGCATACAATTTCAGTTGCCGTTCACGCCGCTATTCGATCATCGTCCATTCGTCGTTTGATGTATGATTTCGTCGCTGCGCACCCCCACCGGGATCGCGGCGAGCTATTGCTTGCCTGAATCGCGAAAGTACCTTTCTCGCGGGTTTTTCGTTCGCTCGACGTAAATTCCCTTCCTCGTACTCCACGGCGTCGTTTCGCTTCCGGCGACTTCCCGGCCATGCCTGGCCTTGCATCCTGCCGTCGAATTCCCCGACCCCGCTCTCCTCGTCCTTCGAATCGATCCGATACGCTCCATTTGCACTCTGGCTCACGCCGGAGCGAACGCGCCGTCCAACAGCGACGGGCTTTCCTTCCCGTCCAGCCAATTCTCCACCGCTTCGCGCAAGAACGCGAACGCCGAGATGCCCCGCTGGCGACACGTCGCCAGCACCGTCCAAATCCGCTCGCACCAGCGCCGGCCCGTCTCGCCGCGCGTCCCTTGCGTCACGTGCCGATCCAGCACCACGAAGCGAATCGCTCGTTCCGCCGCGTTGTTCGTCGGCTCCATCCCCGGCGTCGTAATGAATGTGAAGTACGATTCCCCGTGCTTCGCGAAACGCTTGGCCATCGCTTGTGCCGGCGGCGTCGCCGGAGCCTGCTTCGCCACTTCCATCATCGACGCCTTGCACGCTTTCAGTTCCCGGCAAAAGGCCGCTTCGCTCATCCCTTCGCGACGGTGGATCACGCCGAACAACTTCTTCAATTCCTGCTTCAAGACGATCCCGTAAGCCATGGTCGGCCGATCCGGCAGCTCGCACAAAAACTTCACGTCGCGGATCAGATGCGCCAAGCAGAACTGCACTTCGACGCCCACGAGGCGCATGAACTTCCGATACGCCGAGAAGTAATCGCAACCGATGACTCCATCGAACTCGCGACCCAGCACGTCGAGCAGCACGGCCGAGCCGCGACTCGGCGCGATCTTGAATAGCGTAAACAGATCGGCCTTCAGGCACCACGTCCACAGCAGATCGCCGTTCTCCTTGTGTCCCGTTTCGTCGATGTTCAACCGCCTTTGTTCGGGCAGCAACCGCTCCAGTTCTCCGTAGGAATCGGCGAGGCTGGACGAGACGCGATCGATGATCTTGGCCAGCGTTCCCCGCGCGATTTTCAGTCCGCAGACGTCGCGCAAGAACAGGCGAATAGTCGAGAAGGACGCATGGCAGCAGCCTTTCAGATAGGCCACCAGCGTCGTGAGCATCGGACCGGCCATTCCGCCGCGCTTCACGGCCTCGGGCAACTCGGCTTTGCACGATCGACGGCAGGCTTCGCACCAATAATCGGGGCACTGATGTTCGGTGACGGTGAGATTCGGCAGCGCGACATCGACCTGCTGAAAGAGGTGGACGCGGTCGCCGTTGCGGCGCAATTCGCCGCCGCAATGGGGGCAATCGGACAGGGTGTGGGGCACGACTTGATTGATCTGGAGATCATCGAACAGGTCGCGGAAATTCGCTTTGTGACCCGGTTGCGCGCCGATCTTGCGCTTCTCTTGGCCCTCGGGCAGGGGCGGCCGCGTTTCCGGTTTGACGATGTCGGAAGAGGGCGGCTTGGAGGAGTTGGTGGAGTCCTTGCGCGCGGCCGCGAGTTGCTCGCGCAACTTGGCGATCTCGGCATCCTTGGCCGCACACGAAGCACAGTTCGGCTCGTTCGGTTCGCTCATGACGGCGAGGGTAACATATCAGCGACAAAAATGTAAGATGAGGCCGTGAACGCTTACCAATTTCAAGAGCATGACTTATTTCAAATTTGCAAAGAGGTTGTCATTGTTTGTTTGTCTTGTAGGAATATTTTATATTGTATTTTGCTTGCTAAAATTATGGGGTGGAGCTAAACAAGATGTGCTGATGTTACTAGTATTAATTATCTTTCCTGTACTCTTACTACAATATTTTTTTGCTGCGATCTGCATTGTATTACCAGTATTAG
>JANLXZ010000104.1:0-3382 GCA_031365375.1 Hyphomicrobiaceae bacterium | reverse complement strand
GTTCATGAGCGGGCGCAAGGGCGACCTCAATATCAGGGGAGCGTTCCTGCACATGGCTGCCGATGCGGCCATCTCGGCGGGCGTGGTCGTCGCCGGCTTCATCATCCTCAAGACCGGTGCCACGTGGATCGATCCTGCGGTGAGTCTTGCGATCGTGGCCGTCATATTCATGGGCACGTGGGACTGTTGCGAGACTCGGTCAACATGAGCTTGCACGCGGCGCCGGCCGGCGTCGATCCTGACCGGATCAGCACATTTCTTCGCAAGCAGCCGGGTGTCAAAGGCGTTCACGACCTGCATATCTGGCCGATGAGCACCACCGAGACCGCGCTGACGGTCCATCTGCTGGTTCCCGGTGACTATCCGGGTGACGCCTTCACAGCCGGAATTGCGGCCGCGCTCGATGAACGTTTCGACATTCACCATGCCACCATACAAATCGAGACCGACCCGGACACCGATTGCGTTCTCGAGTCCGCCGACAAGGTGTGATTCCATGCAAGCAGTGATGTTCACCCTCATTCCACTCGCCGCCGTGATCCTCGGCTCGCTCGTGGCTGTGACACGGCGGCCAAGCGCATCGTTCGTGAGTGCGATGCAGCACTTTGCCGCCGGCGTGGTTTTCGCTGCCGCCGCAGTCGAGATTTTGCCTCAGGTGATGCATGGTGCATCGCCGATTGCGACGTTCGTAGGTGGTTCGATGGGCATCATCGTGATGCTGTCACTCAAAGCGTTGGAGAGCCGCGCCAAGGGACCGGTTGCGATGTTGAGCGCCGTCGGCGTCGATATTCTCATCGACGGCTTGGTCCTCGGTCTTGCCTTCTTCGCCGGCGCGAAGGCCGGATTGTTGCTTACGGTTGCGCTCACGCTCGAGGTCCTGTTTCTGGGGCTTACCGTTACCGCCGAGCTTGGCGAGACCGTAAAGTCGAAGGCTCGCATCCTGGCGATTACCGCAGGGATTGCGTTGCTATTGCCCATTGGCGCGGCGGTGGCGACGCCGGTCGCACTCCTATCGCCCGTCTATGTCACGGCCTTCCTGAGCTTCGGCCTGATGGCGTTGCTCTACCTAGTTACCGAGGAACTTTTGGTCGAGGCGCACGAGAAACCAGACACCCCCCTTGTGAGCGCAATGTTCTTCGTCGGCTTCCTTGGCCTGCTTCTGTTGGAAGAAATCATCGCGTGAACGGCCCGGTATCGCTTGCAGTGGTCCGAAGGTGGCGGACTTCACGAGGGATGAAACTGCGGACGCAGTGCCAGCGACTTTGACGCTACCTTGCGCCTGATTTCAGGGCTCAGAAATCGCAGCGGTGCCGGGTGAAGCCGGTTGAAAGAAAGTGGAGCGTCGGCCCTCCGACGAGCGGGGTGTCTGGAAGCCTCTATGATCGCGTGAGGCGATTTTCTGTGTGCCCACGGTGGGACCTCGACCCGCCAAGAAATTCTTTCGGCACTGCAGGCCGACCCGTCCGTTAACGACCGGCTATCGGGGGCTCGAAGCTTCAATGACCTTCTCAATAACATGCGGCACAGTGGCGACATCACCATCGAAGGGGAACACGTCACTGCAACGAGACGCACCTTTCAGCGACTTGGAATTCAACGGCCGAAATAATTTTTGACCGGAAAGACGGTGGCCGTGAAACTCATTGAGCAGCCCTTCATCGTGAAACTCTACATATGAACCATGGGCACGAGGCCTGCTAGGCAAGCTACCGTTTCTCGAAACATTTGACTGACGAAAACTAAAAATACCGGACACCCTGAGCCAGCCTCTCGACTTTCAAAGCCAGAACCATTTTGACTCCTTCTGAACATACTTATAGGGGCTACCCCTATGGGCCATATTGCATCACAAAAAGACGCACTCATCCGGCGTGTTCGCAAAATTACCGGGCAGCTTCGGGCTGTTGAGCGGGCCTTAACGGCCGATGCGGACTGTGCCAAAACTATGCATCTCGTGGCGGCGGCCCGGGGCGCCATCAATGGGCTTCTCGACCAGATTGTCGACGAACATGTCCGCGAGCATGTCGCGCATCCGGACTTGGATGCCGAATCCCGCCGCAGCGGTGCCGATCAACTTATCACGGCGATCCGTCGCTATTCGAAATAGTCGGAGCCCACATGTTCAAAGTCCTCGCCAATCGAACGTATCGCCACTTGCTCGGAGCACAGGTCATCGCGCTGGTCGGGACCGGCCTCGCCACGATCGCGCTTGGTTTATTGGCTTACGATATTGCAGGCGGGAATGCCGGGGCCGTGCTCGGGACCGCGCTGGCGATCAAGATGATCGCTTACATCGGCGTCGCCCCGATAGTCGGCGCGTTTGCCGATCGGTTGCCGCGCCGTGCCTTTCTGGTCGCAATGGACGTCGTTCGCGCGGCGGTGGCGTTGTGTCTGCCGTTCGTCGATCAGATTTGGCAAATTTACACCCTGATTTTCGTGCTGCAGTCTGCGTCAGCGGCTTTCACCCCGACCTTCCAGGCGACGATCCCGGACGTTCTTCCGGATGAGAATGAATATACGCGGGCGCTGTCGCTCTCGCGTCTCGCCTATGACATGGAAAGCTTGCTCAGCCCGATCCTCGCCGCGGCCCTGTTGACCGTCATCAGCTTCCATTGGCTGTTCGCCGGCACCGCGGTCGGGTTCGTCTGCTCGGCGCTCCTCGTCGTCTCGGTGGTGCTACCTCGCTCTCCCGCCAAAGCACGCACAGGCGGCATTTACACGCGCACGACACGCGGTTTGCGGATCTATCTCAAAACGCCGCGGCTTCGGGGCTTGCTTGCCCTCAGCCTCGCATCGGCGGCTGCAAGCTCGATGGTGATAGTCAACACAGTCGTCATCGTGCGCGGCGCGCTCGGGCATGGGCAGCGCGCGGTTGCCCTGACCTTGGCGGCCTACGGCGGTGGCTCGATGATCGCCGCGCTGTCGCTTCCGCGCATCCTCGAGCGTGTCAGCGACCGGGCAATGATGATCACGGCGGCGGCGATGCTCACCCTTGGCCTGAGCATCATGGCGGGTCTGTTTGCGGTTGGCCAAGGCGTGTGGGGAGCGGTGCTCGCCGGCTGGTTTATGCTCGGCATCGCTTATTCGATGAGCGTCACGCCGTCGGGACGATTGCTGCGCCGCTCCGCCAATGCCGAGGATCGACCGGCGCTGTTTGCGGCGCAATTCGCATTGAGCCACGGTTGCTGGCTAATCTGTTATCCACTGGCGGGGCAGATAGGCGCGCTCGCCGGTCAAGCGGCAGCCTTCGCCACGCTTTCAGTCGTGGCAGGTGTCGGAACGATTGCTGCTTTCCTGCTCTGGCCGGCGAAGGATCCGAAAATCGTTGCGCATCGTCATGACGATCTCCCCGCCGGGCATCCGCATCTTGTCGCCTCCCATC
>JANLXZ010000067.1:0-21557 GCA_031365375.1 Hyphomicrobiaceae bacterium | reverse complement strand
GTGACGGTGCGTGCACAGGACAGCGGCGTTAGGGCGAAATCGGTGAAGTGCGGCGCCGATAATCAGCACGCGTAATAGCTACGCGCCGAAGCGGACGCTCTCTACACCCAACAACTCGACCTGACCCGACAACTCGGCCTTCCATCCGCCCGGGCGCTTTCGATCAGCAACTTATGTGGTGGCATCCGCAGCCGGTGATGGCACTCGTCGCACCGGACCGACCACGCGTTCGAATGCTGCCGCGAGAGCCATATCTACGTCCGGCATCGACAACACCAGTCCGAGGTCGGCCAAACTCGTCACGCCGTGATTGTTGACCCCGCACGGCACGATGCCGCTGAAATGCTCGAGATCGGGCTCGACGTTCAAACTCAGTCCATGGAAACTTACCCAGCGTCGAAGCCGCAAGCCGATCGCCGCGATCTTGTCCTCGGCGCCAGCTCCCCGATCAGGGCGCGCGACCCATACGCCGACACGGTCTGCGCGTACTTCGCCTTTGATGTTGAAGGTCTGCAAAGTGGCGATGATCCAGTCTTCCAGCAATGTGATCAGGGCGCGCACATCCCGCCCCCTCGCCCGCAGATCGAGCATAACGTACGCGATCCGCTGTCCCGGTCCGTGATACGTGTACTGCCCGCCGCGCCCTGTTTCGTAGACAGGGAATCGGTCCGGTTGCAGAAGATCGGCCGGGCGGGCGCTGGTTCCGGCGGTGTAGATCGGCGGATGCTCGAGCAGCCAGATCAGCTCAGGCGCGGCACCAGTAGCGATCTGCTCGATGCGGCGCTCCATGACGGCAAGCGCGGCCTCGTATGATACCGGCCTGTCGCTGACTGCCCAATCCACAACCATCGAGCCGACCCCGGTTGGTGCAGCGAACAGGTCGGAAGTTGTCATGCGGATACCATGGGATGTGATCAACTCAGCTTCGGCGTTGGTTCGGTCTTGCGTTCGCCATTGCGGTCTGTTACTCGACCGCACCTCTGGAGGGCAAGGCGGTTGCGTTGCCATCCGACTTTGCCGAATCGAAAAAGTCTCATTGGCGGGTTCGATAAGGTTGCATCGCTGCGGTCATGGCGGAATTGGTAGACGCACTACCTTGAGGTGGTAGCGCTGGAAACGGCGTGGAAGTTCGAGTCTTCTTGACCGCACCATCAAAAGAAACCCCGCTCATGCGGGGTTTTTTCGTTTCTAAGGCAAGTCATCGTTGCCGGCAGTTCTACTGGGCGTTTACCCCCGCACGCAAAAAAACTGGTTAACCCGTCGGCTCCGCCCGCATTTCGCGCGCGGGTGGGACCAATCGCGCGATGCAAGCGTTATCGAAGCAGAAACAGACACCCGCCTCGAAATTCCTGGTGGAAGGGCAAGCTGCAAGCCGGGCGGCCCACGCAAACAGAAAGCTCGTCAGCCGTGAAGCCCGCGTCAACAACTGTCCAGCCCAGCGGATCGATCGTTGCGACCGATATCCCGGCAAGGCTAGATCGCCTACCCTGGGGACGGTTTCACACGCTTGTCGTGGTTGCGCTTGGCGTGACTTGGATTCTCGACGGGCTGGAAGTGACACTCGCCGGTTCACTGGCAGGCGCGCTCAAACAAAGTCCAGTGCTGCAATTTTCCAATGCCGATGTCGGTATTGCCAGCAGCGCTTATATTGCCGGCGCCGTGCTCGGCGCGATCTTCTTTGGATGGCTAACCGACCGGTTGGGCCGAAAACGCCTGTTCTTTATCACGTTGGCAATCTATCTGATTGCCACGGCGGCCACGGCATTCTCGTGGAATTTTACGAGCTTCCTCCTGTTCCGTTTCCTGACAGGCGCCGGCATTGGGGGCGAATATACCGCGATCAATTCTACCATTCAGGAATTGATCCCGGCGCGCTACCGGGGCTGGACCGATCTCGTTATCAACGGCAGCTTCTGGATCGGTGCAGCTCTCGGTGCGGTCGGCGCCATCGTACTGCTGGACCCAGCTTTGTTCGGTCCCGACGTCGGCTGGCGGCTGGCGTTCTTGATTGGTTCGGCGCTCGGCTTCATAATCTTCATTATGCGATTCTGGATCCCAGAATCGCCGCGCTGGTTGATGACCCACGGCCGCCAGTCGGAAGCCGAGGCCATTGTCGCCAGCATCGATGAGAGCTTTCGCCAACACGGCCACGAGTTCAGCGATGAAAAACTGCCGCGCATTCGCTTGATCGCACGCGCCTCCACGCCGATCGGCGAGGTGGCGAGGGCATTGTTCGTCACCGGACGTCAGCGCACCGCAGTCGGCCTTGCGCTGATGGCCTCGCAGGCTTTCTTCTATAATGCGATATTCTTCACGTACGCGCTGGTGTTGACTGAATTTTATGGCATTCGTGCCGATCAAGTCGGCTGGTACATATTACCCTTTGCGGTTGGCAACTTTCTTGGACCATTGCTGCTCGGCCGCCTGTTTGACACCATCGGACGGCGCCTGATGATAACGGCGACCTATGCGCTTTCTGGAATACTGCTCGCGGGGGCCGGTTATCTTTTCGCCATCGGCGCCTTATCGGCGACCGGGCAAACCGTCGCCTGGTCGGTGATCTTCTTCTTCGCCTCCGCTGCGGCCAGTTCTGCCTATCTGACCGTGAGCGAAACCTTCCCGCTTGAGATCCGAGCGCTCGCAATCGCCTTCTTCTATGCCATCGGTACGGGCGTCGGCGGTGTCGCCGGCCCCTGGTTGTTCAGTCGCTTGATCGACACCGGCTCGCGGTGGAGCGTGTTTGCTGGCTATCTTTTCGGCACGTTTCTAATGCTCGCCGCTGCGCTCATCGCTTTTCGCTGGGGCATCGCGGCCGAACGCAAACCGCTTGAAGCGGTCGCAAAACCGCTCGCATCGATCGACTGAAATTTTGCCCAAGGCGACAGGCGTGCGATCAGTCGAGCGCGCCTCGCCGCAAACGTGGTTGCGCCACTGTTGTCACCCAACCACTGGAAAAAGTGGTTGCCCAACTACCGCTGGCGTCTGTCGAGATCGACTGCGATTTAGCCCGCACTCTCGCGCCAGCCCCGGTCGAGTGAGCTGTCGTATTCAACGCCGTCCGCTGCAAAAGTCGTTTCGCTCCTGGCTTTTTCACTCCCGTTTCATTGGCGCGCGCGACGTAGATCTTGGCCTCGGGCGCCACCGTCACCTCCGGCGTAGCGGCCGTGATGGCGGCATCGGGGCGAATCGCTGCCGCATAAAACGGGATGAGTGGCCCCTTGCCGGGAGGTTGGGCTTTGGCGAGGAGCGGAGCTAAGTGCGCATCATATCCCGGAGCGGGCTCAAACCCGGCCGCCGCTCGCATATGGACCACTTTATAGCCGCGCGCCTTCAACTCACCCAAGATCACCGGCAGCGCGCGTGCGGTCGCCGCCTTGATGTCGTGGAACAGCACGATGCCACCCTTGCGCGCTTCCACCTGGGCCAGCGTGTACTCGATCAAGCGGGCTGAGTCGTGAATATAGCTGTCGTTGGAAATCACATCGACGGTGAAGGTCGCAACCTTGCGGTTCTGCAAGTGGGTTAGCAGCGCCGCATTGTCGTTGAGGCCGGGAAACCGGAAAAACGGCGCGATCGGCTGACCGGCGGCCATAGCGACGGCGGCAAAACCCCGCTCCATTTCATCTATGGCGCTTTCGGGCTTCAATCGTGGCAAGTTGAGCGGATGCGACCAGGTGTGTGTGCCAAGCGTGTGTCCGCGCGCAAGGATCTCGCGCGTGGTTGCTGGATAGGCAATCGCCATGCGTCCGACCGAGAAGAAAGTGGCTTTGGTGCAATGAGTGTCGAGGGTCTCCAAAATCGACTTGGTGATCCATGGCATCGGACCGTCATCGAAGGTCAGAACGACTTCCTTCGGGCCGAGAAAACTCGACGCTCGCTGATAGCTTGTATATTCGCCGAATAACGGGCCGTTTGACGCATCAATGTTCGCGATGCGGGATAGTCCGATGCCTCGCTCGGCATCGCATGCGGCCGAAGCGTCGGCCACCGATGCGAAGGCTGCAAACAAAACTGCGATGAGAACTGTGAGAATTGCCGTCCCGAGGGCGCGCATCCGTGGTCTCCCGACGGTCCGAATCAACGCCGCACATGCCGGCACTGTCAGGTCTTGGCGGGTTGGAAGCAAGCCTAGTTGGGCAACTGATGTGCGCTGATTGCGTCATCGAACGTTCCCATTCGAGCGCAACGCGTTTCTTACTTGGCCATTTCGGCGTCGAGCTTGCCGAACATATACGCCCATTTCTGGGTTTGCGTGTCGACCAGCTCGGCCATGTTGAGCCGAAGCGCATCGAGCAATCGACAGTCAGGCGCCGCCGTATTTGCACCTTCACCGCCAAGATTATTGATCTTCATCAGATATTCGGCCGATTTCTGATCGAACTCCGAGATGCGCTCGTCGGCGACCAGTGGTGCTGCCGCCTTCACGAATTCCTCAGTGTTCCAGCCGCGCTTATCTCTCAGCGCCCGCAATTTATCTTGAAAGTCGGGCGTGTTGCGATTTGTCATGTCGCGCAACGTCGCCGAGGCAGTGCCGACGGCCGTCTCGAAATCTGTGCGTTCGCACGTTTGCGCATGAACTTGAACGGCACAGCACATTAGCCAAGAGCCGGCCGCAAGGCTCATAGACAATCTTCTCGACACTGCGGTTCGCCTTCGTTTCATGCTCTACCCTTGCGGCTTCACACCCAGACGCGCAAGCGTGTGAACGCGCCTGTCCACGAAGTGTTGCATTATCGCACTCGATGGTCGGCCCAATCTCGTTTGGCCTTGGCCCACGCAGAACGCTTCGTTACTCGTTCCTCCACTGGTCAGCCGAACGGAGGCAAGATGCTGTCGGAGATGTGGCTCAACGTGAACGCAGGAGCGATTGCATTCGCTTGGTTCATCGTGTCGATTGTCGGGTACCGCATGCTCGCCGCTTTGAAACCGTTCGAGCGTCGCAGCATCGTCGGCGCCGTTCAACTTCAGCGCGTCGAGTGGATGCGGAATATGGCGCGGCGAGACAACCGCGTACTGGACGGCGTGGTTTTGCAGGGACTGAGCCAGGGCAACGCGTTTTTTGCGTCCACCAGCGCGATCGCGATCGGTGGTCTGACAGCCATCATGGGTTCCGGCGACAAAGTCCAACAGCTGATCGAGCGGCTACCCTACGTTGCCAAGTCGACACCGGAAAGTTGGGAACTCAAAGTCCTCCTATTAATGGGGATTTTCATCTTTGATTCTTCAAATTCGCCTGGGCCTTCCGTCTCTCGCACTACACCGGCATCATGATCGGAGCGACGCCGATCTTCAAGGTGGGCAACGAACCACATTGTGATGCGCATGCCGAGCGCACCGCCAAATTGATCGGCATTGCGGCCGAGCATGCCAACAGCGGGTTGCGCTCGTTCTACTACGCGATCGCGGCTTTGGCCTGGTTCTTTCACCCCTGGGCGTTCGTCGCCGCGACCACCTGGGTTCTCGTAATCCTTATTCGCCGCGATTTTTTTTCGCGCTCGCGTCTCATTATTCAAGGCAACTAAGTATTCCCGGTCCGGTCAAAGCATCGGTTCGCGCAGCTTCTTGCGGTATGCGCTTGGCGTCTTTTTGAATTGATGCTGACACCATCGCGTGAAGGCAGACAATTCGGAGAAACCAAGCAGACCCGCTATTTTGGTCAGTTTGTGGTCGCTGTCTCGCAGATAGGATTCAGCGGAGATGACGCGCGTCAGCAGCAGCACCTTCTCATATGTCGTGGCCTCCTGCTCCAGCCGCCATTGCAGAGCGCGGATTTGCAGGTTCATGGCCTCGGCGACGCTCTCGAGACTGAAAGTTTCTTCGGCGGCTAGACGTTTGACGAGGAGGTTGTGCAGTTCCGACGCGATGTCATCGTGCGCGGCTGCCGCTTGCAGTTTTTGCTCACCCAATTCTCGAATGGTCTCAAACAGCCCCTCCATGACCTTGGGCATAGGGCGGCTCAACGATGCTGCATCGATTGCAATCTCATTGCGCGGCTGATCAAATTTCAGGCGGCTGCCGAATAGCTTCTGATAGTCACTAATAAACGGTGGTGAAGGTGCGCGATGCTGGAACCCGGTGATGAGTGGGCACCACGTCGGACCCAATGCCAACCGAAGGCGCAGTATCAGCACGCCGACGGTGAAACCGGTGTACTGGATATTCGGTGCCGAAGCGGTCCCCGGCCAAATAAAACTAAGCCGGCCGATGCCGTTTTCTTCTTCGAACGTCTGTTGCAATTGCGTTGTGTGGATCCCCATGTATTTGGTCAGCACAGTGAGCACATCGCGAACGGTGGGCGCTGTCATGATCAAATGGCCGAGCAGACCGGACGCGCCAATCGGGAATGCGGCGGCATAAGATAGTCCGAATGTCGGGTCATTCAGGCGATGCGCGGTGCGTTCGAACAGCTCAGCCGCAGTATTGAGCGATATGATTTGCGTATTATCCGCGATCGCTCGTTTGTCGAGACCGGCGTCCTCTAGCAGCGGCGCAATATCGATACCGCGCGCGCTAAGATACGTGGGCATTACCGCGAAAACGCTGGCACGTACGGTGGGTTCATTCAGGGGCAATCGAGGCGCCTCCGCCACGCAATTCCGTTCGAGTACCGGAACTAATTCTTGATGTTCCCGGTTCTATTGTTAATTGACTTGCACACGCGGTCAAGTTTTTGCCGCTTGCATTCTGTATCCAGAAGATTGGCGGGTGCGGTATGCATCCAATCAAGGAGCGATGCTCCTGCGGGCAAACAATCGACAAGGACGTTTAGTAATGACCAAAGCCACGAACGGGCACGCTAACGACGTGTCTGCAATTCACCTTTTGCATCGCGCTGGACAGTGCGCGGACGAGCTGTTCGCGATGAATACTGGCAAGACGGATTTGACTCCCCGGCAATTTGCCGTCCTCTCGACCGTTGCCAAAGCGGAGGACGTCAGTCAAACTGCGCTCGTCGATGCGACCGGCATCGATCGTTCGACGCTCGCTGATATCGTGCGCCGCCTAGTCGAGCGTGGACTGTTGGCCCGCCGTCGCACTAAGCAGGATGCGCGCATGTACGCTGTGCGGCTGTCGGCGGCAGGTCGTTCTGCGGTCGAGTCTGCTTCGACCGGCGCCACCGCGACAAATGATGCGATCCTCGCGACGTTGCCGGCCGGTCAACGTGCAGCATTCGTCAACGCGTTGCAAAAGATCGTCGAAACCATGGGGCCGATTAGCAGCGCTCGCGTCGCGACCAAGTCGCGTGTGCGGGCTGCCGCTATGAAGGACGATATTCGCCGCAGCCGTCGGGTCGGTTCTCACTAGGCGGTCTAAGACTTCAAAGCCTCGCTCCCTTGGCTCTCGGCTTCATTGGCGTGCGACACACGGGTGCTCGCGCGCTTTTTTTTGTCCCGAAGCCGCGGCTTCCTATCCTTTGCGCAAGTTGGCACACGTGATAGGTCGTGGTTCGCTATATATGCTGTCGGAAAATCACTTCACAGTTTCCCAGAGGCGCTTTAAGGGCGCTCGTCAGAGCAGTGCGTCGCGAACTTCTCGCTAACGCTCCTTTTAACGGCAAGAGGCATTCCCGATGGTACAGGCGGCCAAATCATCCAGCGCCAACCCTTTTTTTGCGGAGAACCTGCAACAACGAGATCCAGAGATCGCAACTGCCATCGCCAAGGAGCTCGGCCGGCAACAAGACGATATCGAACTGATCGCGTCGGAAAACATCGTTAGTCGCGCGGTGCTGGAAGCCGCTGGTTCGGTGCTGACCAACAAGTACGCTGAAGGCTACCCCGGCAAGCGCTACTACGGCGGCTGCCAATACGTCGACATCGCCGAGAACTTGGCAATCGAGCGGGCCACCAAGCTGTTCGGCTCCGGTTTCGCGAATGTTCAGCCGCCGACCGGCGCGCAGGCCAACCAAGCGGTGTTTTTCGCGTGTCTGAAACCAGGCGACACTTTCATGGGTCTCGACCTCGCCGCCGGCGGACATTTGACGCACGGTTCGCCGGTCAATCAATCCGGCAAATGGTTCAACGTCGTGCCTTATACGGTGCGCGCCGAGGACCAGAGGATCGACATGGACGAAGTGGCGCGGGTTGCACGCGGCGCCAAGCCAAAACTCATCATCGCTGGCGGATCGGCCTACGCCCGGTTTTGGGACTTCAAGCGATTTCGCGAAATTGCAGATGAAGTTGGCGCGATATTCATGGTCGACATGGCGCACTTCGCGGGTCTCGTCGCAGGCGGCGCACACCCATCGCCGTTCCCGCATGCCCACGTGGTCACAACGACCACGCACAAAACACTGCGCGGGCCGCGCGGCGGCCTGATCCTGACCAACGACGAGGAGATGGCGAAGAAGATCAACTCGGCCGTGTTCCCCGGCATTCAGGGCGGCCCGCTGATGCATATCATCGCCGCAAAAGCCGTGGCGTTCGGCGAAGCGTTGCGCCCGGATTTCAAAGTCTACGCACGTGCCGTCGTGGAGAATGCCAAGGTGTTGGCTGAAACTATCAAAGCCTCGGGCTTCGACATCGTCACCGGCGGCACCGACAATCACTTGATGCTGGTCGATTTGCGCCCAAAGAAGCTCACCGGCGCCAAATCGGAACGCGCACTGGGCCGCGCCCACATCACCTGCAACAAGAATGGAGTGCCGCTCGATCCGGAAAAACCGTGGGTGACATCGGGTGTCCGACTAGGCACGCCGGCTGGTACCACGCGCGGCTTTGGGCCGGCCGAATTCCGCGACATCGGTCGCATGGTATCGGATGTGCTATCCGCGATCGCGCAAGCTCAGGACGGTTCGGCTCCCCTTGTCGAAGAGCGTATCAAGCAAGAAGCCATCGCCCTTTGCCGTCGCTTCCCGATCTACAACTGACAGCGGGAGTAGCCTCACGTGCGCTGCCCCTATTGCGCTTCACCCGACAGCCAAGTCAAGGATAGCCGGCCGGCGGAGGAGAACGTTGCAATCCGCCGACGACGGGTATGTCCCGACTGCGGCGGTCGTTTCACGACGTTCGAGCGGGTGCAACTGCGCGAGCTGACAGTCGTCAAGCGGGCGGGAAAGAAAGTTCCCTTCGACCGCGACAAGCTTTTGAGTTCGGTTGAAATCGCGCTGCGTAAACGCCCGGTCGACCCGGAACGTATCGAGCGCATGGTGTCGGGCATCGTGCGACGCTTGGAAAGTTCCGGTGAAAGCGAGGTGCCGTCATCGGCGATCGGCGAGATGGTGATCGAAGGTCTGAAGGGGCTCGATCCGGTGGCCTACGTGCGCTTTGCCTCCGTCTATCGCGATTTCCGCGAAGCCTCAGACTTCCAGGAAGTACTGAGCGAAATCGCCCGGGATACGAGCGATAGCGAACCGCAGAGCGACCATCCCGATGGCCACGCTGCGGGCTCCCAGGCCAAGCGGCCCTGACGCCTATGTCAATTGGAAACCCCGAAGATTTAGACGCGCTCTACATGGATCTTGCTTTGCGTCTGGCGCGGCGCGGACTAGGGCGGACGGGTTCCAATCCCGCGGTCGGCGCACTTATAGTTGATGCCGCTTCCGGCGAAATTATCGGGCGGGGCACGACTGCCGATACCGGCCGTCCGCACGCGGAAACAGTCGCGATCGCGAGAGCCGGTGACCGCGCAAAAGGCGCAACGCTGTACGTAACTCTCGAGCCGTGCTCGCACTTCGGCCGAACGCCACCGTGTGCCGATGCCGTGATCGCGGCTGGCATTGCCCGTGTCGTCGTCGGCGTCGAAGATCCGGACTTGCGCGTCTCTGGGCGAGGTGTGGCGCGTCTGAGGGCCGCTGGCATCGAAGTCGTCACCGGCGTGTTGGCAGCCGAGTGCCGGCGTGTCACCCTTGGCCACATCAGCCGGGTGACCCGAAATCGACCCTTCGTGCAGCTCAAACTCGCGGTGGGCTCGGACGGGCTGGTACCGCGAGGGCGGGCCGGCCGCCCCGTTTTTGTGACCGGGCCAGAAGCGCGCGCGCGGGCGCATCTGTTGCGAGCGCAATCAGATGCCATTTTAGTCGGTATCGGCACGGTGCTGGCCGATGATCCGGACTTGACGTGTCGGCTGCCCGGCCTCGACGAGCAGTCGCCCCTTCGGGTTGTCCTGGATAGCGATTTCAAGGTTCCACCTGATAGCCGTATCATGAGAACCGCTGGCCGCGTGCCGGTGATGGTGTTCACCACGCAGGACGCGGCGGTTGGTCATGCGGGCCACGGGCCTGGCAGCGAAATCGAGGTCGTTCCGGTTGCGAGAAGTGCGTCCGGCAAGGGACTTGATCTGACGCAAGTGCTGCAAGTGTTGGCCGGGCGCGGCATTACCCGGTTGCTGGTCGAAGGCGGTCCGACAATTGCCGGCGCATTCGTTGATGCGGGTCTCGCCGACGAATGCGTCATCATGCGCGCACCGCGGGTCGTTGGTGTGGACCGTGGCCAACCAGCCTTCGGCCGCGATGGCTGGGAGCTCGTCGTTAACGATGCCGGTTGGCAGCACTTATCCACGGCTGTAGCTGGTCATGATACGATCGACGTCTATAAGTTCGAAGGACGCAAAGCGATGTTCACGGGTTTGATCACGGATGTTGGCGAGGTTGTCGGCCGCGAGGGTGGACGGTTTACGATCCGCTCGGGGTACTTGCCGTCATCAATACCGCTTGGAGCATCGATCTGTTGCGATGGGTGTTGTCTGACGGTGACGTCGGTTCGCGCGCACGGTCACGTCAGTGAATTCACCTTGGATGTTTCGAATGAGACAGTATCAAAAACGACGCTAGATTCGTGGGCACCCGGTCGCAAGGTCAATCTCGAGCGATCTTTGAAAGCCGGCGACGAACTCGGCGGGCATATCGTCTCGGGCCACATTGATGGTACCGCCAAAATTGTCGAGATCCGCGAGGATGGCGATAGTCGCCGGTTTGTCCTTGAAGTGCCGCCGCACCTGGCTCAGTTCATCGCGCCCAAAGGCTCGATTGCGTTGGACGGCACCTCGTTGACCGTAAACGAGGTCGCCGGAAATCGTTTCGGTGTGAACCTCATTCCGCATAGCATGAGTGTCACCACGTGGGGTAAGAAGGCTGTCGGCGATGCCGTCAACATCGAAGTCGACATGTTCGCCCGTTACGTCGCCCGTCTGATGGAGTTCCGCCGGTGAACAAAGGCTTGAAGACAGTTGAATACCAGGAAGGTCGTGGCTTCCTGTCGGCAACGCCGGAGATCATCGAGGATCTGCGCAACGGGCGCATGGTGATATTGGTCGATGCCGAGGATCGCGAGAACGAAGGCGATCTCATCATTCCAGCGCAAATGGCGACACCCGATGCGGTGAACTTCATGGCGCGTTTCGGCCGCGGGTTGATCTGCCTGTCGCTGACGAAAGCGCGTGCCGACGAGTTGCGCCTGGAGAGTATGGTTCGCCAAAACGCATCGCGCACCGGCACCGCTTTCACGGTCTCGATCGAGGCGCGCGAAGGGATCACGACCGGCATCTCGGCACACGATCGGGCGCGCACCATCGCGACGGCGATTGACGCCAGCAAGGGCCACGCCGATGTGGTTTCTCCCGGCCACGTGTTTCCGCTGATTGCCCGCGACGGTGGCGTGCTGGTGCGCGCCGGCCATACCGAAGCCTCGGTTGATCTGTGCCGCTTGGCCGGCCTCTATCCGGCCGCCGTCATTTGTGAAATCATGAACGACGATGGCACGATGGCGCGTGTGCCGGACCTTGTCGGCTTCGCGCAAAAGCATGGCCTCAAAATCGGCACGATCGAGGATCTGATCGCGTTTCGTTTGTCGAACGATAAGTTGGTTCGTGCGGTCGCCCGCCGCGACGTCGAGAGTGCGTACGGCGGCAAGTTTGCGATGCACGTTTACTCAACGACGGTCGATGCCAGCGAACACTTGGTGCTTGTCAAAGGTGATTTGTCGGCGCCCGGTCCGGTGCTGGTCCGCGTCCATGCCGTCAATGCCATGGCCGATGTCCTTGGTATCGGTGTTGAGCCGGGCCAAGGTTCGTTGGTCGAAAAATCGATGCACATGATAGAGGCGGAGGGTCGCGGCGTCGTCGTGTTGATCCGTGATCTGCGCCCTAAGTCGGTGTCGGAAGGTATGGCAAAGGAAGGGCGACCAAAGAAAGCTGGTTCGCCGCCCGAAAACCAGGAACGGCGCCGGGTCGAGATCGGTATAGGCAGTCAGATCTTGCGCGATCTGGGCGTCACCGAAATGGTGCTCCTGTCGAACTCGCCGGCCTCGGTCTATGTCGGCCTCGAAGGCTATGGGCTTAAAATCGTCGACACGCGAAAGATCGACTGATGGCCGGCAAAAGCACCAGCGCTCCTTGGGTGATGTCTCCAACCGCGCGCCCGAAACTGCCGGTTTTGATTATCGAGGCGCGGTACTATGAAGCGGTCGCGGAGGCGTTGATCGAGGGCGCCGTGGCCGAACTCGACGCGCAAAGCGTGACGTATGAGAGGCTGGTCGTGCCGGGAGCCTTGGAGATCCCACAGGTGCTGGCAGCGGCAGTTGCGACAGGCATCATACCAGCGACAGCCGAGCGCCCGCGGTATAGCGGTGCGATCCTGCTGGGCTGTGTCATCCGCGGTGAAACCTCGCACTATGACATTGTCTGCAACAACGCCAACCATTGGTGCTATGAACTATCCATCCGCCACGCGATCCCGCTCGGCAACGCAATCTTGACTGTCGATACTGAGGTCCAAGCCATGGCTCGGGCAACGGGAGCGCGCGCTGGCAAGGGCGCGGACGCCGCTCGCGCATGCTTGAGATTAATTGAAGTCGCGGCAGATTTTGCCGTAGGGAAACAGTAATGGCCATCGCTGCCAAAAAGCCAAAAGCTCGCCCGCGCAGTGCCTCGCGCGTCGCCGCCGTGCAGGCGCTTTATCAGATGGATCTATCGGGTATCGACCTCAACGATGTGGTGGACGAATTTGTGCGCATTCGTTTCGCAGGCGACGAGGCTGACGACACATTGCGGGGTGCGGATGCCATATTTTTCGCCGAGGTATTGCGCGGTGTCGTTCGCCGTCAACTCGATATCGATCCGATGGTCGATCAACAGTTGGCCGTGGGCTGGCGTCTGATCCGTGTCGACAGCATCATGCGCGCCATTCTTCGGGCCGGCACGTTCGAGTTGATGGAGCGTCCAGATGTGCCGGCGCGTGTTGCAATTAGTGAATACGTCGAAGTTGCGAACGCCTTTTTCAACGAGGATGAACCAAAAGTTGTCAACGGCGTTCTCGACAAATTAGCACGCAAACTGCGCGCAGCAGAGTTTCTTCCCAAAGCTTGAGAGCCTATTGATGGGCGACAAAATTGTCAGTGAAGAAGATCTGATCCAGCTATTTCTGGCCCCGCTCACGGATAAAGTTCCGGGGGCATATGACCTGAAGGACGATTGCGCGACATTGCGCCCGCCCGCCGGTCAAGAATTAGTGCTGACGACGGATGCACTGGTAAGCGGATTGCATTTTCTGCCCGACGAAACGCCCGAAGTGATCGCCTGGCGAGCGCTTGCGGTCAATATATCCGATCTTGCCGCAAAGGGGGCCACTCCGTTGTGCTATCTGATGGCAATCAGTCTGCCAGAAGCGCCAGCGCGCGATTGGATGATCCGGTTCGCATCGAGCCTCAAGGACGCCCAAGAGCACTACGGTTTGACACTAATCGGAGGCGACACGGACCGCCGCCCAGGCGTTTCCTTGTCGATCAATATAACGGCCATCGGTTACGTTCCCGAAGGCCGGATGGTGCAGCGCGCGACTGCCAAGGTGGGTGATCGCGTCTTCGTCTCGGGCACGCTCGGCGATGCGGCGCTCGGACTGATCCTGCGTCGTAATCTCGAGTCTAAACGGTTTCCCACTCTCGACAAGGATCAGCGCCAGTTCTTGACGGACAGGTTTTTGCGACCGTCGGCGCGCGTCGAGTTATCCGGATTGTTGCTCAAGTATGCGTCGGCCGCAATGGATGTGTCGGATGGTTTCGTCAAGGACATGGGGCGGTTATGCAAGGCCTCCGGTGTCGCCGCGCAGGTAATACTCGACCGTCTCCCAACTTCGGTCGCAGCCGAACGCGTGTTTGCCGAACAGCCGCAGATGCGAGAGCTCGCCGCCAACGGTGGCGACGACTACGAAATCCTGGCGACGTTGCCGGCCAATCAAGCCGACGCGTTCGAAGATGCAGCACTTGAGCTTGGCGTCGCGGTGACCGATGTTGGAAAAATCGAGGCAGGCTCGGGTCTGACGTTGCTCGACCAAAACGGTTTGCCCGTCAAATTATCGAAAACCGGCCACGATCATTTCGATTGACCCTCACAAATTCCGGCCGGCGTCGACAACTAAAGTCTGGCCGGTTATCGCTGGGTGAGCCGCCAAGAAAATCATCGCCTGGGCGATATCCGTTGGCTCGACGAGACGCTTCAATGCCGTATTTTCGACCGAGCGGGCCTTACGTTCGGCGGGCCATGGGTCGGTCCACGGTGTTCGCGTTAGACCTGGGGCGACCGCGTTCACCCGCACGTTGGGCCCGAATGCTTTGGCAAGGTTGCGGGTCAGGTTGATCAATCCGGCTTTGCCTGCGGCGTAGGCGATCGACGAAGCTTGGCCGCCTAATCCTGCGATCGACGCCGTATTGACGATGGCCCCGTTTGACGCCCTGAGCGCTGAGGCGGCAGCCTTCGCGCACCTGAATGGGCCGACGAGGTTGGTCGTCAGGATGCGCTCCCACTTCTCCTCGGTCATCGCGTCGAAGTCATCGAACGGGATCGGCTCGATGGTCTCCGGGCTCGCCGCGTTGTTGATCAATATGTCGAGCCCGCCCAGATCGGCGATCGCGCGTGCCACCATGCGCGCGGCGTCCTTCGGATCGGCTACGTCGCCGGGTGCTGCGATCACCCGGCCGTTGGGAGCTTTGCCCTGATCCTTGGCGAGTGTCTCGACCACCAATGGACCGCGCGGATCGCCGCTGAGATAATTGACGGCGACGATTGCGCCGCAGCGAAGCAAAGCTTCGACCGTCGCCAAGCCGATGCCCGACGCGCCACCGGTGACGAGGGCACGTTTGCCGGTGAGGTTTGCCGAGATGATTGCGCTGGTCATGTGGCGGCTCCCAACCCGAGTGTCTCGCGCGCTTCGGCCGCCGTCGCGATGTCGCCGCCAATGATCCGGATGATCTCGACCGCGCGTTCGACAAGTGCGGCATTGGACGGTGCAAGCTTGCCGCGATCGAGATAGAGGTTGTCTTCCAGCCCGACGCGGACGTGGCCGCCATAAAGCACGGTCTGTGCGACCAATGGAAACTGCATGCGGCCGATGCCGAACGCACACCAATGGGCATCGGCCGGCAGATTGTTGCGCATCGCTAGCATCGCCTCCGGGGTTGCTGGTGCCCCGAACGAGATGCCGAGGCAGAGCTGGAACAGCGGCGGCGCGGCGATCACGCCGTCGGCGATGAGCTTTTTAGCAAGTTCGATGTGGCCCAGGTCGAAAACTTCAATCTCGGGTTTGGTGCCGGCCTTTTTTGCGGTCGCGGCCATTTCGGCCAGATGCGCGGGCGTGTTGATGAATACATGCGGGCCAAAGTTCATGCTGCCACAATCCAGTGTGCAGATCTCCGGCTTGATCCTCTCGATATGGCGCATGCGAACGGCGGGTGTGGTCAGCGTCGTGCCTTCGGCGGCAATGCGAGGGTCGTCCGCGCCCGGTATAAAGCGTCCACCAGCACCAGTTGTGAGGTTGAGGATGACATCGCGGTTGACAGCGCGGATGCGTTTAACCGTCTCCTCATACAACTCGAGCGCCATCGAGGGCTTGCCGGTCTTCGGGTCGCGGACGTGAATGTGGACGATCGCGGCACCTGCACTGGCAGCGTCGAGAGCCGACTTCGCGATCTGCTCGGGGGTGACCGGCACTGCCGGGTTTTTGTCGACGGTGTCGAAGCCGCCGGTCAATGCACAAGTGACGATGGTTTTAGCGGCCATGGGGCGCCATCCTTGGATTATTGTTTCCTCGAGTTGCGACAGTGCCGCCCTGCGATCTGTTGGACAAGACCGCAAGGACCGTTAAACCCACTCATAAACGGCAAGGCAGGACTGCGATGGATATCGTTAGCACGAGCAAAGATGCGATCCGCGGGCGTGGGATGCGTGTCGTGTTGCCAGAAACGGGTGACGAACGCGTGTTGCGGACAGCGGTGCGGCTCATCGATGAACGCCTCGCGCGCCCGGTGCTGCTGGGTAATAGCGACGAGGTAGGTGCTGCGATTGCGGCTCTTGGTGCCGATCGATCAGCAATCGACATTCGCGATCCGGCCACCGACCCCGCACTCGAACGGTTGGCCGAAGTCGTCGTGGCCGCTCGACCATCCCTCAGCTCCAAGGCCGCGCAACGGTTGCTGTCGAAGCCGCTTTATTTTGCCGGAGCGCTGGTGGCGGCTGGTGAAGCGGATACCTTCGTTGGCGGTGCAGCCAACCCGACGCGCCGTGTGATCGAGGCCGGGCTGATGACGATCGGCTTGGCGCCGGCGATCGAGATCCCATCGAGCTTTTTCGTAATGCTGGTACCGCAGCTTGCTGCCAAGCCGGCCCGCGCGCTGATCTTTGCCGACTGCGCCGTCAACGCCGACCCGACCGCCCGCGAGCTTGCCGACATCGCGATCGCGTCCGCCGATAGCGCGCGGCTTTTGGGAGCGACACCACGCGTTGCGATGCTTTCATTCTCGACCAAGGGCAGCGCGCAACACGCTCGCGTTGAAAAGGTTCGAGCGGCGTTGGCTCACGTGCGCACGCTGATGCCGGGTCTGATGATCGATGGTGAATTGCAGGGTGACGCGGCGCTATCGAGCGTGGTTGCCGTGAAAAAAGTTGCGGGGCCTAGTGATGTTGCAGGCCGGGCCAATGTGCTAATTTTCCCGGATCTCGACTCGGGCAACATTGCCTACAAGCTCGTGCAGGAACTCGGCGGGGCGCAGGCGCTGGGGCCATTCCTGCAAGGTTTCCGCCGGCCGATCTCGGATCTGTCACGCGGCGCCTCGATCGACGACATCGTCGCGACTGTTGCGATCACGCTGGCGCGGTGCATTGATCGATGAGGCGAGATACCGTGAATATTTGTGGTTATCTCGAACGCTCGTGGACGCCGCAACAATTAGTGGCCATCGACCAAATCTTCTTTTCATCGAGCGCCACGCAAACGTTTGCCAACGCGGCTGAACGAGCCGCTTTTCGCGAGCGTTGGCTCGGCCGCTATCTCCAGTTCGATGCGGCACACGCGTTTGTTGCAATCGATGCTGCCGGAAGCATCGTTGGCTACCTCGTCGGTGCAATCGAGGATCTCGCCCGCAATCCGCGTTTTGCCGATCTATCGACCGTGCAGGCGTTCGCCGCCGTCAGCGCCCGTTATCCGGCGCACTTGCACATCAATGTCGCCGCGCCCATGCGCGGCCACGGAGTTGGTGCAGAATTGATCGGAGCGTTTGCCGCCCATGCTGTCGATCATGGCGCGCCTGGAATGCACGTCGTCACTAACGCGGCGAGCCGCAATGTGCACTTTTATCATCGCTGCGGCTTCGTCGAGGTCGACCGGGTCACGGTCGGCACCAACGAAGCCCTTTTCCTCGGGCGTAGGCTGTTATCTGCGCAAATCACTTCCTCAGCCGCCGACTGACAGTTATCAAACGATGGTTGGAGCGCGGGACGAGGGACGGACATGACTTCGAGTTTGGGTGAATTCGATTACGTTATCGTTGGTGCTGGCACCGCTGGATGCCTGCTCGCCAACCGATTGTCCGCCGATCCCGGAACCCGCGTGGCACTTCTCGAGGCAGGCGGCCGCGACAACTATCATTGGATCCATATCCCCGTCGGCTACCTCTATCTGATGGGCAATCGGCGAACCGACTGGGGTTATAAGACCGCGCCAACTCCGGGCCTCAATGGCCGCAGTTTGAACTATCCGCGCGGCCGTGTGCTCGGCGGCTGCTCATCAATCAACGGCATGATCTACATGCGCGGGCAGTCGCGCGATTATGATCAATGGCGGCAAATGGGCAATCCCGGTTGGTCGTGGGAGGACGTGCTGCCGTACTTCCTCAAGCATCAAGATCAGTGGGCGATGGACGCCGGCGATTTCGGCGCTGTACACGCGCGCGGCGGCGAGTGGCGCATCGAAAAGCCGCGCGTCCGCTGGGATATTCTCGACGCGTTTGCGGATGCGGCGGAGCAAGCGGGTATCCCGAAGATCCGCGACTTCAATGGCGGCAACAACGAGGGCTCGAGTTACTTTCAAGTGAACCAGCGTTCGGGCCTCAGGTGGAACACGTCGAAGGCGTTCCTGCGGCCAGCGATCGGGCGGAAGAACCTCACGGTGTTCACCAATGCGCAGATAGCAAAACTGACACTCGAAGGTAAGCGGGTGACGGGTGCCGCGGTGCGTGTAAAGGGGCAGGCGGCGACGATTAAAGTGCGCCGTGAAGTTATTTTGGCCGCAGGCGCGATCGGCTCTCCTCAAATAATGCAGGTGTCCGGCATCGGTCCCGGTGGACTGTTGCAAGGGCTCGGGATTGAAGTGCGTCACGATCTGCCCGGCGTCGGCGAGAACCTGCAGGATCACCTCCAGATCCGCTGCGCCTATAAAGTGCATGGCGTGAGGACGTTGAACGAGACCTCGCAGAAGTTGTGGCAAAAGGCAGGCATTGGCTTGCAGTACGCGTTGAAACGGACCGGACCGATGTCGATGGCACCCTCTCAGTTGGGTGCGTTCGCGAAGTCCGACGACAGCCGCGAGACGCCGAATGTTCAATACCACGTGCAACCTTTGACGTTGGCAAAATTTGGTGACCCGCTCGATCCATTCCCGGCATTTACCGCGAGCGTATGTAATGTGCGACCAACGAGCCGCGGCCATGTGCGGATCACATCGCCCGATGCAGACGTGCATCCGACGATCGATCCGAATTATCTGGCGACCGAGGATGATCGGCGTGTCGCCGCAGATTCGATCCGTCTCACGCGAAAGATCGTTAGCAAGCCCGCACTTCAACGCTATCGACCGGAGGAATTCCGGCCCGGCCCGGCGATCACGTCCGATGACGATCTCGCCAAAGCGGCCGGCGAAATCTCAACAACGATCTTCCATCCGGTGGGCACGGCTCGCATGGGGACTGACGAACGCTGCGTCGTGGACCCCAATTTGCGGGTGCGAGGTGTGGAAGGTTTGCGTGTGATCGATGCTTCTGTAATGCCGACGATCACCAGTGGAAATACCAACGCGCCGACGCTCATGATTGCGGAGAAAGGCGCTGCAATGATACTCGGTGGATAAACGTCACCAGGAGAAAGTCTGAATTGGCGCCAAAGTCGGCAACGATAGCCAAAATTTTCGTCATGCGGACCCGTTGCGCCTGCCCTGCGCCTCGTGCATAGTTTTAGGGCAGTAGGGTGGACGTAAGGTCAACGTCGTTCTTATTGCAGTATAGTGATGTCCAAGCGAGGTTTCATGGCCCAAGATGCCGCATTGAGTGCCGCACCAAATACATCTGCGAGCACCGCGCCAGCAATTGAAATGGCAGGCGTCAATAAGTGGTTCGGCGAATTTCACGTGCTGCGAAATATCAATCTCAACGTAGCGCGCGGCGAGAAAATCGTCATTTGCGGGCCGTCCGGCTCCGGTAAATCGACGTTGATCCGGTGCATCAATCGCCTGGAGGAGCACCAAAAAGGCAGTATCATCGTCGATGGCGTCGAGTTGACCAACGACGTGCGTAATGTCGACAAGATCCGCTCCGAAGTTGGCATGGTGTTTCAAAGTTTCAACCTGTTCCCGCATCTGACGATCCTCGACAATTTGTGCTTGGCTCCAACTTGGGTGCGCAAGATGCCTCGCGCCGAGGCTGAGACGCTGGCGATGCAATATTTGACGCGCGTGCGGATTCCCGAGCAGGCGCACAAGTATCCGGGCCAATTATCCGGCGGCCAGCAGCAGCGCGTGGCGATTGCGCGGGCGTTGTGCATGCAGCCGCGCATCATGTTGTTCGATGAGCCGACCTCGGCGCTCGACCCTGAGATGGTAAAGGAAGTTCTCGATACCATGATCGAGCTCGCCCGCTCCGGCATGACGATGATCTGCGTTACTCACGAAATGGGCTTTGCCCGCTCGGTCGCGGATCGTGTCATCTTCATGGACCGCGGCGAGATCGTCGAGCAGGGTCCGCCAAAGGAGTTCTTTGCGAACCCTAGGTCAGAACGTACAAAGTTATTTTTGTCGCAGATCCTCAATCACTAGGAGGGGTACGCGGCAGTAGCCCCAGCGGGGCAAAAAAGTTTTGTTCAGGTGGGTGTTAATGAGCGGTTTCGAATTCGTGAACCAGCCATCCAACTGTCAAGACGCTCGCAACAAGACGGGTAAACCCGCCTAGAGGCGAGCGGAGCAGTGAACGTCAGTCGACGTAAATGTCCAGTGAGGACGGGAGAAACGTACCTATGAAAAGTCTGAAAATTGCAGGTTTGGCCGCGTTGGTCGCCATCGGCGGCGTCACCGGTGCGCTGGCCCAGGGCAAGACCCTCGATGCCGTCAAGGCGCGCGGCAACGTGCTGTGCGGCATCAGCCCCGGTGTACCGGGTTTTTCGCAACCCGACGATAAAGGCAATTGGACCGGCATCGACGTCGACTACTGCCGTGCCCTCGCCGTCGCCATCTTCAATGACCCGGCGAAGGTGACCTACAAGGCGCTGACTTCGAAAGAGCGTTTTACCGCTCTCCAATCGGGCGAAATCGACGTGCTGTCCCGCACTACGACGTGGACCATGAGCCGCGATAGTTCGATGGGCATGAGTTTCGCTGGCGTAACGTTCTATGACGGTCAAGGCTTCATGGTTAAGAAGGCGCTCGGTGTGAAGGACGCCAAGGAACTCAACGGCGCGTCGATCTGCGTCCAGACCGGCACCACGACCGAGCTCAACCTCGCCGACTTCTTCCGGACCAACAAGATCACCTACAAGCCGGTTGTGTTCGAAAAATCGGACGAAGCCATCAAGGCCTATGAAGCCGGCCGCTGCGATTCTTACACCACCGACCGCTCGGGGCTCGCCGCCGACCGCACGCTGCTTGCCAAGCCAGATGACAGCATGATCTTGCCGAACATCATTTCGAAAGAGCCGCTTGGCCCGGTCGTTCGTCAGGGTGACAGTCAGTTCTTCACGCTTGCCAAGTGGGTCTACTTTGCTTGGTTGAACCTCGAAGAAGCAGGCATTACCGCGGCCAACGCCGATGAAATGACGAAGTCCACCAATCCGGACATCAAGCGTCTGCTCGGTACTGAAGGCGAGTTCGGCAAGGGTTTGGGCGTCAATAACGACTGGGCGCTGCAGATCGTGAAAAAGGTCGGCAACTACGGCGAAGTCTACGACAAATACTTCGGCCCAAGCACCAAGATCAACATCTCGCGCGGCGAAAATCGCCTGTGGAACCAGGGCGGCCTGCAGTACGCCCCGCCAATCCGCTAATCACGAAAAAAGAAGCGCCCGCCAACATTGTGGCCGGCGCTTTTCGCTAA
>JANLXZ010000066.1:0-5759 GCA_031365375.1 Hyphomicrobiaceae bacterium | reverse complement strand
CGACTACATGATCCCGCTGTTCCACGTGCAAGGGGAATGGATCGCCCACTGGCGGCACGTGAAGCCACCGGAACGTACCGCCCTGTTCGGTCCCGAGTTAGATACCTGGTGGATGGAGGGGGAGAAGTGACGCCAATGATCGGATATGGTGCCGACCTGCCCCCGGCGGCCTTCAACATGGCCGCCTATTGCATCGGCCGGTCCCGAGGCTCATCACCCGACAAAGCCGCCCTCGTCGTCGTCGCCGATCCGACACGCGCGCCGTCCGAGATCTGGACCTACGCCCGGTTGGAGAATGCGATCCTCAATGTTGCCGGAGCGCTGTCGACGAGTGGCCTCACGCCTGGCGCGCGCATTCTCATCCGGCTGGACAACACGAGCGAATACGCACTGATGTTCTTCGGCGCGGTGGCAGCCGGATTTGTGCCGATCCCGGCGTCAACCCAACTGACCCAACCGGAAGTCATGTTCCTGCTGGAAAACAGTGGTGCGGAAGCGGTTTGCGTTGCAGACAACTTAGCCGTCGGACCAGTTCCAGCTGGCGTGCAGGTTATCGAGAAAGAGCACGTTTCCCGCATGATCGCCGACGGCCCGCGCGGCACCTATGCTGCGACCGCCGCCGATCAACCGGCCTACCTGATCTACACATCCGGGACGACGTCGCGACCCAAAGGCGTCTTGCATGCCCACCGTGCAGCTTGGGGACGGCGGCCGATGTACCAAGGCTGGTATGGGATATCGTCGAGCGACCGGGTGCTGCATGCGGGCGCCTTCAATTGGACTTACACGCTCGGCGTCGGGCTGACCGACCCATGGGCGAACGGAGCGACGTCGATCATCTACACCGGTGAAAAGGATCCGAGCTTGTGGCCCAAGCTGATCTTGGCCCACGGCGCGACGATCTTCGCCGCGGTTCCAGGCCTCTATCGCCAGATCATGAAATACAGCGACGCGCGACCAGACGCATTCGGAGCACTTCGGCACGGTCTGACCGCTGGCGAGGCCCCACCTCCCGGGTTCTTTGATGAATGGCGTGCGCGCACCTCGCTCGAACTCTTCGAGTCGATCGGCATGAGCGAGATGTCGACGTTTATCTCGACGAGCCCGACCGTGCCGCGTCGCGACGGTGCGATTGGGCGGCCGCAGCCCGGTCGCTCGGTCGTCATTCTCGATGTCGATGGCGGCACCGAACCATTGGGTGCAGGCGAGCCTGGATTACTGGCTGTGCACCGCTCCGACCCGGGCCTCATGCTTGGCTACTGGAACCGCCCCGCCGAAGAGCGTGAAGTCCTTCGCGGCGACTGGTTTATCGGCGGCGATCTTGCCAGCATGGATGCGGAGGGCTACGTCACGCACCACGGGCGCGCCAACGACCTCATGAAGGCTGGCGGTTATCGTGTTTCGCCGCAGGAAGTGGAGGCTGCCATCGTCGAGCACCCGTCCGTGGCGGAAGTTGCATGCACCGAAGTCCGCGTGCGGGCCGACGTGTCGATCATCGCGGCATTTGTCGTGGCGAAACCTGGCGCCGTGTGTGAGCCGGACGCCATAAAGGCGTTTGCAGCCGGCCGGCTCGCTGCATACAAATGTCCACGCGAAGTGGTGTTCGTCGACAATCTGCCACGCACGCCGAATGGTAAGCTCAGGCGCGCTGCGCTGACGATGCCAACGAAGTAACCTCAATCCTGATCCGGTTGAAATCGCTCGATGCCATGTACGGCGGCGACCAGCGCGTAACTGTTGATCATCAGCAGGAACCACGCGCCGAGCTTGCCCGCTGATACCAAGTGCCAGGTTGCCTTCTGGGTCGGGTACACCCAGGCGGCGGTGGCGGTGAATGCCAGCAACCTCGATGGGCCACCCTTGCTGGCCGCGGCTTGCATCTCTATAAGCCCCTCAACATCAACCCGACGACATCAGACAAACGAGACCACTCAATGGCCATCGAGCAAACGTTTTCGATCCTGAAGCCGGACGCGACCAAACGCAATCTTACCGGCGCCATCAACGCCGTCATCGAAAAGGCCGGCTTGCGCATCGTCGCCCAGAAGCGCGTGTACTGGACCAAGGCCCAGGCTCAGGCGTTTTACGCCGAGCACAAGGCCCGCCCGTTTTTCGGCGAGCTGGTCACGTTCATGACCTCGGGTCCGATCGTACTGCAGGTGCTGGAAGGCGAGAATGCCATCGCCAAGTACCGCGAAATCATGGGCGCGACCGACCCGAAGGAAGCAGCCGAAGGCACAATCCGCAAGCTGTTCGCCGTCTCGAAGGGCGAGAATTCCTCGCACGGATCTGACAGCGCTGCCGCCGCCGAGCGCGAGATCGCCATGAATTTCCGCCTCGACGAGATCGTAGGCTGAAACGCATGACTCGCCGCTTGATCTCATCAGGATCGAAGTTCGAGGCCGAGATCGGCTACTCGCGCGCGGTTGTGGACGGCGACTACGTGTTCGTCGCTGGCACCACCGGCTACGACTACGCGACCATGACGCTTGCTGAAGACGTCGTCGCGCAGTGCGAGCAGACGCTAAAGAACATCGGGGCGGCACTTACCGAAGCCGGCAGCAGTTTCGACGACGTGGTGCGGGTGACTTACATTTTCCCCAACCCGGCCGATTTCGAACCGTGCTGGCCGACCCTCCGCAAGACGTTCGACAAGGCGCGCCCAGCGGCAACGATGCTGAGTACGGCCCTGATGAACACGGCGATGAAGGTGGAAATCGAGGTCACGGCACGCGCGAGGAAACCGTCGTGATCTCGCCCGCCTATGCCCAGATGATGGCGCGCTACAATCGGTGGCAAAACCAATCGCTATATAGCGCTGCCGAGCGGTTGCCGGATGTCGAGCGCAAGCGCGCGCGCGGCGCGTTTTTCGAGTCGATCCATGGCACACGCTCTGCCACATCCTTTTCGGCGATAAGATTTGGATGCATCGATTCGACCCGGCTAACCCTGCGCCGCAGATCACATCAATCAAAGAAACTTCGACGGCGATAACCGATTGGGATGAGCTAAAGGCCGAGAGGGAAGTATTCGATCAACTTATCATTGATTGGACCGGCCGGATGACGCCGGCCGATCTGGTAGGGGATCTGGCGTGGTACTCAGGAGCGGTCGGGCGAGACGTAACTCGTCCACGATGGGAACTCGTCACTCATATGTTTAACCACCAAACGCATCATCGGGGGCAAGCGCATTGCTTGCTTACGCAAAACGGCCTCAAGTTGGCCGATACCGATCTTGCGTTCATGCCCGAATGAACCCTATCTCAACGTCCCGGAGTTGACCCGGAACCGCCGAGAGCTGCGCGCGCCCAGTTAGGGTAATCCTTATAATTTCCCGCAGGATCGCGACTTTGTGCACGCGCGGCGTATTCATCGTCGGCCCGACGCACCTTATCAAAGCTGGCTGCACGCGACGACACGAGTACGCGACGCTTCTCGCGGGCGTCCGCTGATGTGCTCGCGATCGCGGTCAACATAATCACTAATGCCAAAAAACCGATAAAACTGGTCATTCGCAATCTCCTACCTCTGCAGTTCATAACGGCGCGACGATCCCGCGCCGCGCCCTTCCAAATTATCGACGATTTCCGCCATCGTACTTCGGTGACAACGCCGCTCGAGCCCAATCGGGATAAGCTTTATAATCCCCGGCAGGATCGAGATTATTGGCGCGCGCCGAATAAGAATTGTTGCGATATCTGTAGTCGCGGTAACCGCGAGATTGCTGATACCTCGTGGAATAACCGTCATAATCACGCTTGTAGCGAGACGAGCGAGCGTCTGCAGAGGCATTTTGCCCAGGGATCACTGGTGCTAGCAGACCCAAGGCGAGTGCTGAGATGATGATTTTAGTACGCATACTCATCCCTTATGAGTTGATAAGGTTTTCACCGACTAAAACAGATATGGGTGGCACAAAACCTTTCTCAATTCACGGATCCGTGTAGATCGCTTAGGACTTCGTTGCTCTGTCGCTGACGATCCGTCGTCCTAATGCAAAGCGATGCACCTCCGATGGTCCGTCATAAATACGGAACGCGCGAACATCGCGAAAGATCCGCTCGACCATCGTGTCGCGGGTCAGACCCAGCCCACCCAAAATTTGCATCGAGCGATCGACGACGCGCATGATTGCTTCCGAGCAGATAACCTTTGCCATCGAGCTTTCAGTGCCGCCGCGGCCGCCCTGGTCGAGTACCCAGGCGCAATGCCAGATAGACAGCCGCGCGGTATGCACATCCATCATGTTGTCGGCGAGCATGAACGACACACCCTCGTGGTGTCCGAGCGGCTTGCCGAACGCCATCCGTTCTTTCGCGTAACTCGTCGCGATGTCGTGGGCGCGTTGCGCGGAGCCGAGCCAACGCATGCAATGCGTCAGCCGGGCCGGTGCCAACCGCACCTGAGCATACTTGAAGCCTTGACCAACCTCGCCCAGCACATCGTCGCCAGACACCCGCAAATTTTCGATGTCGATGATGGCGTGACCGCCCATGAATGACGAATCCATCGTATCGAGCGTCCGGCTGATCTTGAATGCCGGATTGGGCAACGGCGTCAGAAACATCGTCGCGTCGCCGGGACCATCGCCAGTGCGCGCCATGATGATCGCAAAGGCGGCACCGTCCGCTCCCGTGATTAACCACTTGCGCCCGTTGATGACGAAGCCGTTGCCATCGGGCGTAGCCCTGGTCTTCAACATGGCAGGATCGGAGCCAGCGCCACCCTCGGGCTCGGTCATGGCGAAGCATGATCGCGTCGCGCCCGTCGCCAGAGAGCGCAGATATTTTTCCTTCTGGGCGGGGGTGCCGACCACCTCCATCAGGTGAATGTTGCCCTCGTCCGGTGCCTGGCAGTGCATCGCGATCGGCCCCAGCATCGAGTAGCCAGCCGCCTCGAAAATCACAGCCTTGGCAACGTGGCTCAAATCGCGTCCGCCGAACTCCTTTGGCACATGAACGGCGAGCAACCCGGCGGCTTTCGCGCGCGCGTTGAGATCGCGCCGCAGCTCATCCGTCGGCCCGTGCGCCGTCCAACGCGGATCACCCTCGAACGGGATCACGTCCCGCCGAATGAAGGCATCAACCTCAGCCTTGAGGGTGGCGATCTCGGGAGGGATGGCGAAGTCCATGAGCGGCGATCCTTGCAGTGTGCGTGTGTGCGGTGCGACCAAGCTAGCGCAACGCTGCCCCCTGACAAGCCCTGCATTCCCCGCTTGGCCCCCTTGCGCCCGCCCCCTAGGCAGAGCGGCGCTGTTGCGACACGATGCTAAGAAAACAAGCAAGATGTTCGAGGGAACAACAATGATCACTATTCACGCCGCCGCGCTGAGCCGATTCGTGTCCGACATTTTCGTGCAGGCGGGCTGCTCGCGCGTGCAGGGTGACCGGCTTGGCGAGAGCCTCGTCGGGGCCAATCTTTCCGGCCATGACAGCCACGGCGTCGTGCGCGTACCGTGGTACGTGCAAAAGAAGGTCAGCGGCGAGTTCATCACCGATCAAACCTTGAAAGTGATCACCGAGACCCCGGTGCTGGCGGTCGTCGATGGCCAATATGGTTTCGGCCAGACGATGGCGCCGCAAGCGGTTCGAATGGGAATGGACAAGTGCAAGGCGATGGGCTTGTCGGCGATCGCGCTGCGCAATACCGGTCACGTCGGGCGCGTCGGCGAGTGGGCTGAGATGGCGGCATCCGAGGGCTTGGTGTCGATCCACTACGTCAACGCCGCCTCGAGCTTGTTGGTCGCCCCCTTCGGCG
>JANLXZ010000056.1:0-14195 GCA_031365375.1 Hyphomicrobiaceae bacterium | reverse complement strand
GCTTGGCCGGGCGCGATGGGTCCCCACACCTCCCGCAGTTTAGTGCGTACCGACTGCGTGTAGTGCCCCCGCACGCTATCGTCGGCGATACCGCCAACGAGCTTGAAGAGGCGCTGTTCCAGCTGTGCGCGCCGTTCCGGCGTCGTCCACTGGCCACTGCTCCATTCGCGGGCGAAAAGCATGTCGGCGAGCGGACGCGCCGTACGCAAGATCTCGTGCATTGCTTCGGGGCCCTGCTGACGGATGAGATCATCAGGGTCGAGACCGTTCGGCAAGAAAGCGAACGCCACGCTCAACCCCGGCTTGAGATGGGGAAGCACGGTGTCGATTGCCCGAAAACCGGCTTTTTGGCCAGCAGCGTCACCATCGAAACACAGGATCGGCTCGGGGCACATCCGCCATAACAACTTGACCTGATCTTCAGTCAAAGCCGTTCCGAGCGGGGCGACCGATTGACCAAAACCTGCCTCCGTCAACGCCACCACGTCCATGTAACCTTCAACGGCGATCACTTGCTCACGTTCGTAAGCCAACGGTCGCGCCTTGGCGGCGTTGAATAGAATACCGCCCTTGTGAAACAGCGGCGTTTCCGGCGAATTCAGATATTTGGCGGGAACATCCTTTTCGAGCGCACGGCCACCGAATGCAATCACCCGGTCTTTGAGGTCGGTAATCGGGAACATCACGCGATTGCGAAAGCGGTCATAGGGGGTAGGGATATCGTCGCCGCCGATCAGCATTCCCGAAGTGATCATCTCAGGCACGGTGAAGCCGCGTTTGACGAGGTGATCTTTCAGAGCGGCACGTCCGGTCGGCCCAAATCCGAGGCGGAACTTGGATATCGTTTCTCGCTTCAAGCCCCGCCGCTCAAGATATGAGCGCGCCTCCTGCCCGGCTCTCGAGTGGAGAGCGTCTTCGAAGAATTTGGCGGAAGCCTCCAGAAGCTCGTACAGCCTGGTGCGCTCGTCCTGCCGTGCCTGATCTCGAACCTCGTCACCAAACTCCTGCTTCGGCATCGGCACGCCGGCTTCCGCCGCCAATCTCTCAACGGCTTCGGGAAAGGTCAAGCCTTCCGTCAACATTACGAATTTGAAAATGTCGCCATGTTCGCCCGAGGCAAAGCAATGATAAAAACCTTTCACATCATTGACAAAAAACGAGGGTGACTTCTCGACTTTGAACGGCGATAGCCCCGAGAACTCGCGCCCTTTGCGCTTCAGCGCGACCTTACGCGCGACGACCTGACTGACAGGCAACCGGGCGCGAATTTCATCGAGGAATTGCGGAGTGAAGCGCATGGAGTCCGAACTGGTTGTCGTGGTCGGACCCAGTATAAGGTGATTCGGCCATCAAGCCCGCGTCAGCGTCAAGCAACCATGGCGCTATGCCCGCTATTCACAGGCAGCGCGCGCCGTCTTAGACGGGCGGCTAGCCGCATGATGTAGGCCTTGTCGACGCTGCTGCCCGGGCACGTCTTCTCGGTTTGTGGCACTTCACGGTGAAACAGCAGGGCTTGAATGGGTAGCTGGAAATGCCGTTGCACGGTCTCGATGACGGCCGTCACGCTGGCTAGTTGGGCACCTTCGAGGCGGTCAAAACCAGTATCGAAGTTGCCGATCGCCTCAAACATGAACACGCCACGGTTCATGCCAAAACCAACGCTGGCCGGATCCGAATTCCAATCGCGCCCGGTCCAAATCGTGCCATCGGGAGCGATCGATACGTGCTGGGCGATGTCGTCGAAATGGCGCTCCTCGACGTGATATCGGGCCATGCCCTCGATGCAGGCGGCACCGTCGTAGTCACTGTGGGCGGGGAACCACGTGTGATGCATGTCGATCCGCCATACGCGGCGCTTCCAAGAAAATGTCTCAACTTCCGATTCAAACTGACGGGACGTGAGCTGACGGAAAGGGGACGGCATTACACGCTCCTGCTACTCGGACGAGACCCTCCCCCTCGAGGTCTGCTCGTTTCAAGTCGGGATTGCGCACAGAATTCCCTCCCGGTCTGAGCGCGGATAATTACTTAAGTTGTGCCTTGACGATAGCACTCGCCTTGGCAAAGTCCATCTGGCCGGCGAATTTTTCTTTGAGTGCCGCCATCACTTTTCCCATGTCTTTGACGCTGGCCGCGCCGGTTTCCGCAATGATGCCGTTGATGGCCGCAGTAATCTCTGCATCGCTGAGCTGTTTAGGCATGAAGCCCTCGATCACTTTGATCTCGGCTTGTTCCTGATCGGCGAGTTCCTGTCGTCCGCCCTGCTCGTAAAGCACAATCGATTCGCGACGCTGTTTGACCATGCGGGCCAGCAGGTCGACGATCTCGCCATCGGTAATCTTGTCTTTCGACGGCCGAGCGGCAATATCGGCATCCTTGATTTTGGCTTGCACCATTCGAAGGGTCGAAAGGCGGGCTTTTTCGCCGCCCTTCATAGCGACCTTGACGGCCTGCATGATCTCATCGCGCATGGAAAAATCCTCGACTTGTCGGTTTGGCATCGACGTTACGCCTTGGCCGCGGTTCGAGCAAGGTAAGCGCCGCGAAACGGTCCCCTACGCGCGCGAACGCATCGACGATGAAGATGATGGCCGGTACAACACTTGGAGAGTTCAACGAGTCCCTCGCTCGTCTCATGTCCGGGATATCGAACCAAAATGTCATCGCACCCGTTTTCTGCTGGTCGACGGTCCAAGCCGACGTTCACTGAGTTGTTCACGCCGAAGCTCGTCACGGTCTTGCGCGAGGGGTACGGGCGCAAGGAGTTCCGCGCAGACGCGCTTGCCGGATTGACGGTCGCGATCGTGGCGCTGCCGTTGTCGATGGCGATCGCTATCGCGGCCGGGCTGTCGCCCGATCGTGGGCTTTACACCGCAATTGTCGGAGGCTTTTTAGTTTCAGCGCTCGGGGGTAGCCGCTTCCAGATCGGCGGACCCGCGGGTGCCTTCATTGTCGTCATCGCGGCGATCGTCGAGCGGCACGGTTACGATGGCCTGGTGCTCGCAACGATGATGGCCGGTGTAATGATGATGGCCGTCGGCTTCATGCAACTCGGCACTTACATCAAATATATTCCGTATCCTGTAATAATTGGATTCACGGCCGGTATCGCAGTGATTATTTTTGCCTCTCAGGTGAAGGAACTTCTGGGTCTCGATATAATCAAGGAACCGTCCGCACTGGTGCCGAAGATTGCAGCGATCTGGAGCGCACTTGGTACAATCAAGCCAGCGACGGTCGCACTATCCGGGTTCGCTATTGCGCTTATTTTGGGCTTGCGCGCCTATCGTCCCAAGTGGCCCGGTCTGTTGATTGCAGTTGTCCTCAGCGCGGCATTGACGGCGATATTCCACTTTGACGTTGCGACCGTCGGATCGCGCTTCGGCGGCGTACCAAATTCGCTCCCATTGCCGGCGTTACCAGAATTTAGCCTGACGAAAATGCGGGCGGTGCTACCCGACGCGATTTCGATTGCCCTACTGGGGGCCATTGAAAGCTTGCTGTCGGCTGTGGTCGCCGATGGTATGTCCGGGCGCAAACACCGCTCGAACTGCGAGCTCGTCGCGCAAGGTTTGGCCAATATCGGCGCCGTCACGTTCGGGGGAATGTGCGTCACTGGTACGATCGCCCGCACGGCGACGAATGTCCGAGGCGGCGCGCATGGCCCGGTATCAGGCATTTTGCACGCGGTTTATTTGCTGGTGTTCATGTTGATCGCGGCGCCGTTGGCCTCATTCGTCCCGTTGGCCTGCCTCGGTGCCATTCTCGCCGTGATCTCCTGGAATATGGCTGAGCGTCACGAGTTTGTGAGTTTGCTGCGCGCCACCTGGGGCGACGCCGCCGTGCTCATGGCGACATTCCTGCTGACGATCTTCGAGGATTTGATAACGGCTATCGCCGTCGGCGTAACGCTTGGCGCTTTCCTGTTCTTGCATCGCATGGCCGAAGCGATTGACATCCAGGGCGGCGGTCGACTGGTTGCTGAGGACGAGGCGGATGAGGTGATTGCATCGCGCAGCGGCTTGGAGCCGGCGGGTCTCATCGGCGATGTAATGGTCTACCGTATCAGCGGCGCATTTTTCTTTGGGGCGACCGCTGCGGTGAGCAACGCCCTGGATCGGATCGGCGTGCACCCAAGAATTTTCATTCTAGACATGACCGATGTGCCGCTCGTCGATAGCACGGCCGCGCGAATGCTTGGCGAGTTCGCCACAAATCTCACCCGCTCAGGCACCAAGGTCTATTTTGCGGGCGCTCGCAAAAGCGTTCGACGCACGATGCTGATCGCGGGGTTACGCAAACCGGTCGTGCGCTATGCGGCTACCGCTGCCGACGCCATCCAGGCTGCGAAAAATGGATCGTCCGGCAATAAGAATGGAAACGGTTCTGCATCCGTCTCGCCCATAGCGAAGCCAAAAGAATAATCCTCGGCACATGAATTCACTGGGTTTTCCAACGTTGCGCGAGCGGTGTTTGAGGCCGTGTGCGCGATCGTGAATATTTCTTCAGAAATCTTTGAACCGTTCTCGCAGGGGTTGCGTCCAACAGGACAGAAGCGCTCGGAACGGGGCTTCTGAAACGGAAAAAATCAAAAATCAAAAACCCAACAGGAGATACCAATGTCCAAGAAGATCATCCTCGCTGCAATCGCCGCCACCTTCGCCCTCTCCACCATGCAAGCCCCGGCCTTCGCCAAAGGTGGCGGACATCACGGCAGGACGTTCAACGCCAATGGCGGCAACGGTGGGAATAACAACTCAGGCAACAAGAGCGGAAACGGCGGCAACGGCGGAACGATCAAGAACGCCGGCAAAGCCAAAGGTGGCACCAGTGCCAACGCCAACGGCGGCAACGGCGGCAACAACAACTCTGGCAACAACAGCGGCAACGGCGGCAAAGGCGGAAACATCTCCTTCTAATTCTAGCGATACCTGATCAATGCCCCCTCGCCCGGACGGTCGAGGGGGCACCCCCGGGACAAGTCGAAACAAGGGCCATGAGCCCGCCCATCCCTCACAAAGAAATGCAAGGAGCGTGACATGACCCCTAAAATCATCCTGACCGTCGGAACCGGTCTTTTCTCCCTCGCGCTCCTGCATGGAGCAGCCGAAGCTGGCAAGGGCGGCGGTTCGAATTCGTCCTCGCGACCCTCTTCCTCGGTTTCTTCGTCGTCCTCTCCCGCACGCATCAGCGAGAGCCGCAAATCTGAACCGAAGTTTGAAAAGCGTGAGGTAAAGATCGCCCCCAAGGTCGAGCGCCGCATCGTGGAACGCATCGTTCGCAAGCCCGTCGAGCAACGTGTGACGATACCGGCCAAACCGGCTGCGCCTGCTAAGATAAAGGTGAAATTGGCCGATAAAGCCGCCAAAGTTGCTCTCAACCCGCAGCCACTGCCGCCAAAAGCGGGCATCCGCCTAGGCTCCAAAGTCGCCGTCGCTGGTGCGGTCGTCGGTGGCGCGCATTTGCTGAACTCGCGACAGGCCAATGCCAGCATCTTGCCGAAAGCGCCATTGGCGGACAGCCACAAGCGCATCTCCGAAGCGTCGATGCATAAGTTCATCGCGGCCAACGCGGTGCAACGCAACGCGCAAACGATCAAGCCATCCGACGGCGTGAAGCATGCGGAAGCCGTTAAGCAAGCAACGACGCTGATCAAGGACCCGTCGAAGGGATACAAAGTCGCAACTTACGGCGATAAGACCAAGCCCCCCGGCGGAACGCCAGCTGGCGATAACAGCACGATCGTCATCAACGGCAACAACAAGACTGTCTATGTGCCGGCCTCCAGCGTCAGCGGACCGGACAATCGAACGATTGTCGTCAACTGCAATAACTGCAAGGTCGTGATCGTGGGCGACACGTCGAAAAATGGCCAGCCCGTGATCGATAACCGCAACATTGTCGTCAATGGCAACCACGACAAGGTCGTGCTGCAAGGCGATAAGGCAAATGGCGCAGCCGGTCAAAACGGCGGATCGGTTACGGATAGCCGCCACGTTACCGTCACCGGCGACAAGAACAAGATCGCCGTTCAAGGCGACGGTGTGAACGGCGGCAACGGCGCGAACAGTCCCACTGGCCGTGGGCAAGATGGCAGCAACGGCGGCAAGGTTGTCGACAACCGTCAGATCGATATCACGGCGACCGGCGACAAGAACAAGGTCTCGATGGGCGGTGACAGCGCCAACGGTGGCAAGGGCGGCAACGGTCAAACCGCAGGCGGCAACGGCGGAGCTGGTGGCGATGTCACCGACAAGCGCCAAGTCAACGATCAGGGCGATCACAACAAGGTCGATACCAGCCGGACTGACACTGCAAATGGCGGTAGCGGCGGCAGCGGCCAGCCGCTGTAAGAAACCGGCATCGATCGATAGCCGCCCTCATGGTCGCTGGGCGGCTCTCACCCCGAAGAGCAATCTCAATCAAAGGAGTTCGTGATGACCCCACTAATCAAAGCAAGCGCACTCGCAAGTCTCTCGCTGTTACTGTTCAACATTCCGCTAAATGCCCAGGAGGTTAAAATGGCCGATAAGAGTTCGAAGTCCGCGAAAGCAGAATGCGCCGGTAAATCCAAAATCACAAATGCGGACGGAAAAGACGGCGAAAACAATAGCGGCCCTAACAGTGGCAATGGCGCCAAGGGCGGCACGATTAAGAACCCATGTTTAGCGAAGGGCGGCGATGTCAGTGCCAATGGCGGCAACGGCGGTAGCAATAACAAGGGCGGTAACAGCGGCAACGGCGGAAAGGGCGGCACGATCGAGTTCTGATCGAAGCTGAGGCGCCGAAACTTTAGCCCGAAGCGGAACTTGGCTTCGGGCTTTTTGCTGTGCGGCTCTTTGCGACGCCGTGTTGACCCTCAGGCCTCGTTTGCCTAGGTATTGCCCACACCGCCGGGCTTTGATGAACTGTTGCTCGCCGGTCTACTCTGGGAATCGTTTTCATGCCGATCGAACTCCACACGCTTGCAAAACCCGCGCCCTGGGTCGATCTGTCGACGACGGCACGCCTCGTGCTGGCCGATGGCACCGTGATTGAAGGTTATGGCTTGGGCTCGATCGGCTCGGCCGTGGGTGAGGTTTGCTTCAATACTGCGATGACCGGGTATCAGGAAATTCTCACCGATCCGAGCTATGCTGGCCAAATCATCACCTTCACGTTTCCCCACATCGGTAATGTCGGCGCCAACATCGAAGATACCGAAACGTCCAATCTCGCAATGCGCTCTGGCGTGCGCGGCTGCGTGTTGCGGGCCGATGTAACTGATCCATCGAACTATCGGGCTGCGGAACATCTGGACAAGTGGTTAAAGGCGCGTGGCATCATCGCGATCAGCGGCATAGATACCCGGGCGCTGACCGCACTCATCCGCGAGAAAGGCATGCCGAATGGCGTCATCGCGCACGAGCCATCGGCCAAATTCGATCTGCCTAAGTTGAAGGCTGAAGCAAAGGCGTGGCCGGGTTTGGATGGCATGGACCTGGTGCCCGAAGTGACGGTCGGGCAGACGACGACATGGGACGAGATGCGTTGGGTGTGGGGTGAAGGCTACAAACCGCAAACAGCGGTCGAGTTTCACGTCGTTGCAGTCGACTATGGCCTCAAGCGAAATATACTGCGCTGCCTGGCAAGCGCCGGTTGTTCGGTGACGGTGGTGCCGGCGACGACAACGGCGGCCGACATCATCGCGCGAAAACCGGACGGAATTTTCCTGTCGAACGGACCCGGGGATCCGGCTGCCACTGGTAAATATGCGGTGCCGGAGATCAAGGCTCTGGTCGCCTCGGGCCTGCCCGTGTTTGGCATCTGCCTCGGGCATCAATTGCTCGGACTTGCGTTGGGGGCACGGACGTCCAAGATGCATCAGGGCCACCATGGTGCGAACCATCCGGTAATGGATCATACCACTGGGAAGGTCGAGATTACCTCGATGAATCACGGATTTGCGGTTGACCGCGAGAGTTTGCCGGCGGCGGTCGAAGAAACGCATGTCTCCCTCTTCGACAATTCGAATGCTGGTTTGCGGCTCAAGGGCAAACCGGTGTTCTCGGTCCAATACCATCCGGAGGCCTCACCTGGCCCACACGATAGCCATTACCTTTTTACGCGGTTCACGAATCTAATGCGTCGAGCAAAGGGCACCAAGGAGCAGTCCGAGCACTGATTTCGGCTAGCTGTACTTTGTTCGAGCTCTGTGGGCTTTCAGAACGCGTTTACAAGATCGGCCGGATATTTCTTGAAGCGGTGTGTCTCGATCAAACTGTTGAAGGTTTCGATGGCTTGTGATACCTTATCAAGCTGCTGATTTATAATTTGATTTCGGTGCTTATCGGACTCGGCTTGGCCCTGCGGCGGACTGTCAAGAAAAATGTTGTGACAAGTGTCTCACTATGGGCTATGAGGCAGCGATGGACTTTGCCGACTCGTGTCCAAGAGGGGTGTAGCTCAGTTGGTAGAGCGTCGGTCTCCAAAACCGAAGGCCGTGGGTTCGAGCCCCTCCGCCCCTGCCATGGCTGTTCAAGGCTGGATGTGCGGTGAAAGCCGCGCCCCGGCCTTTGAATGTGTCTGAGATTTAATTAGCCGATGACGAGACGGAAAAGACGATTGCGATTGGCCCGAGGGCGTAATGCGATGGGCGAGGCGAAGGTTTGATGGCGAAGTACAATCCGATCGAATTTGTCCAGGAAGTTCGGGCCGAGGTGGCGAAAGTCACGTGGCCCACATGGAAGGAAGTTTGGATCACAACGGTAGCCGTTCTCGTCATGGTGACGGTGGCGTCGCTCTTCTTCGTCGCCGCAGACCAAGGGTTGGGTGCCATCATCCGGTTCGTTCTCGGTTTGGGGCGGTAGAGACCGTCATATCTGGAATTGAAGTTTAGTTTCGATAGTTAGCGCGGTACTCGCGCGAGGCTCGCAAATCAGGACCGTAGTGACGCAATGGCGAAGCCGAAACGCTGGTATATCGTGCACGCCTATACCAACTTCGAACGCAAGGTGGCGGATGCCATCCGCGAACGTGCGAAGCAGGGAAGTATAGAGCACCTTTTCGACGAGATCGTCGTACCCACCGAGGACGTCGTCGAGATTCGTCGTGGACGCAAGGTGCAGACGGAACGCAAGTTTTTGCCCGGCTATGTGCTGGTAAAGATGGAAATGACCGATGCGGCCTTCTTGATGATCAAGAACACGCCGAAAGTCACTGGGTTCCTCGGTACCGAAAATAAGGCGACGCCGATCCCCGACGAAGAAGCAATGCGCATGATGCGCCACGTTGAAGAAGGTGTGGAGCGGCCTAAGCCGACTGTCACCTTCGAGATCGGCGAGCAAGTCAAAGTGGCCGAGGGTCCATTCGCGACGTTCCAGGGTCATGTCGAAGAGGTGGACGAGGAGCGTTCTCGTCTGAAGGTGGCGGTGCTGATCTTCGGGCGGCCGACACCCGTCGAATTGGAGTTTGGACAGGTCGAAAAGCTGACCGCCTGAGCTCAAGGAGCACTAAGAATTTCAGCGCAAGCTGAATATCCGCGCGGGAGGGCATTGGTTCGCCAACGCCCGATGACCGCTAACCCTGGAGGGGCCCAATGGCTCGCTCCATACTCAACGGGGAGACAAAATGGCTAAAAAGATAGACGGCTACATCAATCTGCAAGTCCCGGCCGGCAAGGCTAATCCTTCGCCGCCAATCGGGCCTGCGTTGGGTCAGCGCGGCGTCAACATTATGGAATTCTGCAAGTCCTTTAATGCCAAGACGAAGGACATGGAGCCAGAGACGCCGATTCCGGTCAAGATCACCGTGTTTTCGGATCGGTCGTTTACGTTCGAAATGCGCACACCGCCCGCCAGCTTCTTTTTGAAGAAGGCCGCCAAGATCAACGCCGGCAGTAAGACGCCAGGTGTTGTCAGCGCCGGGACGGTGACCATGGACCAGTGCCTGGAGATTGCCAAAACCAAGCTCAAAGATCTGAACACCGACAATGTCGAGCAGGCCGCCCGCACGATCGCTGGGTCCGCCCGGTCGATGGGCATCCAGGTTACGGAGTAACGAACATGAGCAAATCTGGAAAGCGCGTCCGCACCGCCCGTGAGGGCATCAGCCGTGACAAGGCCTACTCGTTGGAAGAGGCGCTGAAGCTCGTGAAATCGCGCGCCAAGGCCAAGTTTGACGAGACCGTCGATATCGCAATGAACCTTGGTGTCGACCCGAAGCATGCCGACCAAATGGTTCGTGGCGTGTGTAACTTGCCGAACGGCTCAGGCCGCACGCTCAAGGTTGCCGTATTTGCCCGTGGTGCCAAGGCCGAAGAAGCCAAGGCAGCCGGAGCCGACATCGTCGGCGCCGAAGATCTCGTTGAAATCGTCTCGAAGGGCACGATCAACTTTGATCGTTGCATCGCGACGCCCGACATGATGGGTCTCGTTGGTCGTCTCGGTAAGGTGCTCGGCCCCCGCGGCCTGATGCCGAACCCGCGCGTCGGCACGGTGACGATGGACGTTGCCACCGCCGTTAAAGGCGCCAAGGGCGGGTCCGTTGAATTCCGCGTCGAGAAGGCTGGCATCGTGCACGCTGGTGTCGGCAAGGCGAGCTTCACGGAAGTGCAGTTGGCCGAAAATATCCGTGCTTTCGTCGATGCCGTGAATAAGGCCAAGCCTGCCGGATCGAAGGGGACCTATCTCAAGAAGGTCGCGATCAAGTCGACCATGGGCCCCGGCATCAAGGTCGAGCAGTCCAGTGTCGTCGGCTCAGCTGGCCAGAATTGATTTGAGTACGAGATCTGGCTACCGCCGCGTGGTGCCGTGTCTCGTATAACCCAATGGGCGAGCCGATCAGGCTCGCACTAGAGGTTGTGCCAACCGACCGGCACTAATCTCGAACCTGTCCAAGATTGCAGGCGTGGCGCTCCTTGTTTCGGGACTGCCACTTAATCCCCGACCTGTTTCGCGGGGGCCAGCATGAGACGGGAGACAACCCGGAATTCAAGGCGTCGATAAGGCGCCTGATCCTTCGGTTTGAACCTCTCCGGGAACGCTCCTGCAAGCCTCGTTCGGCTAGCAGGGCGGACAGGCGAAGCGCCCTTCGAGGATTTCGGACGGTAAGTCCGAGGACGCACGAAGGGCACGTTGCAACCGCTGAAACGGCGCGCCGGGATATTGGTTCGCCATTAGGCACTAGCTAGGAGAGCATAAGTGGATAGAGCTGCGAAAGCAGAGCTCGTGACTGCGCTCCACGACGTGTTCAAGGACGCGGGCGTGGTCGTTGTTTCCCACTATGCCGGAATGACGGTCGCTCAAATGACCGACTACCGCCGCAAAATCAAAGCGGCTGGTGGATCGGTTCGAGTGGCTAAAAACCGGCTGGCGAAGATCGCAGCAAAGGATACGGACAGCGCATCGATCATAGATCTTTTCAAGGGGCAGACAGTACTTGCCTACTCGAAAGACCCGATCGCGGCTGCAAGGGTTGCCGTCCAATATGCCAAGACCAATGACAAGCTCGTCATCCTGGGTGGCACTATGGGCCAGACCGTCCTCAATCCGGCGAATGTGAAAGCTTTAGCCGATCTGCCTTCGCTGGACGAGCTGCGAGCCAAGCTCATCGGCCTCCTGAATGCGCCAGCGACCAAGATCGCTCGCACAGTCATGGAACCGGGAGCACAGCTTGCACGCGTGATCCAGGCGAAAGCGGCTCAAGGGTAACACACGACAGAAGAGCGCGGGGCAACGATGCTCCGGCATAACTGATCTAAACAACCGTTCAAACCGTAAGGAATTAAACCATGACCGATCTCACCAAGATCGTTGACGATCTCTCGAAGTTGACCGTTTTGCAGGCCGCTGAGCTTGCCAAGATGCTTGAAGAAAAGTGGGGCGTTTCTGCCGCCGCCGCTGTCTCCGTTGCCGCGGCTGGCCCGGCCGCTGCCGCTGTCGAAGAGCAGACCGAGTTCACCGTGATCCTCGTCGCCGGTGGCGAAAAGAAGATCAACGTGATCAAGGAAGTCCGCGCCATCACGGGCCTCGGCCTGAAGGAAGCCAAGGATCTGGTCGAAGCCGGTGGCAAGGCTGTGAAGGAAGGCGTCTCGAAGGACGAGGCTGCCAAGCTCAAGAAGCAGCTCGAAGATCAGGGCGCCAAGGTCGAACTGAAGTAACAATTGGTGCACGGCGGCCGGCTCCGCGGAGCGGAGTCGCCGTGCACCACCAAAACTACGTCCGCAGCGGCCGGCTCCCCCACAGGGGAGTCGCTGCGGACAACTAAAACGGTTCTCCGGAGTAGCTGGATAGGGTCACGGCCCTGTTTCGGACGCTCCGGTGAGCCGTTTCAAGAGCCGGTCGATAGCCGGTGACGTGAGACGCGACAAACGACTGAAGCATCTGGTCAGGAGCGAGGCGCGACCGCCCTCGAATGCCGACCAGAACATCAAGGAGCGGACAGAGCATGGCTGAGACATTCACAGGCCGCAAGCGCATCCGGAAGAAATTCGGCAACATGACCGAAGTTGCCAAGATGCCGAACCTCATCGAGGTCCAGAAAAGTTCCTACGATGATTTTTTGATGGTCAAAGAACCGGTCGGTGGCCGCGCAGATACCGGTTTGCAATCGGTGTTCCGCTCGGTTTATCCGATCTCGGACTTCTCCGGCCGCGCCACGCTCGAGTTCGTGCGTTACGATTTCGAGCCGCCGAAATACGACGTCGAAGAGTGCATGCAGCGCGATATGACGTACGCTGCGCCGCTCAAGGTCAAGCTGCGCCTAATCGTGTTCGATATTAACGAGGAAACCGGCTCCAAGTCGATCAAGGACGTCAAGGAGCAGGACGTTTACATGGGCGACATGCCGCTCATGACGTTGAATGGCACCTTCGTGATCAACGGCACCGAGCGCGTGATCGTCAGCCAGATGCATCGCTCGCCGGGCGTTTTCTTCGATCACGATCGCGGCAAGACGCACGCTTCGGGCAAGCTGTTGTTCGCGGCTCGCATCATCCCGTACCGCGGCTCGTGGCTGGACTTCGAGTTCGATGCCAAAGATGTGGTCTACGTTCGCATCGATCGCCGCCGCAAGTTGCCGGTGACGACGCTGTTGTACGCCCTCGACCTCGATGATGAGCAAATTCTATCGACGTTCTACAAGTCGATTCCGATCAAGGAATCGAAGCGTGGCTGGCGTATGCCATTCGCTGCGGACAAGATGCGCGGCGCAACGCCGCTCGCAGATTTGATCGATGCCAAGTCGGGTGAGGTCGTCGCTCAGGCGGGCGAGAAGATTTCGGCTCGCAAAGCTCGTGAACTTGGCGAAAGCGGCCTGAAGGAAGTTCTCGTTTCCTCGGAGGACCTTGCCGGGCGCTATCTCGCCGAAGACATCGTCGACATGGCGACGGGTCAGATCTTCGGTGAAGCGGGCGACGAGCTCAACGACGAGCTGTTGGCCGAAATCAAAGACCAGAAGATCAAGGAATTTCCGATCCTTGACATCGACCACATTACGGTCGGTGCCTTCATTCGCAACACGCTCAACATTGATAAGAACGCCAATCGCACTGAAGCTCTGATGGACATTTACCGGGTTATGCGCCCCGGTGAACCACCGACCATCGAGGCGGCTGAGAAGCTGTTCCATACGATGTTGTTCGACAGCGAGCGCTATGACCTGTCAGCGGTCGGTCGCGTTAAGATGAATATGCGTCTCGACCTGCAGGTCGAAGACACGATGCGCGTGTTGCGGCCCGAAGATATTATCGAGGTCGTAAAGACTTTGGTCGGCCTGCGCGATGGCAAGGGTGAAATCGACGACATCGATCACCTCGGCAACCGTCGTGTGCGTTCGGTCGGCGAGTTGATGGAAAACCAGTATCGCGTCGGCCTGTTGCGCATGGAGCGTGCGATCAAGGAGCGCATGTCCTCGGTCGATATCGATACCGTCATGCCGCAGGATCTCATCAACGCCAAGCCCGCGGCGGCTGCCGTTCGTGAGTTCTTCGGCTCCTCCCAGCTGTCGCAGTTCATGGATCAGACGAACCCGCTATCCGAGATTACCCACAAGCGCCGTCTGTCGGCGCTTGGACCGGGCGGCTTGACCCGCGAGCGCGCGGGCTTCGAAGTCCGCGACGTGCATCCGACGCACTATGGCCGCATCTGCCCGATCGAAACGCCGGAAGGCCCGAACATCGGTCTGATCAACTCGCTCGCAACGTTCGCGCGGGTCAA
>JANLXZ010000050.1:0-2627 GCA_031365375.1 Hyphomicrobiaceae bacterium | reverse complement strand
CAGCTGGACGTGCGCCAATCACGATGATCACTTCTGAATCTTTGGCGGCCGTGAACGGAGCCGTCACCGCGCCCGAGTTTAATCCTTCCATCAATGCCGCCACCGAAGACGCGTGGCACAGCCGGGTGCAATGATCGACGTTGTTTGTGTAAAACGCCGAGCGGATCAACTTCTGAAACAGGTAGGCTTCCTCGTTGGAGCCCTTGGCAGAGCCGAAGCCAGCAAGCGCATCGCCACCATCGCGGCCATGAATGGTCTTGAGACCGCCAGCAGCAAGGCTCAGCGCTTCCTCCCACGTCGCTTCACGAAATACCTTCGACACATCCTCACGACGAAGCTGCATCTTCGGATCTTTGGCGACGCCGTCACGACGGATCAACGGTTTCGTCAATCGATCGGCATGATGGATATAGTCGAAGCCGAAGCGACCCTTGACGCATAGCCTGTTGTTGTTTGCGGGCCCATCGCGGCCGTCGACTGCAACGATCTTGTTGTCCTTGACGTGAACCGTGGTCTGGCAACCGACTCCGCAATAGGGGCAAAGCGTATCGACGCTGCGATCCGGCTCGACTGCCTTTCGTTGGGTCGCCTTATCGAGCAGTTTCGACTCCATCAGTGCGCCCGTGGGGCACACTTGCACGCATTCTCCGCACGCAACACAGGTGCTATCGCCCATGCCCGTGTCGAAGTCGAAGACGACCTTCGAACCGGCACCGCGAAACGCCATGCCGATCACGTCGTTAGCCTGCACTTCGCGACAGGCGCGAACGCAGAGACCACAGTTGATGCACGCATCCAAATTGACCGAGATGGCATTGTGCGTTGTGTCAGACGGCGGCCTGGCGGCGGCAGGTAAACGGCTGGTCGTCGAAACGCCCATTGCCGAAACCCAGTTCCAAAACTTTGACTTGTCGTCGTGCGCATCTTCCATCTTCGGCTGATCGGCGACAAGCAGTTCGAACACCATGGCGCGGCCTTTAGTGGCGCGCTCTGTTTCGGTCTTGACCTTCATGCCCTGCGTCGGTTTGCGGACGCACGAGGCGGCAAGTACGCGTTCTCCCTCGATCTCGACCACGCACGCCCGGCAGTTTCCGTCGGCGCGATAACCGGGCGCATCGGTCCAGCACAAATGCGGAATTGTCGTGCCGGCCCGCTTGGCCACCTGCCAGATGGTTTCGTCGGGCCCCGCTTCGATCGTTTTGCCGTCAAGTTCGAACGTGATCTTACTGGTCATGTACGTGGTCCATCGGCGAAAGCTGGGTGAATCTTAAGGAGTCCTAGGCGCCCTTGAAGGCGGCACTCGCGACAGTAAAAACTGATGTCGATACTTCCACCGGCCGGTTGTTCATCGCAGATCCTCGGGGAAGTATTTCATAACGGTTCTGAGCGGGTTCGGGGCGGCTTGACCGAGCCCGCAAATCGAAGCATCAGCCATCACCTGCGCCAAGTCCTCCAGCAATGTCTGATCCCAAGTGCCACCGCTCATCAGCTTGACGGCCTTTTCGGTTCCATTGCGGCAAGGCGTACACTGGCCACAGCTTTCGTCCTCGAAGAAGCGCATCAAATTGAGCGCCACCGCTTTCATATCGTCTTGGTGAGACAGGATGACAACCGCGTGGCTACCGACAAAACAGCCATATTTCTCGAGGGTGCCGAAATCGAGCGGGATGTCGGCCATGTAAGCGGGCAATATTCCACCCGAAGCGCCGCCCGGCAGATAGCCCTTGAAGTGATGCCCCGGCAACATGCCACCGCACTTGGCAATCAATTCGTTGGCCGTCGTGCCTGCGGGCGCCAACACCACCCCCGGATTCGTGACCCGCCCCGAAACGGAATACGACCGGAAACCCTTTGCGCCGCTGGCGCCTTGCGAGGCAAACCAATCAGCACCTTTCGTCAGAATGTCCGGTATCCAAAATAGCGTCTCAACATTGTTGACCAACGTCGGACGCCCGAACACGCCGACCTGCGCCACGTAAGGCGGGCGATGACGCGGCAATCCTCGCTTGCCCTCGATGCTCTCGATCATCGCACTTTCTTCGCCACAAATGTAGGCACCAGCACCGCGACGAACGGTGACCTTGGTGTGGCGACTGAGACCAGCAGCATTGAGTTTGGCGATTTCACGGTCGAGAATCTTCAGCACCGCAGGGTATTCATCACGCATGTAGATGAAGACTTCAGTCGCTTCGACTGCCCAGGCCGCGATCAACGTGCCCTCAAGGAACTTGTGCGGCTGACGTTCGAGATAGTGCCGGTCCTTAAACGTCCCGGGCTCCCCCTCGTCGCCATTGACTGCCATCAGGCGAGGTCCGGCAGTTTGGCGCACGAGACCCCACTTGCGACCGGTCGGGAAGCCGGCGCCGCCCATGCCGCGCAAACCACCGTCCGACAGCGACGCGATTACCTGATCAACCGTCCGTTTTCCTGATAGGCACGATTGCAGAACCGCATAACCGCCTTCGCTTTGGTACGAAGCAAGATCCTGATAACTGGGGATCACTGGGTGCGTTTCGCCGCCAACGGCGAGAGCCTTCACTTTGGCGACTGTCGCATGATCGACGTGATGATGACCGACTTCGACGGCCGGCGCCGTATGACAGGAGCCGATGCACGGCGCGCGCACA
>JANLXZ010000015.1:0-12430 GCA_031365375.1 Hyphomicrobiaceae bacterium | reverse complement strand
ATCTTCGCCATCGAGGCGTATGACTTATTGGCAAGCGGGAAGAAGGCGCCCTTCACGAGCACAGTGACGGCAAGGATCGCCAAACCGAAATTGCCCAGGAACTGTGCCAGCCAATGGATCAGATTATAAAGTGGCTTCGTGATAAAGTGGAAAAAGCCCCAATCGATCATGAGATCGAAGCGATTGATCTTCAGGTCCTCAGTGTAGCTGTTGATGAGCTGAACCTGCTTCGCACCGGCGAACAACCGGCCCTCGACGCTCTTCTTTTGGCCAGGCGGGATCGTTTGGGCAGCCAGAGTATAGTCGGTCTGGAAGCTCTCCTTGGCTGTGCCGGCTTTCTTGTTGCCACGGAAGTTAGCGGTGTACATGTCGCCCTGCGACGGCACCAGCGCTGCCGCCCAATACTTGTCCGTGAAGCCGAGCCAACCGCTGCCCGCTTTTTCGATCGTCTTGCCGCCGCCGTCCTTTACCAGGTCGGCATAGGTCAACTCCTGTAGGCCTGCACCGCCGACAAAGCCGATTGGGCCTTCATGCAGGATGTAAAAACCCTGCACCACGGGTGTGCCGAGACGGAATATGCGGGCGTATGGATAGAGGGTCACCTCGGCGCTCGAGGTGTTCTCGACCGTGTCGGTCACGGTGAACATGAAGTCTGTATCAACCGCAATCGTGCGACTGAATTTCAGGCCTTGGCCGTTATCCCAAGCCAGCATCACCGGCTGGCTCGGCGTCAAGGCACCAGGCTTGATTTGCGTCCAAAGCGTGTCGCGATCCGGCATTTTTTGCGAAACGCCAGTGGCGCCCACCCAGCCGTGTTCGGCGAAATAGGGTTCGGGGGCATCGGCTGGCGAAAGCAATTTAATGTTTGGACTGTCCGGGGCAACGGTTTCGCGATACTTGACCAGCGAAACGTCGTCGATGCGTGCGCCTTTCAGCGAAATAGAGCCTTTGATCGAAGGCGTTTCGATTGCCACCCGCGGAGCAGCGGCCAACGCTTGATCGCGGCTTATCGTTTGCGGCGCGGACACCACTCCAGGAATGGCGGGCGCTCCGGCGACCCCCGGCACTGTGGTGGTAGTAGTGCCAGGCGAAACAGCGACCGGCTGACTCTGCGTTTGCTGACGCTTGAGCCGCTCTTGCTCTTCCTTCATCTTCGGACCAGCGTAGAAATACTGCCAACCGAACACGACAACCATCGACAGCACGATGGCGAGGATGAGATTTTTTTGCTGCTCGGGCTGTTGGCTCTGCATCGGCGCCTCGGCTTGGTCGAGCGATCCGGGTTAGGAATTCGCTGCCATTTGTTTGTTTGTCTCACGCTTGGGCGTGACCTAGAGAATTGACGCTGTTGTGGCGAACTTTGCGATCTGTTGCCAGTGACAGGTTACGTCCGAGACGAATCCAGCACTTTTGACGCGCGATTTCGGCTAGAACCCTGCGGTCGATAGCCATGCGCCTTTTCGAAAGCGGTTACGAAATTCGTGACCAACCCGTCGAATGCGCACGTTTCAGCCGCTTCACGGGCGATAATCACGTAGTCAAAACCTGGCTTCGCATATTGTGACGCCGTCAGCTGAAGTGCAGAGCGAAGGCGCCGTTTGATGCGATTGCGGTGCACGGCGGACCCGAGCTTTTTCGTCACCGTGAACCCGAATCTGACGAGATCCGCCGACATCACCACGGGTGACATCCATCCGATTCGCGTTTTAGCCTCGAGTACAAAGGTCGGCGTCGACCATCGCAACCCATTACGAACCCTCAGAAATTCCGAGCGCCGCTGCAAAGTTACGAGACCCCGTGCAGGCGTCTTCATCGACGCCCCCAGATCAAGCCGACAGGCGCTTACGACCTTTGGCACGACGACGCGCAAGAACCCGCAGGCCACCGACAGTCTCGCAACGCTTGCGAAAGCCGTGACGGCGCTTACGAACGAGCTTGCTCGGTTGATAGGTACGTTTCACGACACACAGTCTCCAGATCGACTAGCCGATCCGACATCTGTCGGCACCGGACATGATTATACAAGCAACACCACGGTGCCGGATTTCCGGAACCGTGGCGCACGTTGTCTGAGGCCCAGGCTTATAGGTTCACTGTGGTGTGAAGTCAATTAATCACATCATCGGCGAGGAGTACCAGTTGCCAATTCGACGAGCTCGAATTGGTTGTCGAGGTGAGCTATGTTCATTTCGTCGATATCAGACGGACTGTTGCCGATCCACTTGGGCGTCCGTAGCGTTGACCATCACGAAACGTCGCGCGATACCCTCGCTTAGCGATTGGAACTTCAAATGCCCGCCGAAGTGACCACGCAGTTATTACCTGCAATACCTTTTTTGCTAGTCGGCACGGATTTTCCATTGGCAACGCTGGTCGCCGAATTACCCCGAGCGCATGCGTTACTCGATCTGGCGACCAAAGGCGTGTCGCCTCGCGTGCTGCGCATGCTTGACCAAATATCGCGCGCGTGGTTGCTTCGCCACGCCAACGTGCATCTGAGCGAGATCGACGCGATCGCGCGGAAGCTGGATCGTCCGGGCGCTTATTTTTTGAGTGTCAACTACGAGTGGGGCTGCACCTGCAAGGTCGGACCGAGCCCAGATCACGCGTCGGCGCGGCTCATTCGCGTTCTTGACTGGCGAACCGCCGGACTTGGCCGCAATATCATCGCCGCGAAGATCGATTGCGGCATAGGTTCGTTCGTCACTTTGACTTGGCCAGGATATACTGGTGTCTTGCAAGGCATGGCACCAGGCCGTTTCGCGGCTGCCCTCAACCAAGCACCGATGCGGCGCTCGGGAGGCGGCTTTCTACCCTTTGATTGGATTATGAATAAGCGCCGTGTCTGGCGGATGCCGCATGGTACGCCCGCACACCTCCTGCGCGGCGTGTTCGAGCGGGCTGCTTGCTACGAGCAAGCCCGCCAGCTTCTGATCGAAACGCCGATCGCATCGCCGGCGATCTTCAGTCTCGCTGGTGTAAAGCCCGGAGATACCTGCGTCATCGAACGCACCGAAGTGTCGGCGCACGTGCACGACGGCGCGGGTGTCGCGGCCAACAATTGGCAAGCGGCCGGCTGGCAGGGGCGGCCGCGTGGGAACGACAGTGCGGGACGGGCATGTCGTATGTCCTCGGTCGCACTTTCATTCGATGAAGCCTTACCTTGGCTCGAAGCGCCTATCCTGAATGATTACACACGGCTCGTCATGATCGCGGACGCAAAGGAAGGTCGGTTCATGGCGCAGGGTTATGAAGCAGATGGAGCTGCGACCGCAGTCTTGCATTATGCCGCCTAACAATGGCTCGCCATTCGCGATATTGTCTGCGAGGGACCAGCCGAACCGGCTGCGAAGGAGTTCGCATATATGAAGGCACGCGTTCTCGTCGTTGACGGCGGCCCCGCCGCCAACCAGGAGGCAATCGTCGCGCTCGGTGGCGCCCGTTCTGGCGAAAACTACGTGGCCGCACTGAGGTCGCAGACGCCTGGAGGTGGTGACAATCTCGAGTGCTTTGTTCTGGCTGCCGCCGATGGAGAACGCCTGCCACAAGGCATGCAGCTCGGCGATTTCCACGGCATCGCGTGGACCGGATCGCCACTCAGCACTTACGAGACGACGACCGCAGTCACCGGCCAAATCGAATTGGCTCGCGCGGCATTCCAATCAGGTGTGCCGTGCTTCGGAAGCTGTTGGGGATTGCAGGTTATGGCAGTGGCGCTCGGCGGCAGAGTACGTCTCAATCCTAACGGATACGAAATCGGCATCGCGAGGCAGATTCGAGTCAATGTCGACGGCCGTGCTCACGCAATGTTCGATGGCAAAGCCGATGTGTTCGACGCGGTGTGTGTGCACCAAGATGAGGTGAGTGAACTACCAACCGGCGCGCGTGTTCTGGCCGGCAACGCGGTCAGCGCAATCCAAGCGGCCGAGATCGTCGATGGCGAGCGTTCATTTTGGGGCGTACAATACCACCCGGAATTTAGTCTCGCCCAGATCTCAGCTTTGTTTCGTCGTCGCTCAGCTCGCCTCGTCAAGGATGGTTTTGCGAGCACGGAAGCAGAGATCGAGAGGCTTGCCGCCGACTACATGGTATTGCACGCGGACATATCTCGTCGAGATATTGCGTGGCGCTATGGGATTGGTGCCGATGTGCTCGACCCCCTCGTTCATCGCCGCGAATTTGCGAATTGGCTGATCAGCAAGGTCCTGCCAAAGGCGACAGATTTTGCTTGAAGTAGGTTTTATTCTACAGCGATCATGATTTTTAATCTACCAATCTAATGTAACGGCAAAACCATAGAATTTTTTGTTATTGATCGCGCGGTTGCGCAAAGTGCAATCCGGCGTGTTAAATTTGTGAGTCTGGAGCATGGCCCACCGGGACTTTGGCCGCGAAAACCTTTTCGAGTCTGATTGCGACTGCCTTCGAAGATTGATATTACACCAACTATTGTTCAGCGTAATTCATAATGTCAGAAGCACACTTTGCCAAGATCGACTTGAATCTTCTTGTCGTGTTTGATGCTGTGATGGCCGAGGGGTCCGTGAAGAACGCAGCCCTTCGTCTCGGCATGAATCCGCCAGCGGTCAGCCAATCACTGGGTCGTTTGCGCGATGCGATCGGACATGACCTCTTCATTCGAGTTGGGCATGGATTGCGCCCGACACCTTACGCATCGAACATTTGGTCGGGGGTGCGAACGGGGCTCGGCCTAATCAAGACGAGTGTGGCATCGGAGCGGGCATTTGATCCGGAAACAGAGAGCCGCACGTTTGTACTCGATTTTCCCTCCGGTACCGACGCGTTGGTCACACCGGAACTCGCCGCTCGTTCCGCCAATGCCAAAGGACTTCATTTCCGGGTTTCGAATGCGCGTGCCTTTAACGTGCTCAACGATTTGCGGTTCGGTGATTGCTGGATCGCCATGGACTACCGGCCGATCACCGAGCCTGGCTATCGCTGTGAACTATTGACCGAGCAAGAACTTGTCATTGTCGCGCGGACCAATTTTGCTGCTCTCGCGGATGGTCTGACAAAGGAGCTTTATCAGATATTGCCGCAAGTCGCAGTTGCGGCCGTCCGCTCGACCAGCGTACTGCCGGTAAACGAGCGTCTCGAAGCGGTTGGAATGGCGCGGGTCGTCAAATACGCGGTGCCGGGGTTGTTCAGCGCCATCCAGATGCTGACGACACTCGATGTCATTTCCTCACTGCCGATCTGCACCGCGAAGGTGTGCCAGGAGTGGGGTGACTTCACAATTCACAAGCTTCCGTTCGACCTCGCCAAAGTGCCGTTCTATATGGTCTGGCATGAGCGTTTCGATGGCGACGCTGGTCACCTTTGGCTGCGCGACAACATCCGCGACATCTGCAGCAAATTATAGCGTTGCGCCGCCTGCACCCGAACAAAAAAGCCCGGCGCCATATCTGGTGCCGGGCTTATCACTTTGCACGATCGATCAGGCTAGTCGTGCTCTGATTTTCCGTCGAAGAGATTGCGCTTGTAGGTCTCTGGCACGAACAACGTGCCGATCACGACCGTCATCAGCGCAATCGCGATCGGATACCAGAGGCCGTAGAACACGTCACCCGTCTGCGCCACCATGGCGAAGGCCGTTGCCGGCATCAAGCCGCCGAACCAGCCGTTACCAATGTGGTAAGGCAGGGACAGACCAGAATAGCGGATGCGTGTGGGGAACAGCTCCACAAGTGCCGCCGCGATCGGGCCGTAGACCATGGTCACGAAGATCACCAGAAGCGTTAAGATCGCGATGACCGTCAGACGCTGTTCCGTGAAGATATCGAACATTTTCGCGAAGTTGGCGAGGCCGGCCTTCGGATCGATCGCGATCTTCACCACCGACGGGTTGGTGGCCGCGGGGTAGCCAGCCTTGCTGATGGCATCCGACACGTTCTTGGCGAAGGCCGCAGGCACGTTCTTGACATCGTCGCCCGTTAGCTTCGTTGCATCGTAGGACGGGATTTCGACGTCGCCGATCTTCACCTTGGCGACAGTGCCGGCTGGTACGCCGACCGTCTTGTAGGTGACTGACGCGCGGGCCAAAGCGGCCTTGGCATTATCGCAAGCACTGGTGAACTTGGCTGTGCCGGTCGGGTTGAACTGGAACGAGCAATCAGCTGGGTCGGTGCGCACTTCGACCGGAACCGTCTCCCAGGCCTTGGTAAGGGCCGGATTGGCCGCGCGTGACAACCAGGAGAACACGCCGCCGCCAGTAGCTGCAATCGGCAGGTAGCACAGTGCGGCAATCAAGCAGCCACCAAGGATGATGGGTTTGCGGCCGATCCTATCCGACAGTGCGCCGAAGAAGATAAAGAAGCCGGTGCCCAGGGTCAGCGACCAGGCCACCATAACGTTGGCCGTGAAGTTGTCGACCTTCAGAATGGTCTGCATGAAGAACAGCGCATAGAACTGTCCAGCGTACCAAACGACAGCCTGACCGGCAGTCAGACCGAGCAAGGCGAGCAGCGCGATTTTCGCGTTCTTCCACTGACCAAAGGCTTCCGACAGCGGTGCCTTGGACATCGAGCCTTCAGCTTTAATCTTCTGGAAGGCCGGGCTTTCGTTCATCTGCAAGCGAATGTACAGGGAGATCAGCAACAGAACGATCGATGCCAGGAATGGGATGCGCCAGCCCCAAGCGTTGAATGGCGTGAGTGTGGCCGCGCCAATCTTAACTTCAGGATAGTTGGCGTTGACGTAGATCTGCGTGAACATGATCACAATCAGCGACAACAACAGACCGAGTGTAGCCGTGGTCTGGATCCACGATGTGTAGAAACCGCGGCGGCGTTCAGGCGCATGCTCGGCGACGTATATCGCGGCGCCGCCATACTCTCCGCCGAGTGCGAGGCCTTGGGCCATGCGCAGAGCGATAAGAATAATGGGGGCAGCGGTGCCGATCGTTTCATAGCTCGGCAGGCAGCCGACAAGGAACGTCGACAGACCCATAATCAAAATCGTAATCAAGAAGGTGTACTTGCGACCGATCAGATCGCCGAGGCGGCCGAAAAATAGAGCGCCGAAAGGCCGAACGATAAAGCCGGCGGCGAAGGCGAGCAGCGCAAATACGTTGCGCGTTGATTCAGGGTACGCGGAGAAGAACTGCGCGCCGATGATCGCTGCAAGTGATCCGTAAAGGTAAAAATCGTACCATTCGAAAATGGTGCCAGCCGACGAAGCTATAATGACCTTCTTCTCTTCCGCCGTCATCGGTCGGTGTCGTGCCGCAATATCTACCGTTGAAGCAGTGGACATGGATGGGCTCCTCCCCAGTTCAAGACGCGTTGTTGCGCTCAATATCTTCTTGACGAGACAGTGCCAATCCAGGTCGTGAGTCAATGTGCGGACTATGGTCACTATGTCGTCGAAGCTTTTCAGCTCGTAACAAATGCGGGCTGAACGCTATACAGCGTTACTTGAATGAGCCGCACACCCTTCGTCAATGATACCATCGTTGAATTCAATATAATCAAGCATTTAACGGTGCAAATGTCGCTCGCTCGCGTGATTGCACGCTCACGTCTCGCCGAACGATCGCTCGTGCATGATAAAATCAACCAAAGGGCGCGACCAAAGTATTACGACTAACGAGTGCCAGAATCTATTTAGATTCAGCAGATTGAACTAGGCTGGATCCCAGATGCTTTCCGGCATCGGCAAACCACCGAAAGTTTCCGCGCCCAATGGCCGATCGGGTATGATCCCGAGCGTGCCTTCCATCATCCACATTAATTGGCGTGTATGCTGCCCGGCATGCCATGTTGTACGCTCGAGATAATCGTGCATTGTCTGTTCGGCGTAGTAGACGTCGGCACGATCTTTCCAATTACGGGATTGCCCCTTCGTCTCCCACCATGCGGCCACACGCTCGCGAACGCGCGCGCCGTAGCCGAGTAACTCTGCCTTCGTCATTGTCCCGGGCTCTGGCTCCCGGCAATAGGCTTCAAAGGTCAGCGCAATGCCCTCTTCGTGTTCGACGAACGCGTCGGCGACATTGAGCAAATGGTATCCGAGTTGTGTGAGCGATCGCGGGCGGTTCGGCAATACGGTCGATTCCAGCTGCGCGGCCGGGATCTGCTCGATGTAACGGCCGGCGCCGTCGATGACAGCAAACAATCGGCGTACCAGTTCGTCGGGCGGGTACTGCCGCGTTGCTGTGTGTTTGATGCCAACCAGCCGTGCGACATCCTTTAGCGATTGGCCGTCGACCCACGCATCGCCCTTCGACACGATCGGAACGCGCTTGATGCCGAAACGCTCAAGCTCTTCGTAGGCGCCGGCATCGGCCAACACGTTGCGCGAGCGAAACGGTACGTTGTGCCTTGTCAGGAATTCTTTGGCGCGCAGGCAGCTGGTGCAGCCAGGCTGCCAATAGACCGAGACGTCGACGAGGTGGCTCATTGCACGACCATCCTGTTGCTGATCTTGCCTAAGCTTAGGCCATATGGCAGCGTTCGGGAAATATGTCCGTTGTTCTGAATTATAGAATAAGCCAAAAAAACGGCTTGGCGGCAAGAAGGGGAGACGTTCTATGCGAAGGGTCGCGGTGCTAGTTGCCGCAATCGCGTCGATCGCCCTTGGTATGGGAACCGCCGATGCGAAAAAAAACCTGCGCCTGACGGTGCAGCTGCCGCTGAAAAGCGTACTCGGCCAGAACTTACTGCAGTTCAAAGACGAAGTTGAAAAAGCAACCGGCGGCAATATCGAAATTCAGATCTTCGACAGCGGCCAGCTGTTTGACGACAAAGACGTGCCCAAGGCTGTCGGCGAAGGTCAAATCGACATGGGTGTGGCATCCCTCGCGCGCTACGTCAGTTTGGTGCCGGCAGTCGACGTTTTCACTATCCCATTCATGTTCGATTCAGACGCCAAGCTGAACCAGGCCGTCGCCGCTGGTTCGAGTGTTCGCGGTCCGTTGGACGAGGCGATCTTCAAGACCGGCAGCCGTGTGCTCTGGTGGCAGGCGTACGGTAGCACAGTGTTATTGTCGAAGGCTGGCCATCCGATTAAGACGCCGGCTGACGTCAAAGGTCGCAAGGTGCGCGTTTTTAGCAAGCTACTTGGCAAATGGGTTGCAGCAAACGGCGGCATTCCGATTAATGTAGCAGGTGGCGAACAATACTTTGCCTACCAGCGGGGGACGGTCGACATCGGCATGACCGGACCAGACACCATCAAGTCACGACGGATTTGGGAAGTGATGGACACGGTGACCGTGGCCAACCTGGCGGCGATCGAGTTCGTGGTGGTGATCAATGAGAATGTATTTCAAGGATTTTCGGAAGACGAAAGGAAGTCGGTAACTGCAGCGGCGAGAAATGCCGAGGTCAAGATTCGCGACAACTTCAAGCAACTGGAAAAGGACGCGTTCGACGCCGGTCGACAAAATAAAATGACTGTGTATGCGCCGACTGCAACAGAAATGGCTGCGTTCCGCAAATCTGCCGAGCCCGTGCGCGTTGAGTTCTTGAAAGCGTCAGGGGCGTTGGGCAAGCAAGTTCATGATGCCGCACTGGCGTTAAAATGAATTCGGTTTCGCCAAGTGCTGCATATCGATCGGAGTTGGAAAGTCTATGCCATCAAAAGCCGCAAAACTGAAGCAGTTGCTCGCTCGAGATACCTGCCATTTGGTGCCTTGCTGCTGGGACGCACTTTCAGCCAAAATGATAGGGCAAGCAGGCGCACCGTTTACGTTCATGAGCGGGTTTGCGGTTTCGGCCGCACGGCTCGGCGAGCCCGATCTCGGCCTTTTATCCTACGGCGAGATTGCCGACCAGTTGCGCAACATCTGTGCAGCGACATCGATCCCGGTGATCGGCGATGGTGATACCGGGTACGGCAATGCACTCAACGTCGAGCGCACGGTGAAGGGCTATGCCGCCGCTGGTGCAGCATGCGTAATGATCGAGGATCAGGTCGCGCCGAAACGCTGCGGTCATACCAAAGGCAAGCTCGTTGTCGACCGTGCAGAGGCGATCGACCGGATTATGGCTGCGGCTCACGCGCGAGGCGAGGTTCGCAAGAATGGCGGTGACATCCTCATTCTTGCCCGCACCGATGCTCGAGCGATGCACAGCCTGGATGAAGCGATCTGGCGGGCCAATGCGTTCCGCGATGCAGGAGCCGATATCTTGTTCGTCGAGGCGCCGCAGTCACCGTCCGAAATGAAGCGGCTGACGCGCGAGTCGCCGGGCATCCATATGGCCAACATGGTCGAAGGTGGCGCGACGCCGATCCTGCCAATGAACGAGCTGCGAGAGCTCGGCTACGGTCTTGCTATTTTCCCGCTGACGTTGATGTCGTCCGCCATGAACGCCGTCAAACGCAGTCTTGCCGAAATGATGGCGGGGCGGCATCCGGCGGAGGCGGTAATGGACTTCGCAGCCCTTCGCAAAGAGATTGGCTTCGACGATTATTATGAGGCCGAGTTGCGCTATGCCGGCGCGAGAAAAGTCGAATGACGTGCGAATCCTGATGCCTTCTCCGTTTTGCTACTATCTGCGCGTGCGTTATCAGGAATGCGATGCGCAAGGCGTCGTGTTCAATGCGCGCTATGGCGACTACATCGATATCGCAACGATGGAATTTTTCCGCCAAATTGGTTTCGCCGCAGAAGTGGCCTCGGCTGAACTCGACATGCAACTCGTAAAACAAACGACGACCTGGAAAGCGCCTGCGCGCAACAACCAAGTGCTGGAGATCTCGGTCGCGGCAAAGACACTCGGCACCACGTCATTCACATTGCTTGTTCAATTTCGGATTGCGGGGACCGAGGCCCTCACGTGCGAGGCCGAAACGATCTACGTACGCGTCGATGCAAAAACGCTGACCAAGCGAGCCCTCGGTGATCGCTTTCGCGAAGGCTTGCTACGCGGCGCACCCGGCGTCACGATCGATCACGCCGCTTATCTCAAATAATAACAACGGCGCGTTCGCGCGCTTTCGGGAGCAATACGCATGGCTAAGGTAAAAGCATCCAAAACCAACGCGCTGAAGATTGCCGTCATCCCCGGCGATGGCATCGGCAACGAAGTGGTGCCCGAGGGTATCCGCGTCCTGGAGGCAGTCGGCCGGCGCTTCGATATTGCGTTCGAGTGGAAGCACTTCGATTGGAGCTGCGAGCGCTTCAAGAAGAAGGGCGCGATGATGCCCGAAGACGGTCTCGCGCGGCTACGCGAATTTGACTCGATCTATCTCGGCGCGGTCGGCTTTCCGGGCGTGCCCGATCATGTCTCGCTTTGGGGCCTGCTGATCCCGATCCGCCGCGGCTTCCAGCAATACATCAATTTGCGGCCGGTTAGATTGTTCGAAGGCTTGGCCTCACCACTCGCTGGTCGCGAACCGGGTGACATCGACTACTGGATCGTGCGCGAAAATAGCGAGGGTGAGTATTCCTCCGTCGGTGGCCGCATGTACGAGGGTACCGAGAACGAGATCGCCGTGCAGCAAGCGATGTTTTCGAAGCGCGGCTGCGACCGCGTCATGCGCTACGCCTTCGACCTTGCCATGACGCGCAAGCGCAAGGAAGTCGTGTCTGCGACCAAGTCCAACGGCATCTCGATCTCGATGCCCTACTGGGACGAGCGCTTTGCCGACATCGGCAAGGAATATTCCAAAGTCAAAACCAGCCAGTTCCACATCGATATTCTGACGGCTCATCTGGTGCGCAACCCGCACTGGTTCGACGTGATCGTCGGCTCCAACCTGTTCGGCGATATCCTGTCGGATCTGGGTCCTGCCACGACCGGCACGATCGCGATCGCGCCGGGTGGCAATATCAATCCCGAGAAGGAGTATCCCTCGATGTTCGAGCCGGTGCATGGCTCGGCGCCCGACATTGCCGGCAGAGGCATTGCAAATCCGATTGGTCAAATCTGGTCGGGCGCGATGATGCTTGAACATCACGGTCACAAGGAAGCGGCGCGCGCTATAGAAAAGGCGATCGAGGTACTGCTTGCCGAGCACCCAGATGTGCGCACACCCGATATGGGCGGGAAGGCTTCCTGCAAGGACCTTGGAAAAGCGTTGGCCGAACTCGTAAAGGGCTGATAGCGGCCGGGCGGCCGGCGTTATGCGTTGGACACACACCGGCTGCCCGCAACTGATACTGACGGCGGTGCGTTGAACCGCGTACCCATTGCCGCGCATCGGCATGGATGCGGTGGAGCTTCGCCTGATATCATGCAGAAACTGACGATGGATAAGCCGGTTATGTCACCAGCACGTGATCGGTTGCGTGCCATCGGCCTGATGATGATCGCCGTGTCGATGTTCGCCTGCCTCGACGCCACGGCTAAATATCTCGTAACGCGCTCTCAACTGCCGTTGCCGCAGGTCGTTTGGATGCGCTTTCTCGGTCAGCTGGGCATGATCGTCCTGGTGCTTGGCCTGATCAGCGTGCCGCGTCTGT
>JANLXZ010000479.1:0-7603 GCA_031365375.1 Hyphomicrobiaceae bacterium | reverse complement strand
ATTGCCGACGTGGCTCGTGAGGTAGGCGAGAGCATCCTCGCGGTTGTCGCGCACCCCGGCGGCGGCTTGATGATGATTACACGGGATCCAAATCACGCCAGCGGAGTAAGCCGTGGTCCCCCCAAACAGTGGCTCTTTCTCGACTATCAATACATCGAGGCCCTCGAGCTTGGCCGATAACGCCGCCGCAAATCCACCGGCTCCTGAGCCTGCGACCAGCAAATCACAGGTGACGGTTTCATCGGGCAGGGCCATGTCTCTTGTCCAGTTTACTTCGTCAGTGGCCAAACAGACGTATCGTGATCGGGGTGCTGGCGCGATGCAAGTTTGGGAGCGCGTGCCGGATCGACCCAATCGTTGGTTTTCTGACCGGGCAATCGGCTAATTTGGTCAACGCCGGGAATGCAGCTTTCCATGCCGTATTGCATGGTGATCGGCACCCGCTCCGGATGATCGAGGGAGCCGACCGAAATGGACACACGATCCTTGTCGAGTTGGCGGAAGGTCAGCGGCGTGCCGCAGTCGCCACAAAAGTCCCGCGCGATGACTTCCGAGCTGTTGAAGAATTTGGGCGTACCCCGTGTCCACGCAAATTCAGCATGCTTCACACCGGCGAACGCTTGGAACATGTTGCCGGATGCCTTCTGGCACATGCGGCAATGGCATACGGATGCGTTATTGGGCTCAGCGTAGAGTGCGTAACGCACTGCGCCGCACTGGCAGCCACCGGTGTGTAACGGCTGCCGGCAAGTAGAAGTGTTTTCGCTCATGTCCAACGAGCCTCCTAAAGCTGAGGCTCGACTTTACGACTAGCAACGGCGCGAGGCCACCCCTTCGGCGTCGAACACATGGCCGGAAAGAGACTTGCCGCGTTTCGATGCCAAATGCAGAGCGAGTGCTGCAATATCGGCCTCGGTGGACAGGCGATTGGCGCTCGAGCGTGGCGACAGATCGGCACTCAGACCGTTGCTGGCGCGCGGACCAACGGCATTGATGCGAATACCCTTCTGCGACCAATTACCAGCTTCGACGCGCGTCATCGTCGCCAATGCCTGACCTAGGATGCTCGCAAACGCGGCATCAGCCTTGGTCCGGGCCGGCGGGGCCACGACGACGTTGAGGATGAGCCCTTCGGTCCAGGTTAAGCTCATACGGTTGGCGGCGATCCGGGTCACGAGGCAGGCCGAGCGAAGGGCATCCGAGACCGCATCTTCGATATCATCGATACTGGATGCGTGGATCAGAACGCCGGCTGAGGGTGCGATAACATTGATGACGGCATCGATGCCGCCGTAAGCGGTCGAAGCACCTTGCGCGAAACGAACGATTTGGTCGGAACCGGTGAGAGGCTCTTCAGTTGCGCGGATTTCGGTTGCCGAGTTGGCCAGGACCTGGAGCAGCGCGGCAGACTTTTCCGCTGCATCGTCCTCGGCGCCGCGCGTCATTTGTAGAACGATGCGGCAGCCGGCCTCGGCGAAGCCGCGGGCGATGTCGACGCCGACATCGGTCGAAATGCCGGTGATGAGAACGCGCGCGCCTTCCAACTCAGGATACTGTCGCACATTGCGGATGCCGGAAACTACGCTGGTCAACATTGAACTATCCTCCTAACGGACGGGCACCTGAATACCGGTGTCCCGGCCAACGCAACATCACGCCGATTCGGCTAACGACATCTAAATGCAACTCCGATTCGGGTCGGGCTCTGGCCGCAACAGGGCGCGATTGCGGCAACGCGTCGATTGTGGATAAACCCCGCTTTATCGGCGTTTCTTCAAGTGGCGGAGGTCGAAAATACTGGCTCTGGCGCGGGGATCCTCGCCTGTGGAAAAAATTTGATGCTTCTGGATTTTTTGCGTCCCAGTGGTGGGTAGAGCATCCAGGAACAGCACCCAGCCCGGAGCTTTGTAATAGGCCAGACGTGCATCTGCCCAGGCGTGAACACATTTTGCCAGCGCGTGATCGGGTGTTTCGCCCTTTCGCGGGACCACGCAGGCGAGCACTTCTGCCTCACGTGTCTCGTCGGGGCATGCCAGCACGGCGACTTGATGTACAAACGGGGCTGATTGTAAGACGGCCTCGACTTCGGCTGCGGCAATATTTTCCCCGGAACGCCGGATCATATTTTTCGACCGGTCAACAAAGAAAAGCATTCCGGTTTCATCTTGGCGGACGGTATCGCCGGTGTGGAACCAGCCGTCGCGCCAAGCTTCGGCGGTGGCTGGTTCATTGTCGAGATAGCCCGCGAAAAATCCGTGCCGTGGCCCCTCCGGCCCGCCCCAGCGCACCACCAGTTCGCCATCGGTGTTGCGCGGTAGTTCCCGATCCTGCGCATCGACCACCCGAGCCTCGAGGCCGCGCAGCGGCCGGCCAAATGCCCGGGTGTCGATGCGGCGGGGCTCTTCGATGACCGCAAGGATGCGTCCCGTTTCGGTCATTCCCCATATCTCGACCAATGGAAACCCGAAGCGTGCCTCGAATGGTTGATGCAACTGTGGCTCCACGCCGGCACCAAGGCCAAAGCGGACACCATGCGCACGATCTGCGGGCGATGGCGGCTGCTTTAACAATAGCGGCGGCACGACGCCGAGATAGTGGATGATCGTCGCCTTCGTGTCCGCGATTTCCGCCCACCAGCGCGATGGGCTGAAGCGCTCCGGGACGATCAAACAGTTGCCTGTCAACATGACCATGGTCGCGGCAACGGCCTGCGCGTTCATGTGATAGAGTGGGAGGGGATTGTAGACGCGATCGCCACCGTCGCGAATTGCGCATAGTCCGCCAAGCGATGCATACCAACTGCCCGCCTCCAGATAGTAGCGGTTGGTCAAAACGCACGCCTTTGGCCGGCCAGTCGTACCGGACGTGTACATCAGGCTGCACTCGGCGTTAAGGCCGGGGTCCCACGCGCCGGCGCGATCAATGGGTGAGGGGAATTTGCCGGGCAAATCGTCGGCATCCAGAACCGGCAACGGCTTTTCGCGCTGCGCCGCGACGCGCTCCAGATCGGCTACCCTCTCGCTCACACAGGCCATCAGGTCGGCGCGGCTGTGTGCCATCTGATACGCCATCTCGTCGTGGCGATAGTCGGGGTTGATCGGCACGATGCCAACACCAAGTGCGTTCAATGCTAAATAGTGCTCGAAGAAAACCGGCCGGTTCTCCAATAGGAGCGCGACCCGATGGCCCGGCCCATATCCGGCCGCTGCGTACCGAACACGCAGCCGCTTAACCCGCGCCGCCATTTCGCCGTAGGTGATATCGCCGCCTTGTGGCGACCATGCGCGCCCATCGCGTGCAGGCACGCAGAGAAAAGCCGCGTTCGGTCGTCGTGCCGTCGTTGCAGCAAACGCCTCATGAACAGATTGGTAACGCAAACGAGCCTCCAGACTGCCGATAGCCGCATACTACATCGACCGATTACGCGCGCCAGCATGCTTGCAGTCGGCGCCATTCGCTTTCAGGATGGCCGAGAAAACGACCAACAAGGAGCCAAGGATCAGTTCATGACACAAGCGAGCGGGGTAGCGCCGATCATCGCAATGCGGGGCGCGGGCTACTACAGCGAGAATACGGTTGGCGCCAAAGCCGTGATTGATGCCGCCGGCGACCTGGTGATGAAAGCGCTGGCCGAAATGGATCTCGCCGAGAGTTCAGGCCCCTTCGCCATTGCCGATTATGGCGCGGCCGACGGTGGAACGTCGCTCGATTTGATGCGGCGGATCGTGTCGGCGCTAAGGTCGAAGGGGTGTGGTCGGCAGATCTCAATCACCTACACCGATTTGCCGCACAACGATTTCTCGGCATTGTTCCGGCTCGTTCATGGCCATCTCGGAAGCCAAGAGGGCACGCCACTCGGCCAGCAACCTGGTGTCATGACATTTGGCAGCGGCACGAGTTTCTACCGCCAAATCCTACCCGACAACACACTGTCGCTTGGGTTCTCGGCAACGGCGATGCACTGGTTGTCGCGTTTGCCTGCACCGATCGACGATGCCGTGCAGGCGGTTGGCGGGACTGAATTAGAGCGCGCAGCGTTTCGGGCACAGTCGATGGCCGATTGGCAAACGATTTTATTGGCGCGGGCACGCGAGATGCGTCCTGGCGCGAAACTCGTCTTAGCCAATTTCTGCGAGGACGAATCTGGTCGGTATTTGGGCGCGACGGGCGGCATCAACATGTTCGCCGAGTTCACGCGCCATTGGCGGGCGCTGCGTGATGCGGGGGAAATTGGCGACACGGAATATCGTGCTGCGACGTTTCCGCAATTCTACAAAACACCGGCCGAGTTCGCTCAGCCGTTTATCGAGGATGGATCACCGGTGGCGCAGGCAGGCTTACGGCTCGATCACATTTCCACACGTGTGACGAGCTGTCCGTATGCTGATGACTTCAAGCGTCACGGCGATGCGCGCGCGTTTGCCAAGGCGTACATCCCGACGCTGCGATCTTGGACAGAAAGCACGTTCGCGGGAGCGTTGGACAAGGGCCGCGATGCTGCCGAACGGCAGTCGATCGTCGACCGTTTCTATAGGATGTACGAGGACACGGTTGCCGCCAACCCGGAAGGGCACGCGATGGACTACGTGCACTGCTTCATGGTGATTACCAAGGCGACCTGAGGCGCCTCAGCCGTTGGGGCCAGTGGCAACGGGGGTGCCGGCGTCTTCGAGACCCCACTCGCTCCAGGAACCGTCGTAGACAGCCGCATTCGGCTGCCCCAGCTGCGCCAACGCAAGCGCGATGACGCCGGCGGTGACACCTGATCCGCAAGATGCGACAACCGGTTTCATCGGATCGACGCCGGCGGCTTTGAAGATTGGGGCCAATTCGCCTGCCGGTTTCAAAGTGCCATCGGCGTTAAGCAGCGATCCGAAGGGCACGTTCTTGGAACTGGGAATATGTCCTGAACGAAGGCCAGCGCGGGGCTCGGGTGTTGTGCCGGCGAACCGGCCAGCGGCACGCGCATCGACGATTTGCGTGGTCTTCGAGCCGATCAACGCCTGCACGTCATCCTTGTCGCGCACGAGCTCGGCGATCAGGCGGCCAGTGAAGTGGCGCGGCGTGCGCAGTTGAGTCACTTCGTCGGTAATCGGGCGACCCTCTGCTTTCCATTTTTTCAGGCCGCCGTTGAGAACGGCCACATCTTCATGCCCCATGGTGCGGAACATCCACCACACGCGTGCCGCCGAATACAGCCCCTCGCTATCGTAGACGACGATGCGCATGCCGTCGCCGATACCCATCTTGCGCATCCGGCTTGCGAATTTAGCCGCTGTCGGAAGCATATGCGGCAGCGACGATTTCTCATCCGCGATATCGTTTATATCAAAGAACATGGCGCCGGGTATGTGCTCTTCTTTATATTCGGCAAAGGCATCCCGTTTGGCTGTCGGCAAATGCATCGATCCATCAAGGATGATGAGATCGGGCGCGCCCATGCGCTCGGCGAGCCATGACGTTTCCACCAAAAACTTCGATGCACTTTCTGTCATGGCGCGTTTTTTCCTCTAAGGGACGATGTTCGGGTTCAAATAAACGCGACGCGGATGCGACGGTTCAATTTGCCCTTCTTTTCAATCTTTGTAACAGCCAGTCGACCAATCTCGCTGGTATTTCTTACATGTGTGCCGCCGCAAGGTTGGCGGTCGATAACGCCGCCGTCACCGATAAGAACCAGGCGGACGCGACCCGACCCCATCGGTGGCTTGACGGCCATCGTACGTACCAAGTTGGGATTGGCTTCCAGCTCTGCGTCTGTGATCCACTGCTCGCCGACACTATGATTGCCGTCAATCAGTGAATTGAGTTCGGCGGTCAATCGGTCCTTGTCTATCGCATCGGCGTCGGCGATATCGAAATCGAGACGGCCTTCCTCGGCGCCGATCTGGCCGCCAGTCACGGGGAATTTCACCAAGCTACAAAGCAGATGCAACCCGGTATGCATGCGCATCAACTTGTGACGATGATTCCAGTCGAGATTGGCGGTGACGGTGGTGCCCGGTGTCGGCATCGAGGGTAGGGGCGCAGATGGCACGTGCACGATGGTGGACTTGTCGGCATCGTAGACGGCAGTGGCAATCGCGATTGTGCCGATGTCCGGAATAACGATGGAGCCGAGATCGCCCGGCTGCCCGCCAGCCGATGCGTAGAACACGGTGCGATCCAGCACGATGCCGCCGCGCTCATTCACACTCAAGATTTTCGCGGATGTAGATTTAAGGTAGGCGTCGTCGCGATAAAGTTTCTCGGTCATTGAGCTGACGCCTTGTCGGGATCGGCAAACACGGCTGGGACGGCGCGGTTTTCAACGAGCCACGGCGGAACCGGCAATCCCTTGGACTTCATGAACTCGGGGTTGAACAACTTGGATTGATAACGTGTTCCGTAGTCGCACAATATGGTCACGATGGTGTGTCCGGGGCCCATTTCTTTCGCCAATCGCTTGGCGCCGGCGATGTTGACGCCCGACGAAGCCCCCAGGCAAAGCCCTTCCTCCATCATCAGCCGGTAGACAATCTCGACGGCTTCTGCGTCGTCGATCCGGTACGATCTATCGATAACGGCCCCCTCGAGGTTTGCGGTGATGCGCCCCTGGCCGATGCCTTCGGTGATGGAGGAACCCTCCGATTTCAACTCACCTGTCGTATAATAGCTGTGCAGCGCCGCGCCGTGGACATCGGCGAGTGCGATGGCGATATCATTGCGGCGCGCTTTCAGCCCGCTCGAAACACCCGCAATGGTGCCGCCTGATCCGACCGCGCAACAGAAGCCGTCGAGTTTGCCGCCGGTTTGCTCAAAGATTTCAGGAGCGGTGGTCTCGACGTGAGCCTGCCGGTTGGCAACGTTGTCAAACTGGTTGGCGAAGATCGCGCCATTGGGCTCGCTCGCCTTGAGTGCTTCGGCCAATCGCCCTGCATACTTTATGTAGTTGTTCGGGTTCTTGTAGGGGACCGCCGGTACCTCGACGAGGGTGGCACCGAGCAATCGCAATGCGTCCTTTTTTTCTTGAGCTTGCGTTTGCGGAATGACGATCACGCATTTGTAGCCCAGTGCCGCGCCAATGACGGTGAGGCCAATGCCGGTATTGCCGGCAGTGCCCTCGACGATGGTACCGCCGGGTTTCAAGGTCCCGCGACGCACCGCATCTCGTATAATGAACAATGCAGCGCGGTCTTTCACCGACTGGCCAGGGTTCATGAACTCGGCCTTGCCTAGAATCTCGCAACCGGTCTCCTGCGAGGCACGGCTCAATCGAATGAGTGGTGTGCGGCCGACGGCCTCGGCGATCGTGTCAGCGGTGAACAAGCAGCGATCTCTCCTGAATACAGATCATCGACCTTTTACGCACACGTCCGAATTCGTGACGGCGCTTAACCCCGGATTAACTCAGCTGAGTGCATTGTCCAAGGGCAACATGAAGGCAGTAAGGCATCTCACGCAAGTGCCTGTATCACGAGGATGACACACATGACGACCCACTTGAAGTCCAGTCTCGCCTCGGCAGCACTTGTCGCTGTCGCAGCTCTAACTTCGTCTGTTTCGGCTGCCGATCTTGGCGGCTATCGCGGCGGCTCGATGAAGGATGACGGTTACGCGCACG
>JANLXZ010000301.1:0-18741 GCA_031365375.1 Hyphomicrobiaceae bacterium | reverse complement strand
GCCCGCCGCCGGTGATGTGGCTCAACCCCTTTACGGCACCAGTAACGCCACCGCCGCCCGTGGCGCGAATTGCCGCCAGCACCTGCTTCACATAAATTCGGGTCGGCACCAGAAGCGCGGTGGCAACTGTCTGCTCCGTCGCCCAAGGTGCCGCTTGGCTCCATGCCAGCTTTTCCTCCGCTACAAGGCGGCGCACGAGCGAAAACGCATTTGAATGCAGACCGGCAGAGGGCAGGCCGATGATCACATCGCCGATCGCTATGTCGTTGCGCGGAAGGATCTCGTCACGTTCGACAGCGCCGACGCAGAAACCGGCCAAATCGTAGTCCTTATCTTTATACATTCCGGGCATTTCGGCGGTCTCGCCGCCAATCAGCGCGCAGCCAGCCTCGCGGCAACCGCCAGCGATTCCGGAGATAATGGCCGTAGCAGAGGTCAAGTCGAGCTTGCCCGTCGCGAAGTAGTCGAGAAAAAACAATGGCTCAGCGCCCTGTACGACGAGGTCGTTGACGCACATCGCCACGAGATCGGTGCCGATCGTGTCGTGCACGCCACTTTCGATCGCAATCATGAGCTTGGTGCCGACCCCATCGTTGGCCGCAACCAGGATCGGATCTTTGAAGCCCGCACGCTTCAAATCGAACAACCCGCCGAAGCCTCCGAGATCCGCATCGGCTCCGGGACGCCGGGTTGCTTTCACGAGGGGCTTGATCGCCTGCACCAAAGCGTTGCCGGCATCGATATCCACCCCGGAATCACGGTACGTGATCGGTGCGTTGGATCGGGTCGGGTCGGCGGTCATTCGCGTGTTCCTGCTGAATTCGAGTATGCGACGAGTTAGTGTCGCGCAAACCGGATTTTCGCCCGATTGGCGGCCGAAAGCCACAGGGTGATGCCTCATGACTGTGCGATGCGTGGTAGCAGAGTATTGAGTGACGCTGCAATGAATGGCAGGGGTCAAACGGGGATGGATCAGGTGAGTAGACTTGTTCGAGCGCGATTGCTGGTGATTGCAGGACTGTTTTCTGCCCTCGGTTGCCTTGCCGCGACGGCTCAGCAGTCGACCAAGCCTTTCACCATCGGTAATTATCCTGTCGATGCCACCGCGGCGAATTCGGTCGCGGCCAAGGAGGAGGCGCTGGCCAATGGCCAAAAAGCGGCGTTTCGCTCGCTCCTCAAACGACTGGTGCCGGTGACCTCGTATAAGCGCATAGACAAGTTGAAAAACGCCAAGGTTGCCGATCTGATCGATGGCGTGTCGGTGCGCTCCGAGCGTAACTCGACGACGCAATACATCGCCAATCTGGATTTCTCGTTCCAGGTCAATGCTGTGCGAGAATTGTTGCGGCGTGAAGGTGTGCCATTCGTCGATCTTCAGGCACCTTCGATCGTGCTCGTGCCGATCTATCAGGCACCGGCGGCGGGACAGGGTGCAGCACCTGCAGGATTGGAACAAGCGGCGGGTCAAAAAGCCTGGACGGATGCCTGGAAGGGACTGGATCTCGAGCATTCGCTCGCACCCGCCAAGCTTGAAGCCGCTAAATCAGCGATCCATGCCGACACTTTGCAGACGATGTCGAAGGACGGTGATGGTGGCGGTCTGCGTATCGTCTCGAAAGAGTTTGGCAATGAGTTGGTGTTGATTGCACTCGCCGAACCTGAGTTGGGGTCGAAAAAACTCAATGTCACATTGATGGGTCGAGATGCGGTCGGGCAGTTCGCGCTGAAAAGGTCTTACAAGTTCCAGATCGACGATTTCGGTTACACCACCGAACTCGCCGCGTTGGTGGCCCTGGGAACGCTGGAAGGCCGTTGGAAGGCGATCAAGGCGCGCCCTGCAGTGGGCGGCAGCACGGCCGGGGCGCAACCTTTGCAACCGGTGCAGCTGACGATCGAGTTCCGCACCCTGCAAGAATGGCAGGCAATAAAGCGCCAGATTACCGAGACGCCTGGCGTCGAAGATTTGCAGATCGGCGGCCAATCGGGTCGTTCGGTCGAGATCGCCGTGCGTTTCCCTGGTGGCGGCAATCAGTTAGCCGATTCATTGGTGTCGCAAGGCCTCGATATGCGTGAAGCAGGGGGCACTTGGATCGTTAGGTCGGGCGGCTAACGAGACCTTTGACTGGTTTGGGTGATCAGGCCCAGGGACGGGCCGCCGTCGCTTTGGTCTCGAACTCAGTGATGCTTTTTTCTTTCTGCATCGTCAGGCCGATATCGTCGAGACCTTCGAGCAGGCAATGTTTGCGGTGAGCGTCAACGTCAAACGTGATCACGCCACCATCGGGACCGCGGATTTCCTGAGCGTCCAAGTCTACCGTCAACGTCGCGTTGGCGCCGCGGTTGGCATCGTCCATCAGCTTTTCGAGTTCTTCCGGCGTAACTTTGATCGGCAAAATGCCATTCTTGAAGCAGTTGTTGTAGAAGATATCGGCAAAGCTCGTCGAAATCACGCAACGGATGCCAAAGTCGAGCAAAGCCCAGGGCGCATGCTCGCGGCTTGAACCGCAGCCGAAATTTTCGCCCGCGACCAAGATCTCGGCCTTCCGGTACGCTGGCTTGTTCAATACGAAATCGGGATTTTCGTTGCCGGCTTGGTCGTAGCGGATCTCGGCGAACAGCGCCTTTCCGAGCCCAGTGCGCTTAATGGTCTTCAAATAATTCTTCGGGATGATCTTGTCGGTGTCGATATTGATCATCGGCAAGGGCGCCGCGACACTCGTCAATCTGTTGAATTTCTGCATTGGATCCTCGTCGAGGGAATTAGGTGGGCCGGGTTGATGTTTCATGCGCCACGCGCACAACCACGGTCAAGAGCACGCTGCTTCAATGAACCTTCGGATCCGCGTAACATTTGCGCATGTATTCACAACGGTTCGAGCCCGAGAAGTGCATACTGTCGCCCTTGGCCGGTGCGATGAACTTGCAGACTTCTTCAACACCATCGGTCGACAACCAACCTTCACGGCGGCCGCGTTGCACGGCGAAGCAATCTGCGGTCTCCTCGTCCGGTCCTCTGAATTGATGGCCGCACTCGTGAGCGAAAATCCACATTTTTACCGGCATTGAAACCTTGGCCATCAACCGCGGGTTGAGGATTAAAAATCCCGGATATGCCGCGCCAAAATCGTCGAGGTTGCCATCCAAGACTGTCGGCCGCTGACCACATGAAAGGCGCCGCCGGTCAAACACCAATTCGCCCGGAGGGATGAGTTTAGCGTCACCTCCCACATGCGCTATATATTCTTCGGGCGTAGGTGGCCCCTCGGCACGCACTTCAGCCGCGATTAACACGCCCAGTGCAGCGCAAAATGCTGCGAAGAACACCTGCTTTGCTCCGCGCGAGATCGGGCGATGCCCCAATGTCAGTTTCATGATCGCCATTCACTGCGGTTTGTTCGCTCGGGTATCGACCATCGCGTGAACCTTGGCCAATTGCAAGGACCGGCTGGTCGCAGTGCCCCACGAAAAACGCTGCCCATGTTTTACTCGCACTTATCGGCCAACCGAGGCCTCCAGGTCTTCCATATCCGAATCGGAAAAGCCGAAATGATGGCCGACTTCATGCACCAATACGTGAGTTACGATCTCGCCCAGCGTTTCGTCGCTATCAGCCCAGTAATCGAGGATCGCTCGCCGGTACAGAAAAACCATATCGGGTTCGCGAGGGGCGTCCGACACGCTTTTTTTGTCGAGGCTCACGCCCTGGTATAGCCCCATCAAATCGAGCGGACTTTCGATGTTGAGTTCGTCCAGCACTTCGTCCAGCGCATAATCCTCGACGCGAATAATGAGATCGCCGCACATTTGGCGAAACTCGCCTGGCAGGCGCGCCCATGCTGCGCCGGCTAGCTGCTCGATATCGGCAAGACTGGGTGCTTCGGCATTGTGCCACGTGTTGCGTTCGGCCATGCAATCCTCGGTGGTGGCAATGTTCGACTGCGCTTTCATAGTCTCGGTAGCGAGCAAATGCCAGTTGAACGCATTCGACATCGTTCGCTGACCTCCTGTTAGCCATTCCTTTGCCATTCTGGACGACACTGAAGTGATAGGATTTGCCGAGATTTTCCCTCCCGCCTAAGGGCGGACCAATGCTTTTGCAATGAGGTCACAGTGAACCAAGCGGTACGCAACGTTTCCGATACCGTTCAAACCGATGCCGTTCAGGTGGCGGCGAAGGTCGAGACGAGACTTGCAAGCAGCGTTCTCACGGTTCAACGCACGCAATCGGATTTGTCATTGCCATTGTTGATGCGCAAGGTAGTTGCCGATCATGGCAAGTCATTAAACCAACTGTTTACAGACTTCGCCAAGTTGGGCTTTGGCCCTGGCAAGCTTTCAGTTGAGGAATACTTCGACCTGAGGTTGTTCGACGACGCAGCGTTGGCGGGAGCGGACAAGCGCCAGTTCGTCGGGCTCGACGTGATGCGTCAGCTCTGGGACCAGGTCAATTTCGATCAAACCTGGTACGGCATCATGAACGACAAGTTGGCGTCGTCCACCTTATTGGGTTCTTACGGCTTCCCAGTCATTCCGATTGTCGCAATCTACGCCCCATCGCTCACTCTCCCGGTGCCGCCGTGCCGGGTCCTCAAGACAGTCGATGACTTGCGCGATTTCTTACGCGAGCCAGCGAATTATCCAATGTTCGGCAAGCCCACGGATGCCCTGCAGAGCCTGGGCTCGATGAGCTTCGATAGTTATGATCCCGATACCGGCATTCTGACCGCTGTCGATGGCTCAACGGTCGAGCTTGAAATCTTCATTGCGGACGTCGCGACGCATTATCAGAAGGGTTATCTGTTTCAAAAACGGCTAATCCCGCACGCGGCGATCCGCAACATTTGCGGCCATCGACTGGCCACGGTTCGGATCGTAACGATAAATCCCAAAAGCGGCCCCGAGATACTGCGCACCGCTTGGAAAATTCCAGCCGGCGCAAACGCTGCCGACAATTTTTGGCGCGCAGGTAACCTCCTCGGCGAAATCGATATCGACACCGGCCGTATCAAGCGCGTGGTGCGAGGCAAAGGTATCGATCAAGTGGAACTGCACACCCACCCTGATTCGGGTGCTACTCTCGTCGACTTCGAGCTGCCGATGTGGTCGCAAGCGAAAACCCTTGCGCTCGAGGGGATGAAGGTTTTCCCGAAAATGGGGATGATTGGTTGGGATATCGCGATTACCGAAGCTGGCCCGGTGATCGTTGAGCCTAACGAGACACCAGACCACATGCTGCCGCAGATCGCCGATCGTCGTGGCATGCTCGATGACCGGTTTCGCGCTTATGTTGCCGAACGGAAGGCCGAATTTGTGGCGATGCAGCAGGCGACGCGCCGTCAAATGCGTCACGAAGGCCGTAACAAATTACAGCGCGTTGCGGGCGATGTGGGCAAGTCCTGATCGAACGTCCACTTTCGAAGGGTGCGCCTTACTCGTCGAGCTGGCGCGCCGAGTCGACTGTCATCAGTGGCACACCTTTGCGGATCGGAAATGCCAAGCCGGCCCGTTTACTGATCAGTTCTTGTGCAACAGGATCATAACTCAGCGGACTTTTCGTCACTGGGCAGACGAGAAACTCAAGCAAGCGACGATCGCAACGTGCTTCGCTTTCGGAGGTCGCATCCGGCTTGGTGTCGACACTCTTTGGTTCGTTGATCATAGCGCGACGCCTTTTTGAATCATTGCATTGTGGTGCCGGTGCCGCCATCACCGCCGGCCATTTCCATCTCTGCAAGCGCCACCAGCACCTCGGCACGAGCCTTCAAGTCCGGTGCCTCCAAAAGTGCTTGTTTCTCTTCAGCGGAATAAGGGCTGATAATTGATAACGAGTTGACGAGATGCTCGCTCGGCGCGTTGCCGATTGCTTTCCAGTCGGCATTAAAATGGTGTGATTCCAAATAGCGCTTGAGTACGTGGAGAAGGCGTTGGCGGTCAACTTCGTCTTCACCCGATCCGCGATTGAAGTCGTCGGCGAAGCGGCGAAAATCGACGCTAAACGTCCGATAGGGGTTCTTGTTCTCGATCTCGTTTTCGATGTCGAAGCGGCAAATGCCGCTCAAAGTGATGACGACGCGTCCATCATCAAGCTCTTGGAATGCCGTGACGCGTCCAACGCAGCCGACGCGCCGCAGGGCAGCTTTCTTGCCCAACGGACTTTCTTCATCGCCCGTGGCCCGCTCCGGTTGCGCAATCCCGATGAGGCGGTTGCCGGCTACGACATCCTCGATCATCTGCAGGTAACGCGGCTCAAAAAGATTGAGCGGCAGCGTCGCACGTGGCAACAAAATTACTGCCCGCAACGGGAATACAGGGATTTGTCGGGGCAAATCGGCAGGTCGTCGATAGCGATCAATCGGTGCCACGAAACCTCCCTTTAGAGTCCAAAACGTCTTACGAAAATAGCAGAGATGACAGCCTGCGTCGGCCATCAAGTGTCGCTGCGTCCTTCGGCCCCCAGGCTTCGAAAAATTGAATCAATTGTTTGCGCGCGGCCTGGTCGTTCCAGTTGCGATCCAACCGGAAACTCTCAAGCAAGTGATCGACGGCCGCAGCCTTGTCGCCGCGTGCACCAAGCGCCGCCGCCAAGTCGATCTGCGCCTGGTGATCGCTTGGATTGGCCAGCACTTTGGCCTCGAGTTCGGCGGTGTCGCCGGCACCTTCGGCTTTGCGCGCGAGCTCCAGCGCTGCCCGCACGGCCGTGACCGGTGGCGTATTGCGCTTGTCGGGTGGCACCAGTCCGATCGTCTGCTCAGCCCGTGCCAAATCTCCGGTTTTCAGGTAGCAGCGCGCCAGCCCTGCAAGTGCGCCGGGCTCCTCGCGATTTTCTTCGAGGATCGAGGCGTAAATCTCAGCGGCGTCTTGGGCATCACCGGCTTCGAGGGCCTCGTCGCCGGCAGCAATCGCTGCGGCGATATCGCCGGCTGCATCATCGCCCAGCATGCGATCGATCAGAGTCTTGATGGCGCTTTCCGGTTGTACGCCCATGAACCCATCGACTGGCCGGCCATCGCGGAATACCATCACCGTTGGCAATTTTTGAACGCCAAGCTGGCCCGGGATCGTCGGGTGCTGATCAATGTTCATCTTCACCAGTCGGACCTTGCCGGCATAACTGCGGACCACCTTCTCGATGATCGGTGTCAGCTGCTTACAGGGTCCGCACCAGTCAGCCCAGAAATCGACAAGGACCGGGACCTGCTTAGATGGCTCGATGACATCCTTTACGAAGGTTGCTGTTGTCGTATCGCGGACTATATCGCCCGGCGCGGTAATCGTTGCACCAGCGTTCGCAGGAGTTGGATTTCCAATGATCATATAATGCTCCTGTGGGTGCGGGCGATATCGAGCTCGGGGGCGAGTTTGTTGGTCGTCAGGTTATCCGAGAAACTGGTGGGATGCGACATTCATCGCGCGGTTGCGCTCATTGGTCCAAAGTCGCGACTGGGAGCTGTACGATCTGAGGTGTGTGCCCTGTCGCGTGGATGAATGTCATCAGGTCATCACGGCCGATGTTGGTGGTCGCCGTATTGGTCAGCGGGTGCGAATTGATCGTTTCGAAATTCATCAATCCTGCGTCGATCACGACCGAAATGCGTTGTTGCGTGTCGTTGATCACAGCCAGCGCCGTAACCGACCCAGGCGAGACGCCCAGAACTTGCAACAACAGTTCGGGCTTACCGAAGCTCAGGCGCGCACAGCCCAGTGTTTTGTGAAGAACCTTCATATCGATGCTAGCGTGAGCTTCCGCGATAACCAGAAAAAGCCGGTTCTTGGCGTCTTTGAGAAACAAATTCTTGGTGTGCCCGCCCGGTAGTTCGCGATGAAGCTTTTCGCTTTGCTCGACGGTGAACACGGCCGCATGTTCGACTGTTCGGGTGACAATGCCGAGACGATCCAGGAATTCGAACAGATCCGCGCGGGCGCCGTGTGCTGGTGTTGTCATCTCTGATCACTGTCGTGTTTAAAGACTGGTTCGAGTTTCTTGCGATCAAAAAGCCTATTACCGATGCGTGCGCAAGCTCGCCCGAACAGAGCAAAATCACTTCTATCGTGCGCAGCTCTTGCATTGGTCGCGGCTTTCGGCCATACACCGTGCCGTAGCAGTCCTATCGACTGCCGCGATGTACCCCAAGACCTGGATGCGGGCGTAGCTCAGGGGTAGAGCATCACGTTGCCAACGTGAGGGTCGACGGTTCAAATCCGTTCGCCCGCTCCAATTCTCAAAAAAATCTTCGTTCGCTGTGTCGCGCCGTCAATTTGACGGCGTTACTTGGCATGCCCTGCGACTTACGCGCGCCGCGCCGTTGCTTCGAGGTTGGCTGACGCCATTCGGCCGAGAATTTCGATCGTCACGGCCTTCAAAGCTTTACCGGAATCGCCCGGATATTTTGCCTGATACGACCGATCCTGAACCTGGAACCTGGCGGCATCCTGCAGCGCTGCCATCCGCGGTATCGTCTGCTCGAAACACAAGTTATCGGGATTGGCCGCCAGCCATCGATGATATTCTTCGTCGGTGGACGAGTGAGCATCCTTCATGTTGACCAGCACACCGAGGCTTTGTGCAAACCCCATTTCAGGGTTGAGCGCCTTGAAGCGCCGAAACACTTCCAAGCCGCAAGTCGAAACATAGTCGGCCTTGGTCGGTGAGATGTGAAAATCGGCTTCGCGCAACCAGCTCTCGGTCAATACCGACAAACCCGGTGGGCAATCGAGTAGCACGACATCGAACACGGAACGCACGCTACCGAGAAGCCCGGAAATCGAAGCGCGCAGCCGCCCATGCAAGCTCTCCTTCGACACTTCGCGCTCGAATAGCGTTAGCTGCATGTCGCTCGGGATCAGGAACACCGAGCGTGCGTCGTCGATGTCGGAGACGCCCCGGACTACGAATCGCGGCCAATCGGCGGGTGTGTTGTTGAGCACCGAAGAGATCAGAAAATCGACCAGCGTCAGGCCTTCGGACTGCAGCTTATGGAGATTGCCGGGCGTCATCAGCATCGAGCTGACGCTTGCCTGGGAATCCGAATCGATCACCAGAACATTTTTGCCATGGAACGTTGCCATCGTCTCGGCGATCGCGAGCACGACCGTGGATTTGCCGACACCGCCCTTCGTATTCATGATGGCGATCGTATTGCGCATTTTATCTACAAAGCCCCGGCACTACGGCCCCAACCCATAACTTCGGTCGAGCATATGTCGCGCGGGATTATGGCACGGTAGTGTGCACATCCAATTCGACCCCCGGCGCTGCTCGTCGTCATTGGGCAGGTCTTGCACGACGAACCGTGAAAAGAAAAGGGGGCTTACGGGCCGCGCCCCACTTCCAACGCGTTGCGCGCAGTGACGATCGGTCGGTAGGGCTGTCTACCAGTCGTGGCCCGATCGTTGCCAAACATAGCCACCTTGGCGAGCAAGAACGCGCCGCTGTTCCAAGGCGACGACAGCAGGGCGCTGCACGACATACGATGTGGCCGGCCGCGCCAGGTACGGTTTGGTGACCCACTGATGAACCGGGGGCTGGTAGACATGATGGGTCGAAGCGGGGCGCACCAACACCTGGCGCGATTCTGCCCGATAAACGGCCGGCACGTGGTGTGTGATCTTGCCAGGCGGCCTAATCATGACCGCTCGTTCGACGGTGCGCGTGACCGCCGGCGTGTAAACTTTGCACAGTGTCTCGCGGCCATGCCAATCGCGACTGCGCTGCCAAGCAAAGCTCGCCGGTTGTGCGACTACCGTTTCCTGCACTCGGCGATATTGCGCCGGGACGTGCGAATAGCTCACCTGGGCGGGTGCGATCATCACTGGTTTCGCGACCGTGGTGTACAGGGCATGCGAATGCTTGACGTGCCAACGCCCGGGCTGAACCTCGACGCGCGCATCACGCAGGCCAACTACGGCTGGTTCATGGACCACATGTCTCGATGCGGGCTGCACCACCACCGGGTGGGCGACGGTCGCGTAGACATCGGGCTGGCGAATTTTCGTGTAACATTCACTGCCATGCAGGCAGCCGCCCGCCGAGGCGCTTGTGGCAACGAGCAAGAATGCGCCAGCTGTTGTCAGCCCGGCCCAGCCTATTGAACGCACTACCGATACCCGCATGTTCCGCAACCCGCCTTTTCGCCGCGACGATCAAGATTCACGAAGTGAACGATCACTCCTACATATTTGATCATACAGGATTTTCAGCGTTCGGAGAATGACCGATGGAGTTAATTGGTGAACGGACCGAATTCACATTACGAGTTTGTTTACTATGATTAAGCGGATACGCTACGCACACCTGCCTGTTTGCTGGCATTGGATCCCTCAAGTAGCCGCGCTAAATCGGCGCGAACCAATTCGGCGCGCTGGTTTTCATGCTGATCGGCAAACGACTTGATGCTGAATTCGAGCATCTCGGCTGCATGTTCCATGCTCTGCTCGTCACCTGCGCGTTCGGCCATCGCCCAAAGCGTCATGCCCAGTTCGTGCTGGAGCTCGGCCTTGGTGATCATATTTTTTTCAGCCGTAGCATTCTTGATCGCGCGTCGGAATGCGGTTGCTGACAAGTCGAGCAGCAGTGCTTGACCACCACTCGCATATTCCGCCAGCAATGCGCGTCCCAACGTCGTTTCCGTGACGGTGCGATCGATCTGTACATTCGATAGATCGGCGAACTGGATGGCAGCGCGCAACCGTTCGATCGCTTCTACCAGTAACCTCGAGTCGCCACGCAACGTCGCAGCACGCAGCAAAATCTGGCCGAACGTTGCGGTGGCGTTTGCCCATTGCTCGGGCAATTTTTCCCTGGGCAACGCGGCAAGGGCGGTTCGATAGGCGTGAGCGGAGGCGTCGAGCATGGCCAAATCGCCGGTCGGGTCCCCGCCCCGCCAAAGTGCCTCCGCCTGGAGCAATCGCATCTCGATTGCATCCGCCTCCTGGTTGTCCGCCGCATAAGCGTTCGAGGCGACTCCCGCGTGATATGCAGCCTTGGCAAAGTTCTCAACTATGCGCTCGCTGTGGGCCTGCATCATCAGAATTTCGGCAAGGCGTTGTTGGCCTTGCGCCCATTGCACGGCACCGACAAGGCTAGTGTCGAGTTGGCCCGCCTGGTCGTAAATGCCGATCGCCTCTGCGAGCGCCAATTCGTCAGCAAACAGTTGATTTTGCTTAAACAAGGCGTTCGCTTGCTGCATCAGGAAATGCCATTGCAGTGCCGTGTCGGCCTTGGTGAAACCACGCACTGCCGACGCGTAATGGCGCGCCGCCTTGCGATAATCGAGCCTGATTTCCTCGACGGTGGCGCGTGCCATCAAAACCTGCGCGGCGAGCTGCATGCGCTTGCGTGCGATGCCGAGATCGGTATGCGCAAGGTGGATCAGGATCTCTTGAGCGGCGGTTAATGTAACGTCGGCTGCAACGAAAGCTCCGCCGGCGAGATGATGCGCCGCGTCCAGTGCCGGTGTCGTAATTTCAGGCGTGCGTTGCGCGAGCGTCACCAACCGTTCGATGAGCTGCGCCAACAATTGGAGAAGCTCGGCTTCGAGGGCGGCAGCATCGGCCACCCGAGGACGGCGCGCATCGATGCCAGCTTTGACGGCTGTGATCGCGCTCGGAGATAATCGCGAAAACATACCGTTCGGGGAACCTTCGGCGTGTGGTGGTACCGGTTCGAAGTCCAGTCGTTGCGGCGGTAGCGCCGGTTCGCTCGGAACCGAGGGAGCGCCGCCTGGTGTGGATTGCCAAAGATCTGTCCTCAAATACAGATCGATGGCTGCCATCACCTGCGGCAGCACAGATGGCTCGGCCGCGATCACGGTGAAAAGCCTTTCGAGCAGGATAAATGCCGTGCGCTCGTCCAGACCGGCGCGAGCAATGTCGCCTGACGCGCGTGCTCGCTCCAAAATTTCGTCCGCTAGTGTCAGCGCCCCGCCAGCGGTTTGCATTGCAAACGCGAACGCTTCGGGTGCCGGACGGTTTAGCTCGACGATTGCCGGAAGTGCACCCGCGTGCTGCTGCGTCGCTTCTCGGCTAAGGCCCGTTTGCTGCCAAGCCAACCAGTAATTCTGCACCATCGTGTTCAAGGTGGCGCTTACTTGCGGTCCGCTCTCGCGTGAAAGTACGTCGATCAACGTATAGCCGGCATCGATCGCGCCCACGGGCACGGTCATGCCGAATCCGCTTGCTGCAGACGTCAGACCGGCTCCCAACAGACCGACGAGCTCACGTTCCATGCAATAATCTTACAGGGTGCTGATCAAGCTTTGACCCGAGGCTTGGCCGGCTCACGCGCCATGAAATGATATTCGGTATTTGGTTTCATGTCGGTGGCGGCGGCCAGACGATTGGACATGTTGTAGAAAGCGGCGGTTGCGGCAAGGTCCCAGATATCCCGATCACTGAAGCCGGCAGTCCGAAGCGCCGTCCTATCCGCATCATCGATCTCGGCAGGGCGTTGCGTCAGCTTCTCTACAAACCCCAGCATTGCTTGCTGTTTCGCTGACAAGTTGGCTGCACGCCAATTTTGCGCGATCAATTCGCCCATAATCGGATCCTTCGCGCGCTGGCGAACCGCTGCGCCATGGGCGGTCAAACAATAGTGGCAGTGGTTGATTGCACTGACTGCAACCGCGATCATTTCGCGCTCGACTTTGGAAATTCCGCTGTCGGCCAACATGAGGTCGTCGACCATGTCGATGAATGCCTGCAGTTTGGCATTATCAAATGCATAGGCCCGCAGCACGTTAGGTACGAAGCCGAGCTTTTCCTGACATTTGTCGAAGTAAGCTTGCAGCTGTGGTGTGAGCTTCGCCTGGCCCCCGAGATCGAGGGCGATAACCATATCCTTCGTATCTTTGCTCATCTGTCGATCTCCTGAAGTACTGGCGAGGATGTTTGGAGTAAATTCCTGATAAGAAGCAAGATAAAACAACGTCCTAGCCCGATGCCGATGTTCGAAAAATGGCGTCTGCCGGCTTCCGTCACTCGCGTGAGCCGCGGCAGGGGTAGTCAACTGCGATCCACCGCCGTACCGTGCGAGGATTGACGGCACTTTCGCAAGCAAACTTTGGAGCGCGCTTCCATGGCCCAAGATACTGCCGCCATGAGTACGTCGATCAAATCTCTGACTGAATTGCTTTTTCCAGGTTTGACACCGGATGCCGCGGAGCCGCTGAGCCCAGCGTTACGAGCTGAGCTTGCGACGGCCGCGCTCAACTGGATGGAGACGAGACCACCCGGTCAGCCAAAAATCCGAATTCGCTCGGCCAGTGATGGTGGCACGGCGTTCGCCGTCCTCGAGGTCTTGAATGACGACATGCCATTTTTGGTCGATAGCGTCATCGGCGAGCTGCAGGCACATGGCTTGGCCGTTCGCCTAGTCTTGCATCCGATTCTGAAGGTTCAGCGGGGGCACGATGGCGTGCTCGAAGCAATTGCCGGTCCTGGCAACAGCAACTGGGGCGATGGACATCAGGAAAGTTTGATCGTCATTCTGCTCGACGATATCCCGCCGGGTAACGCGGCGGAATTATCATCGGCGCTCGCCGTTACACTCGCCGATGTTCGCCTCGCGGTCGCCGATTGGCAATCCATGCTCTCTCGTTTTGATCGGACCATTCAGGCGATCGAAAGCACTCCTCCGCCGGTCGCGCCGGGTCTACTTGCTGAAACCCTGGCTTTCTGCCGCTGGTTGCGTGACGGCCAATTCACTTTTCTCGGCTGTCGCGAATATCGTCTGACCGGTGATGGCCGCGAGAGCGGGCCGGTGGTCATCGAAGGCACAGGCCTTGGGGTGCTTCGAGACCCGAGCATTCACGTTCTCAGCCGTGATGGCGACGCGATTGCCATGACGCCTGAGATCGCCAAATTTTTGAGTTCCTCACAACCTCTGATCATCACCAAGTCAAATGTCATGTCCCGCGTGCATCGCCGGGTTTACATGGACTGCATAGGGTTGAAGACTTATACGAAAAACGGCGCGATCAATGGCGAGCTGAGAATTGTTGGCTTGTTTACGAGCCAAGCCTACACGCAGTCGGCGCGGCAGATCCCTTTCCTGCGACACAAGGTCGAGCACGTGATTTCTCAGTCGGGGTTCGCTGCCGGCAGTCATGCCGGGAAAGCTCTGGCGAACGTGCTGGAGACATTCCCGCGCGACGAATTGTTCCAGATCGGCGAAGGCCAACTCCTGGAGTGGACACGCGGTATCGTCAATCTGGAATTGCGGCCGCGAGTTCGAGTGTTCGCCCGGCGCGACCGGTTCGATCGGTTCGTTTCGGTCCTCGTTTACATTCAGCGAGATCGTTTTTCGACGGCCGTTCGCGAAAAGATCGCGCAGCTATTGAGCGAGGCATACCAGGGACGGCTTTCCGCCTTTACTCCCTTTTTTCCCGAGGGCCCGCTGGTGCGCGTGCACTTCATCATCGGGCGTAATGAAGGTCCAGCCCCGGTCGTCGATGTGGCAGCGCTCGAGGCCCGCATAACCGATGTCACCCGCACGTGGGATGACCGCTTGTCAGCGGCAATCGGTCGGGCCGGGCAGTCTATGGCGCAGATTGCACCGAAGTACAGCCGCGCCTTTTCCGCTGGTTATGCGGAGACGTTTTCGGCAACACGCGCCGTGGAAGATATCGCACGCATCGAGCGGCTCTCTCCTGAAACGCCGGTGGCAATTGATTTCTATCGCGAAGTTGGCGATCCGGCCCCGCGGGTGCGAGTTGCCATTTATCGTTTCGACCAACCCATTCCCTTATCCGACCGCGTACCTGTATTAGAAAACTTGGGCTTTTCGGTTATCGACGAAAGAAGCTATCGCGTGCACCCGCGTTTTGCAGACGGGCCGCGCGAAGTTGCATTGCACGACATGATGTTAGAAACGGCGGATGGCGGTCCAATCGATCTTGGCCAAGTCGATCTGCGCGTCGAGGATTGCTATCTCGCCGTTTTCCGGGGTGAAGCCGATAACGATGCATTCAATCGATTGATTGTCGTCGCAGGCGCCAATTGGCGGGACGTTGCGATGATCCGAGCGTACGCCGCTTATATGCGCCAAATCCGCTCGCCATTCGGGTTGCGCTACATCGCCGAGACCTTGAATCGCCACGCTGGCATGGCGCGCGACTTGATCGAGTTATTCCACTTGCGGTTTGACCCCGATCGCGGGACGGGAGTTGAGCAAAGGACACAAGGCGAGGCCGCCATCAAGCTGCGGATCGAGGGCGCCCTCGCGCAGGTACAAAGTCTAGATGAGGACCGTATTCTGCGTTCCTACCTGAATTTGATATGTGTGACCCTGCGAACGAATTTTTATCAATCGGGACAACACGGCGAGCCGCCGCCCACGATTGCTTTCAAGTTCGACTCCAAATTGGTCGAAGGCTCGCCCGAACCGCGCCCCTTCCGCGAGATCTGGGTCTACAGCCCGCGCGTGGAGGGGGTACATATGCGCTTTGCTCCGATCGCGCGCGGCGGCATCAGGTGGTCGGATCGCGCGCAGGATTTTCGAACCGAAGTTTTGGGTCTTTGCAAAGCACAGCAGGTCAAGAATACGGTTATTGTTCCGGCCGGAGCGAAAGGCGGTTTTCTGCCCAAACAGATGCCGCGATCCGGCTCGCGCGATGATGTGATGAAAGAAGGAATTGCTGCTTACAAGATTTTCATCTCGGCGCTGCTCGACATCACCGACAATATCAAAGGCGGCATCGTCGTGCCGCCTTCAAAAGTTGTGCGCTACGAGCGTGATGATCCGTATCTCGTCGTCGCGGCGGACAAGGGGACGGCAACATTTTCCGATATAGCAAACGGGTTATCCATCGAGCACGATTATTGGCTCGGCGATGCCTTCGCTTCGGGCGGGTCAGTCGGTTACGATCATAAGAAGATGGCGATCACGGCGCGCGGCGCGTGGGAGAGCGTGAAGCGGCATTTCCGTGAAATGGACATCGACATCCAGACGGCTCCATTTCGTGTGACGGGCGTCGGCGATATGTCCGGCGACGTATTTGGTAACGGAATGCTTTTGTCGCCTGTGATCAGGCTCGTCGCGGCCTTCGATCATCGCGACATCTTCATAGACCCCGATCCCGAGACGACGTTGAGTTTTGCGGAACGTCAGCGCTTATTCGATTTGCCGCGCTCAAGCTGGCAGGACTATGACAAGGCGAAGATCTCGAAGGGCGGCGGTGTTTTTTCGCGCTCGCAAAAGTCCATTCCATTGTCACCGGAGATCCGCGCGTTGCTTGGTGTCGAGCAAACGTCGCTGACGCCATCCGAGCTGATGAACGTGATCCTCAAGTGCGAAACGGATTTGCTCTGGTTCGGCGGCATCGGCACGTATGTGCGCGCGTCGACCGAGACAGACGAGCAAGTCGGTGATCGCGCAAACGACCCCATCCGGGTCGCGGCAACCGAACTGCGCGCCAAGGCGATCGGTGAAGGAGCGAACCTCGGTTTGACCCAACGCGGCCGCATCGAGTTTGCGGCGCGAGGAGGGCGTATCAACACCGACTTCATCGACAACTCCGCCGGTGTGAATTCCTCGGACCAGGAGGTAAACATCAAGATCGCACTCGCGCCGGCGCTGGCTTCAGGGCGGTTGCCGGCAGCAGAGCGGGCGGCGTTCCTCGCCTCGATGACCGAAGACGTGGCCAATGCTTGTCTCGTCAACAACATCCACCAATCCTTGGCGATCAGCGTCGCCGAGCGTCGAGCCGTGCGCGATGCAGGCTATTACGTCCGGCTGATGACAGCCTTGGAAGGCCGTGGGGTTCTCAACCGCAAGCTTGAGGCATTGCCGAGCAACGCGGAACTGCGAGCGCGCGAAACTGCGGGTCAGGGGCTCACGCGACCTGAGCTCGCGGTGTTGCTAAGTTTCGCCAAGATCGCGCTCGATCACGATATCCTCGCGAGCACTGTGCCGGATTACGCAGCCTTCCAGCCGTATCTTATAGGATACTTTCCGAAATCGCTGCGCGAGCGTTTTCCCGACGACATCAAGGCGCACCAATTGCGGCGTGAGATCGTCACGACGTTCATCGTCAACGCCATGATCAATCGTGGCGGCCCAGCGATGGCGATCCGGCTCGCTGATGAGACCGGGCGAACGCCGGGTGACATTGCATGTGCTTTCATGGCCGCGCGTTCGTTTCTAGACTTGTCTTCGATCTGGACTGAGCTGCACGCGCTTGGAGGTAAGATCGGCGGACGCCTTCAAATCGATCTCTATGCCCGAACGCAGGAGATACTTCTCGAGCAGACGGCCGAAGTGATGCGATCTGGCGCAGTAGGCGATATCGATGGGGTGACAACGCGCAACAGAGCGACGGTCGCAGCGCTCGCCGACAGTCGCGATGAGGTGTTCACGCCTCGACAACGAGCACACCACGACGAGATGATCGTCGAACTTGTTAAGAGCGGCGTTGGAAGCGACCTTGCAAGGCAGCTGTCTTTACTCGAGATGGTCGGCTCCGTGCCGGCGCTGACTAAGCTCGCGATGGATTCAGGCAGGCCTGTCGTCGAAGTCGCACGGATCGGAAATATCGCCGCCGAACACCTACGCATCGGTGAGCTGAAACTCCGCGCCAACACACTGAAGCTCGGCGATTATTACGATCGGCTAGCTGTCAACAGCGCACTCAACACGCTCGATGGTGCGGCGCGCGGCATTACGCGGGATGTTCTGAAGTCTCACCCAAGCGCTGTCGGCGATTTCGCTACATGGGCGCAAGAAAATGGGCAGCGCCTCGCTCAATCAAAAACAAGCCTCGACGAATTAGCAGGTTCCGGCGAGATTAGCGTGTCAAGATTGACAGTAGCTGCCGCTCAGGTGCGTGATTTGGCTGGTGGCTAAGTGGCGCTGAAGGACGAAATCAGATTGGCAAGCTTCGACCAGTCAAAGCAATGATGTCCGCCGTCCCTACCGTTTCAGTCGTACTGCCGGTATACAACGGCGAGCAGTTTGTCGTCGAGGCGGTGTCGTCGATTCTGGCGCAAACGTACCGCGATTTTGAACTCCTGGTCATTGACGATGGCAGCACCGACAAGACGCGCGAACTATTGCAAGCTCTAGCCCGCGACGACGCCCGCCTTATCGTTCATAGAGAAGAGCGACAAGGGATCGTCGGTGCGCTGAACTTCGGCATAGCGCGAAGCAAAGGCCGCTACATCGCTCGAATGGATGCGGACGATATTTCTCTGCCTGCGCGATTTGCTGCGCAGGTTAACTATCTCGACAACCATTCCGATTGCGTGGCCGTCGGCACGTCGATCATCAAGTTCTATGAAGAAGGGCGCGAAAAGACCCAAAGCAAAGCGCGCGTCCAGGCGTTCGAACCGGCAGCTTTCCCACCCACGATCCCTGGCGTCGCTCACCCCACGGCGATGATACGTGCCGACGCGTTACGCAAAGTGGGAGGATATCGCCCGTACTTTTACAATACCGAGGACCGCGATCTATGGGCGCGGCTCTGGCAAATTGGCCGCATCCATCAGTTGCCTGAGCTACTGCTGCGGTACCGCATTCATGCGGGCAGCGTCACGCGACAGAAGCGCGTCGAACAACTCATCAGCCACATGATGGCTGACATGTCTGCACTGTGCCGGCATTTGCAGCTCGATGACCAATCCATCCTCGAGAGGTCGCTGCAAATCGACGATCGCCAGAAGGCGCTCGACGCCTATGCGGTGCTAATTGGCACCCGTTATCCGGTCGATACTTACCGGTGGTACCACTGCATCCGCAATCGCATGTGG
>JANLXZ010000382.1:0-9439 GCA_031365375.1 Hyphomicrobiaceae bacterium | reverse complement strand
GGCGATCACGATGGTGCTGGCCATCATGTTTGCTTTCGCGGTGATGGATGGCCTGACGAAAATCCTTTCGCAGACCCTACCGATCGGGCAGATCATGTGGGTCCGGAATATCGTGTTTGCCGGCCTATCGATCACGATGCTGCATGCCGAATGCAGGGCTCAGAACCGGAGCCTGCTCAGCCTGGCATACAGCCAGCGTCCCGCCCTGCAATTCGCTCGCGCCCTACTGTTGATCGTCGAGAGCGCGATCTTCATGTTGGCGTTCAAATTGATGCCGATCGGCGACGTTCACGCAGTGGCAGCAGTTGCACCGCTGCTGGTTGTAGCGCTGTCAGTCCCGTTGCTTGGCGAACGCGTGGGACCTCGCCGCTGGCTGGCTGTCCTCGTCGGTTTCGCCGGGGTGCTGCTGATCATCCGGCCGGGCTTCGCCACGATCGAGCCGCCTGTTTTGATTGCGTTGCTCGGCGCATCGATGTGGGGAATATATCAAGTGATGGTGCGCATGTGCTCCCGCGTCGATCGCAGCGAGACCACCACCCTTTGGACGGCACTCGTGGGTCTCGCCGCAACAACCTGCATCGGCCCATTCGTCTGGGTCTGGCCCGATCTCTCAGGCTGGCTGATGCTAGGCGCCATCGCCATTCTCGGCAGCGTTGCGCACACGACCTTCATCCGAGCACTCGGCATGACCCAGCCGTCGCTTTTGCAGCCGTACAACTACACACTTTTCGTGTGGGCCGTCGTGGTCGGATATTTGTTCTTTGGAGACATCCCTGATCGATGGACGCTGACCGGTGCCGCCATCATCATCGCATCCGGCATTTACGTGTGGCACCGGGAGCGCGTGCGAGCTTCGCAAAGCACAGTGGGTCAAGATTCATAGCCGATCGTGATCGCCACGACAGCTTTTCGATGGTCTCGCTGCTAGTAATTAACAGCGGCGCTGGCTGGCGCAGAATCATGGTAGATAGAAGCTTCATTATTCTTTGGGAGAGCGACATGACATTGAAACATTTGGCAGTGGCAACGTTGATGATTGGTTTAGGCGGCGGAGTGATCGCAATGCCATCAACCGCGTCTGCAAAAAGTTGTGTCCTCGCAGGAGGTGAAGCTACGATGGTCACGGGCGATCTCGCGCGGTTCATGGCAGGCGCCGCGTTGAAGAACTCGATGAAAGACAAGGGGTTGACGCCGGTCGGTTCGCCGAAAGTAACGTGCAAGGATCCCTCGCCGTTGACTTATTGCCTCGCGCAACAACGCGCCTGCAGATAAGCCGGAGGATGGCGGCAAGCTTGGGGGAGGCGTCTAGATCCCCAAGTATGCCGCCTTGACTTTCGTATCGGCCAGTAGATCGCGGCCGCTGCCTTCGATGACGATACTGCCGTTTTCCAGAACATAGCCCCGGTCCGCGATTGTCAGTGCGGAGAATGCGTTCTGCTCGACGAGAAAGATGGTGATACCGTCTCTCTTCAGCCCGCTGATTGCGCGCATGATCTGTTCGACGAGGAGAGGCGCCAAGCCCATACTCGGTTCGTCGAGCAGCAATAGTTTAGGTCGAGACATCAAAGCACGGCCGATCGCCAGCATCTGTTGCTGACCGCCTGACAGTTCGCCCCCAGCGCGCGCCCGGAAATCCTTCAGGATGGGGAATAATTCGAACACGTGGTCCATGTCTTTTACGATTTCATGGTCACGGCGCAGATACGCTCCAAGCCGCAAGTTATCCTCGACCGATAGGATACCGAAGATCTGACGTCCTTCGGGCGATTGCGAAATTCCGTTAGCAACGCGGGCATGAGGCGTCGCCTGCGTAATATCAACGCCGTTGAATTGAATAGTGCCGCCGCTGACGGGCTGGACCCCCGAGATGGCCTTCATCAGCGTGGTCTTTCCGGCACCGTTTGCACCGACCAACGCCACAATTTCACCCTTGCGCACTTCGAGCGATACCTCGCGCAATGCCTGGATGCGCCCGTAGTGGCTCGACAGCTGCTCAACCCGGAGCATGTCGTGCCTCCGTTTCCGCCTCGGCGCCAATGCCCAGATAGGCGCGAATGACATCGGGGTTGCGGCGCACTTCGGCTGGGTTGCCTTCCGCCAGCTTGCGGCCATGATCCAGCACCAGGATGTGATCTGAGATCTTCATAACGAGCTTCATGTCGTGCTCGACCAGGACGACGGTCACGCCCTGAAGGGCAATCACCCGGATCAGCCGATCGATCTCATCGGTCTCGATGGCGTTGCATCCGGCCGCCGGCTCATCGAGCAAGAGAAGTTTCGGCCCGCTCGCGAGTGCTCGCGCAATTTCCAGCCGTTTCAGAGCGCCATACGACAGGCCGCCCGCGACATGTCCGGCTTGGTTGTCGAGGCCGACGAAACGCAGCAGCTCGTGCGCCTTGTCGGCACAAGCCTTGTTCGCACGTTGCACCGCGGGTAGGTGCAGAAAATGTGGGAGAATTGCTTTGGATTCATGCAGATGACGACCGACCATTACATTTTCTACGACTGTTAGCCGGTTGAATATCTGCAGATTCTGAAACGTACGCGACATGCCCGCGCGCGCGCGCAGATGTGGCTCCATTTGCGTAATATTCTGGCCGTCGAACAGAACGTGCCCATGGAGGGGGTGGTAGATGCCGGAGATCATATTGAAGAGTGTCGTCTTGCCCGCTCCATTGGGACCGATGATCGAGAAAATGCGCCCCCGCGAAATTTCGAACGAAAGGTCATCGACTGCTTGAACACCACCAAAACTGATACTCAATCCCTTGACCGCCAGCAAAGTCATGGGGCCCTCGATCGAAGGCGGCTGGTGACCGCCGGCAAAATACCCTCGCGCAGGAAAATCATAATGCCCATCATGATCGCGCCAATCACGACCTGCTCGTAATCGTGGAGAAACGTCAGAACTTGCGGCAATGCCTTAAGCAAGCCCGCGCCGATGACTGCACCGAAAATTGAACCCATTCCGCCTAGTACGCTCATGGTGACCAATTCGACCGAGTGCAAAAATCCAGCAGCGGTGGGTGTGATGTGCCCGTCGGACAACGCAGCCATCGATCCCGCCAAGCTCGCGTAACCAGCCGAGATGGTGAACGCCACAAGCTTGTATCGTGCCACATCGATGCCATTGCTGGCGGCAGCGACTTCGGAATCATGCAGCCCCCTCAGGGCTCGCCCGGTCGGGCTATCGACGAGATTGAGGGCGAGCCAGATGCCGATCAACAGCACGGCAGCGCTGGTCCAATACCACATACGTGAGCCACGAATGGTGAAACCAAGCAGCTCAAACTTAGGCACGCTCATGCCATCGGGACCACCGGTCCACTGCGCTTCGTTGCTCAATACCATGGAGATCAGTATGCCGAGCCCCAGCGTCGCAACCGCCAGATAGTGACCTTTGAGCTTCAGGATGGGGCGGCCGACCACCCAGGCGGTCAGGATCGTGACCGCGAGTCCGGCCAGAATACTTAGCATCGACGGCAAACCGAAGCGCGCAGGTCCGATCGCCATTGCGTAGGCCCCAATGCCGAAGAAGCCAGCATGGCCGAGGCTCACCTGACCGGCATAGCCCATCAAAATGTTGAGGCCGACCACGACGAGGCTGGCGATGAATATGCCGGTGCCGATTTCATAATAGAAGACCGAGGGGAAAAGTACCGGTGCAACCCCGATCAACGCGGTGAGGACAAGCAGTCCGAGCGACCGGCTCGCGGGCATTCTATACCCTCTCGACGCGCGCGCGGCCGAACAAGCCATTCGGCAACACGAAGAGTATCAGCAGGATCATGATGAACGCGACGGCGTCCTTGTATTTGGAACTGATCAGACCGGCGCTCAACTGCTCGGCCATTCCAAGCAACAGTCCACCAACCACCGCACCGACCGGATTACCCATGCCGCCAAGCATCGCCGCTGCAAATCCTTTAAGAGCCAGCAGTGTGCCGACATCGTAGCTGGTCAACGTGATGGGAGTGATCAAAATTCCAGCCAACGCACCGATCGCCCCCGACAGCGCAAAAGAAACCGCCACTACGCTGTTGGTATCGACACCGACAAGCTGAGCCGCCAAGCGATTGGCCGACGTCGCAACGATGGCTTTGCCGAATATGGTTCGCTGCAGAAACAGCCATAGCGCCGCGACCGTGATCGCTGTTCCGGCCAGCACCCAAAGACTTTGCGGCAGCAGGGTCGCGCCCAGAATCTTGAATGGCGCATCACCTGAGAATGCGGGAATGCGGTGAAATTGTTTGTCGAACACGATTTGGGCGACCCCACGTATAAAAATGGAAGCGCCGATCGTGATGATGATGAGAGTTACGACAGAGGCTCCCCGGGCCGGCTCGATCGCGAGCTTATACAAAACGAGCCCAACGGCCACAGCAGAGGCGATAGCCAATACTGCCGCAATCGGCAAAGGCACACCTGCGGCAGTTGCAAAAAATGTTACCATGCCACCGAGCATCACGAACTCACCTTGGGCGAAATTCACGACGTCCGATGCGTTGTAAATGATGGTGAACCCGAGCGCGACGAGCGCGTATACCGCACCGACCGTCAAACCTGAGAACATGAATTGCATCAGCTCAGGCATCGGATCAGCCTCGCGTCCCGAAGGGCGTTACTGCAGCGCGACCCAGTCGCCCTTCTTGATTTCGAGCATGCGAAAGGCCGACAGATCGAGCCCCATATGATCGGTCGGTGACATGTTGACGACGCCGCCGGTACCGATAAAGCCCTTTGTCTTCTCGATCTCGTCGCGCACTTTTGTGCCGTCGGTGGAACCCGCACGCTTGATGGCTTCGACGAGGAGGTTAAGCCCATCATACGCATGGCCTCCAAAGGTCGAGACAGGCTGCTTCGCATATTCGGTGAAGGCCTTGGTGTAGCCAACCACGACGGCCTTTTGCGGGTCGCTGTCGGGAAGCTTTTCGGCAATGAGCAAAGCGGCGGCAGGCAATCTTACTCCATCGGCCGCGTCGCCCGCAGCGTCAACATAGCCCTTCGAGGCAACGCCGTGGCTTTGGTACAAGGGCACCGTGAACCCGAGTTGCTTGTAATTGCGCGTGACGATCGACGGGCCTTGGCCGAAGCCCGCGTTGAGCACGGCCTGGATGCCCACCTTTGCTTTGACGTTGGTCAGTTGAGGTGTCATGTCGGTGTCGCGGGGGCCGTACGTTTCATCCGCCAGCACCTCGATGCCATACGTGCCGATCACCTTCTTGCATTCGTCCCGCATCGATTTGCCGAACGCATCCTGGCCAGAGATCATGCCGATTTTCGTCAGGCCTCGCTTCTTCATATCCTCAAAGATTTTTTCGCACGCCATCTTGTCGGTGTGTGGGGTTTTGAAGACGAATTTTTTTATAGGCTCGATGACGGCAACGGCGCCTCCCAGGGAAATGAAGGGAAGTTTTGCGTCCTCAAACACCGGAATCATGGCCATCGTATCGCCGGTAGTCGATCCGCCGACCTGCGCAATCACCTTGTCATCTTCGACGAGACGGGTTGCGAACTGCTTGGCCTTCGCCGCATCCCCGCCGGAGTCGTAAATCACGATCTCGATTTGCTTGCCGAGCACACCGCCTTTCTTATTGATGTCATCGGCAAGCATTTTTAATGTCTTGGCTTCCGGGTCACCAAGGAACGATGCCGGTCCGGTCACCGCGAGGACGGCACCGATTTTGATTTTGTCTTGCGCAACAGCTGCGCTCGTCGCACCCGAAACAAGCAGTAGCGCGAGCGCGCTCGCCGTGAAGGCCCGCATGAAAGTCATTGCAACTCGCTCCCATTGAGTGATCGTCGCGCGTTTTACGTTTTGTGGCGCCGTTTGCATACGAATGTATATTGACCGACCAGCCGGTCAACGTAAAACTTTAGCGCCAACTATCGCTTTTATCAGGAGGAATTCATGTCGGCAGCAACGATCCTGGTAGACGATGCGGACGGTGTGCGCACAATTACCCTCAACCGGCCAGAGAAGCTCAACTCGTTCAACGAGGTGATGCACAAAGAGCTTCGCATTGCACTGGCAGACGCACGGGCCGACGAAATACGCGCGGTATTATTGACCGGAGTTGGCAAAGGTTTCTGCGCGGGTCAGGACTTATCCGATCGCGTGCAGACACAGGGCAGTGCGCCGCCCGACCTGGGCGCGACCATCGAGGAATTTTGGAACCCGTTGGTGCGCGAAATTCGCGATCTTGAAAAGCCAGTTGTTTGTGCTGTGAACGGAGTAGCGGCCGGGGCCGGCGCCAGTGTGGCGTTGGCGTGCGATATCGTGCTCGCGGCCCGGTCGGCGCGTTTCATACAGCCATTCTGTCGCCTCGGCCTCGTTCCGGATGCGGGTGGAACCTATCACCTTCCGCGCTTGGTCGGCGAGGCGCGAGCCAAAGGCTTGGCGATGCTCGGCGGCACATTATCTGCAAGCGATGGTGAAAGCTGGGGTCTGATCTGGAAAGTCATCGACGACGAAAGGTTGATGGAGGAAGCACTGCGGATGGCGAGACATTTGGCGACACAACCGACGCACGGTTTCGCGCTGATGAAACGTGCCTTTCATGCGAGCGCCACCAATTCGTTCGATGGCCAATTGGATCTTGAACGCGATCTGCAACGAGAAGCTGGACGGACCCCGGACTATGCCGAAGGCGTGCGAGCATTCTTCGATAAGCGCGAACCGAAGTTCACCGGCCGGAAAGCTTGAGCGATGACCGCCGAAGCAACGATGCTCGCGAAGCGCTGTGCCACAGCGATGTGGGCCACCGACAAGGCGTCGCAATCGCTCGGCATGAAACTGATCGACGTCTCGCCAGGCCGCTCAGAAATCACGATGATGATTTTAGACAGCATGGTGAACGGTCATGGAATGTGCCACGGCGGGTTCATCTTCACTTTGGCCGACAGTGCATTCGCATTTGCGTGCAACAGCCATAATCAGCGCACCGTCGCCCAGCATTGCTCAGTGACATTCGTCAAATCAGCCAAGCTCGGTGATCGCTTGATTGCAAAGGCCGTCGAACGTTCGCGGAGTGGTCGCAGTGGCATCTACGATATCACGGTGACAAACGCTGACAGCGATGTGATCGCCGAATTCCGCGGACACTCGCGCACAATAGACGGCACGCTGGTCTGAGGGGCGAGTATGCAATGCTGGACCTGACGCCGCGCCGCGAAGAGTTGGACCCGATCGAAATCGCATTACGTGATGAGATCGCAGGGTTGCAGCTCGGGCGTCTCAAATGGACGCTGCGCCACGTCTACGACAACGTGCCCCACTACCGGAAAGCCTTCGATATTGCCGGCGTTCATCCGGACGGCCTCAAGACGCTCGACGATCTCGCCAAGTTTCCATTCACCAACAAGGCCGACCTGCGCGCCAACTATCCGTTCGGCATGTTCGCTGTGCCGCAGGAAAAACTCGCGCGCGTGCATGCTTCGTCCGGTACCACCGGCAAACCGACTGTCGTCGGCTATTCCGCGAACGACATATCGATGTGGTCGGATGTGATGGCGCGATCTATCCGTGCTTCGGGCGGTCGCGCGGGCATGAAAGTGCACATCGCCTATGGGTATGGGCTCTTCACCGGCGGGCTCGGTGCGCACTACGGCGTCGAGCGGTTGGGATGCATGGCGATACCAGTGTCGGGCGGCATGACCGAGCGTCAAGTGCAGCTAATTCAGGATTTCGAACCCGACATCATCATGGTGACGCCGAGCTACATGCTGGCTATTCTCGACGAGTTTGCACGGCAAGGAATCGATCCGCGCGCAACATCGTTGAAGGTTGGCATCTTCGGCGCCGAGCCGTGGACAAACGCGATGCGCGCCGAAATCGAACAGGCGTTCGACATGCACGCGGTCGACATCTACGGATTATCCGAGGTGATCGGTCCGGGTGTTGCTTGCGAATGCATCGAAACCAAAGACGGACTGCATATCTGGGAGGATCACTTCTATCCCGAGATCATTGATCCGATTAGCGGCAAGGTTCTGCCTGATGGCGAGATGGGCGAACTCGTCTTCACTTCGTTGACCAAGGAAGCAATGCCCGTCATTCGCTATCGCACGCGCGATCTCACGCGTTTATTGCCTGGCACAGCCCGGTCCATGCGGCGAATGGAGAAGGTTACGGGCCGCAGTGACGACATGATGATCGTGCGCGGCGTCAACGTCTTTCCAACGCAAGTCGAGGAGCAGATCTTTAAAGTCGAGACGCTGTCCGCCCACTATCAAATCGTGCTTACGCGCGAGGCACGGATGGATGAGATAGAAGTGCTTGTTGAGATCAGACCGGATGCGGATACGCCCGAGAGGCGCTCCCAATCTGCCGCTCACCTCGGCCAGCGCATCAAGGATACGATCGGGGTGACGGCGAAGGTCAGCGTGATCGACGCCAATGCAATCGAGCGCTCGCTTGGCAAGGCGAAACGCATCATCGACAAGCGGCCGAAAGCGTAACAAACTCACATCTGGTCGTAATCGAGAACCACGCGGTCGCTGGTTGGCTGGGCTTGGCAGGTGAGGATAAAACCGGCTTCGATTTCCCACGGCTCGAGCGAAAAGTTACGATCCATCTTGAGCGTGCCCTCAACGACCTTGGCGCGGCACGTGCAGCACATCCCGCCTTTGCAGGAATATGGAACGCGAATACCGGCTGCGAGCGCCGCGTCGACGATGTGCAGACCCGGCTCCACGCGAAGCGTATGCCGCGCGCCATCGATGACCAATACCGCTTCAGCACCTTTTGATGGCGCCTCGGCGACCGAGGGCGTGGCTGAAACACGCCGCTGCGTCATTTCTGGGCCAGCACGGAAATACTCGAAGTGGACTTTTTCTCTCGATAGACCCAGGCCGAGCAGCGTGTCGCGGGCATCCTTGATAAGACTGCCGGGGCCGCACAAGAACGCATGGTCGACATCGGCCAATGGCACGAGCGTCGTCATTAATTGCCTTATCTTGTCAGCGTCTATACGGCCCGACAACAGCGGCACATCATTGTCGGCGTCGCGGCTCAGGACATGAAACACGATTAATCGGTCAAGGTTGCTGTCCTTCAAATCCTGCAACGCTTCCCGGAATATAATGCTATCGAACGACCGGTTGCCGTAGATGAGGATGAAGCGGCTTTGGGGCTCAGCTGCCAGTATGTAGCGGATCATCGCCATAACAGGTGTTATGCCGCTGCCAGCTGCGATGGCGAGGTAGGTGCGGTTGTCGCCCCTGTCGTTGATGGGCACTGCGAAACGTCCCGCAGGCGGTGACACTTCGATCTGGGCGCCGATCGAAAATGCCGCGTGCGAGTGAAGACGAAAAAATCCTTAGCGGTCTCGTTCAGCGTGAGGCGGATCGGGTCTCGAGGGTGCTGACGGAGTTTCTGGACTTTGCGCGAACCGGCGTGACGCGAATGGATACGGTGAACATGACCGAAATAGCGCGT
>JANLXZ010000380.1:0-1571 GCA_031365375.1 Hyphomicrobiaceae bacterium | reverse complement strand
CCTCCTGGTTGTAAGCCTCCTCGATCAAGAACGAGTTGTCCTGCACGCCGGCGGCAGGGCGGGTGTCTTTTTCTTCGGCGCTTGTGGGCAGTGAGAGTGTCAGCGCCGTGATCACAATGGCGGGAATGCCAATTTTCATGTGCCCCAACCTGCGTTCGAGTCGAACTGACAGCAGAATATCACTGTCCGTGCTTTCCCCAATGCGCTGCACTGGCCTGCCTAATTGGAGGCCGCGAAGTGTGGCGGTTGCGCCACGGACTATGTAAGCACCGGGCCTTGTTAGCAAATCCAAAGGCAGGACGGTCAGCCAAATCTATAGACCCTGCCCCTATCAATGCCTACCTAGATAGCGTTCGTTCTAGTTTTGGTCCTCGGCGGACTGAGTAGAGAGTGTGAACCGGCATGCAATTTTGACTCCCGGTGGTGAAACTGGCCCTCTGTGCGTGAGTCGCGCGAGAGACCGAGCGGGGGATGTTGACAGTGGATACGATCGGGAAGGTGCGGCGGGCGCATTTCGTTCAAGGCAAAAAGATCAAGGCGATCGCGCGGGAGATGAATCTTGCGCGGAACACGGTGCGCGACATCATCCGCGCCGAAGTTAAGACCGAGCACCGCTACCTGCGCCAGGACCAGCCGCTGCCGCAGCTGGGCGACTACGTGGTGGCGTTGGAGGCGATGTTGGCGGCCAACACGACGTCGTCGCGGCGCGAGCGGTTGACCTATCAACGCATGTTCGAGGAACTGAGGGGCACTGGCTACCCAGGCGGCTACGACGCCGTCCGGCGCTATGGGCGGGCGTGGGCGGTGCGCGAGGGCGAGCGAACGGCGGCGGCGTTCGTGCCGCTCAGCTTTGCGGCCGGCGAAGCCTACCAGTTCGACTGGAGCCATGAGATCATCGTGCTCGACGGCGTGACGGTGACCGTGAAGGTCGCCCAGGTCCGGCTCTGCCATAGCCGGATGATCTTCGCCCGCGCCTACATGCGCGAGAGCCAGGAGATGGTTTTTGACGCGCACGAAAAGGCGTTCGTGTTCTTCAAGGGCGTACCGTGCCGCGGCATCTACGACAATATGAAAACCGCTGTGGAATCGGTGTTCGTTGGGAAAGATCGCGCGTTCAACCGGCGCTTTGAGCAGCTGATGAGCCATCATCTCGTCGAACCGACAGCGTGCAGCCCGGCAGCGGGTTGGGAAAAAGGCCAAGTTGAAAACCAGGTCGGCGTGGTGCGCGAGCGGTTCTTCACGCCACGCGTGGCGTTCAAGACATTGGATGACCTCAACGGCTGGCTCGCCGACAAGTGCATCGCCTACGCCAAGGCGCAGCCGCATCCCGAACAGAAGGACAAAACGGTCTTCGAGATGTTCGAGGCCGAGCGGCCTGTCCTGATGACCTATCGCGGCGTGTTCGATGGCTTCCACGCAACAACGGCATCGGTCTCGAAGACCTGCCTCGTGCGGTTCGATCGCAACAAATACTCGGTCGCGTCGAAGGCTGTCGGCCGCCCTGTCGACATCTACGCCTATGCCGAGCGCATCGTGATCAAACAGGATGGCATCATCGTCGGTGAGCATGC
>JANLXZ010000378.1:0-7386 GCA_031365375.1 Hyphomicrobiaceae bacterium | reverse complement strand
GTCGGAAACGGCCCGAAGCCGGTGAGCAGGATGATTGGACGGTTGCGGGCGATGGACATGGAGTTGAATTGTCAGTCTCGAAGTAGGTTGGGTCAAGCTCTTCGCGACCCAACACGGTTGGCACTGGTGGTAAACGTTGGGTCGCACTTTGCTTGACCGTTCCTCCAGGAATGCACGATCATGCATCAGCCGCCGTATTCGGCCGGCTTCGCGGTAGCGGAGGCGACGACCAAAGTGCCCTCAAATATCGAGATCCTTCGCGAAGGCAGCGCGTTCCTGGATGAATTTGAAGCGGAGTTCCGGCTTTGAGCCCATCAGCGCGTTGACGCTCTCGGCGATGATTGAGCGGTCGCCGTCGCCGAGCGCGACCTTGAGGAGCACGCGCTTGGTCGGCTCCATCGTGGTTTCCTTCAGCTGCGACGCGTTCATCTCGCCTAGGCCTTTGAAGCGTGACACTTCAACCTTTTGGTTGGGCTTGAACTCGGACTTCATGATGCGCTCGCGTTGCGCTTCATCGCGGGCGTAGAACGCCTTCGTCCCCTGCACGAGCCGGTACAAGGGCGGCACCGCCAGATACAGATGGCCGTTCTCGATCAGCTCCGGCATCTCCTGATAAAAGAACGTGATCAGCAGCGACGCGATGTGCGCGCCGTCGACGTCGGCATCGGTCATCACGATCACGCGTTCGTAGCGCAGATCGGACTCGCGGTACTTGTCCCCGGTGCCGGCCCCCAGCGACTGGATCAAATCGGACAGCATCTGGTTTTGGCTGAGTTTGACGCTGGTCGCGTTGGCGACGTTGAGGATCTTGCCGCGCAACGGCAACACCGCCTGCGTCTTCGGATTGCGCGCCTGCTTGGCCGAGCCGCCGGCGCTGTCGCCTTCGACGATAAAAATCTCGGTGCCTTCCGCCGACTGGGTGGAGCAATCGACCAGTTTGCCCGGCAGCCTGAGCCGGCGCGTTGCCGTTTGGCGGCCGATCTCTTTCTCGCGCTTGCGCTTGAGACGGTCCTCAGCCTGCTCGATGGTCCACTCGAGCAGCTTCGAGGCCATCAGCGGCGAGGCCGTCAACCAATGATCGAACGCGTCGCGAACAGCGGTTTCGACGATGCGCGTGGCTTCCTGCGTCGCCAGCCGGTCCTTGGTCTGGCCTTGGAATTCAGGCTCGCGAATGAATACCGACAGCATCGCCGCCGCAGTGCCCATTACGTCTTCGGCCGTGATCTGGGCTGCCTTCTTGTTGTTGACGAGCTCACCGTAGGCCTTCAGCCCCTTCGATAACGCCGCGCGCAAGCCGCTGTCGTGCGTGCCGCCATCGGGCGTTGGGATGGTGTTGCAGTAGGAGCGCGAGAAGCCGTCTTCGCTGGCGGTCCAGGCGACGGCCCACTCAACCGCGCCGTGGCCCGCGGCCTTAGTGATGCGGCCAGCGAATATATCCTTGGCAACGAGCGTCTGGCCTTCGATCGTGGTGGTCAAATAATCCTTGAGCCCGCCGGGGAAGTGGAACACGGCTTCCGAGGGTGTATTGTCCTTGATACGCTCGGGCGCGCAGAACCAGCGGATTTCGACCCCGCCGAATAGGTAGGCTTTGGAACGCGCCATCGCCATAAGTCGCGACGGCTTGAATGCGCAACCCGCGCCAAAGATTTTCTCATCTGGAATGAAGCGGATTTTGGTGCCACGCCGGTTCATCGTCGAACCGAGCTTTTGCAATTTCCCGTTGGGCACGCCGCGGTTGAACACCATGCGATAAAGCTGCTGTCCGCGCGCGACCTCCACTTCGCAGGTCTCCGACAGCGCGTTGACGACCGATACGCCGACGCCGTGCAGACCGCCCGACGTTTGGTAGGCCTTGCCGTCGAATTTGCCGCCCGAGTGCAGTGTTGTCATGATGACTTCGAGGGCGGACTGGTTCTTGAACTTCGGGTGCGGGTCGACCGGGATGCCGCGCCCGTTGTCAGTCACCGACAAATAACCATCCGCTTCGTAGCGCACTTCGATCCAGGTCGCGTGACCGGCGACCGCTTCGTCCATCGAGTTGTCGATCACCTCGGCGAACAGATGATGCAACGCCTTCTCGTCGGTGCCGCCGATGTACATGCCGGGGCGGCGGCGGACAGGCTCCAGGCCCTCCAGCACTTCGATGTCGGCGGCCGTATAGGCGTCCGAGGCGTCGACGGGTTTGCGCGCGCGTGCACTTCTATCGGTCATATCAGGGGCCGTATTTCCAAAAAGATCACGAGAGGATGCCATTTGAGAGGTCCGAAGCTGGGCGGAATAACGGATGCCGCCATTATGCGCCGATTCTTCATTCATCAGGAGGGAGGGGGTCGCACGGAGAGGTGTGTATTGGCAAGTAGCGCCCGGGTGACAGGTGCGGATCCCAGCAAATCGAGACTTGATCTGCCGGTAAATCCGCCAAACTTATGCCTTTCGTAAGGCTGGGAGCACTGGCTTTGTGGATAACCGTACGTTTGTTAAATGAGATCACAGACCTCCGAAATCCGGCCTCGATTTTTGCAAAAGGCGCGATAGACTGCACACGGCCCATCGGATTGGGACTGAATTCTGCTCGTTGGGCGCTAAAGTGATCGCAGAAATGTCGAAATGACGCGGTCAACTCATCTCAACAACGGGAGCAATGCCCATGATCGACCACCAAGCAGATTTGAAAAAGTACGTTCCAACACCTGACGAAAAGGCCGTCAAAGCCATCATAAGGCACCTCGGCATCGCGCTGAAGGGTACGGACACAGCGCTCGTCTCATGCTCCTCCAAAGACGAACTCGATCGCGTGCGTGAAAGCTGGTGCAAGAAAAAGCTCGGGCTCAGCCAGTCGGACGCCGATCTGGACAAAAGCATCAAAGCGGTTTGCGACCTTATGAAAGGCGATCGCAGCAAAAGCCGCGTCGCGTTCTATTATTTGCTCGCCGACAAGGCTGGCAAGCTCCAGAGCTTATAAGTCGATACACGGGCCGGCGCCAGTTTGGAGCGGGCTCGTGGCGCTTACTTTTTCCGCGCGATAACTGCTGGCGCCAGCGCGCACAGCAGCTCGAACATGATCGATGCGCCGACCCAGGCAGTGCCGCCCGACGCGTCGAACGGCGGCGACACTTCGACAAGGTCGCAACCGGCGATATCTAGGCCGCTCAATGCGCGCGCCATTTGCTGCGCCTGGAAAGTCGAGAACCCGCCGATTTCAGGCGTGCCGGTGCCTGGCGCTTGCGAGGGATCGATGCCGTCGATGTCGAACGAGACATAAGTCGGGGCGGTGCCGACGAGTGCGCGAGCCTCTTGCATTACGGCAGCCGTGCCCCGCTCCATGAGCTCCTCGATACGCACGATGCGCACGCCCTGCGCGGCCGCGAATTCGATGTCCTCGCCATCGTACTGCGTGCCGCGAATGCCGATCTGGATGATCCTCTTCGGGTCGAGCAATCCCTCCTCGATGGCGCGGCGAAACGGCGTGCCGTGCGTGTAGCGGAAGCCGCCGAAGTAGTCGTTGAACAAGTCGGTGTGGCTGTCGAAATGGATCATGCCGAGCGGTTGTTTTTTTGCGAGTGCACGCAGGATCGGCAGCGACACCAGATGGTCGCCACCAGCCGAAATCGGGGTGATCCCAGCGGCGACTAGCCCGTCATAGAACGTTGCGACGCGAATAAGCGTGTCCTGCACGTCGGCCGGGTTGACTGGCACGTCACCGAGGTCCGCGCAGTTGACCGCCTCGAACGGATCGAGCCCCGTCACCGGATGCATACGGCGGATCATCGTCGACAGGTCGCGCAATTGGCGTGGTCCATGCCGGGCGCCGGGCCGGTTGGTGGTGCCGCCATCCCACGGTACGCCTACGAAGCCGACGTGGACTTGGCTGGCCAGCGTCGAGCCCATTTCGACCAGCGGCAGCCGCATGAAGGTCGGCACCCCGGCATAGCGCGGCGAGATCATGCCGGATATCGGCAGGAACGGGTGTGGCATGAAGCAAACCTTTTCAAGGATTAAGGGCGCCAAGTCGACAATAGCTTGCGAGCCGGGGCGGAGGGAAGGCTTAGCAGGGGGGCGCTAATGCAGCTTCCCGACGCGTCGGGCGCGGTGTTAGGCTGCGAATAAATTAGTGGAGAGGCGGTCATGAAGATATCACCAACGGGCAAAATCCTGGGTGCGCAAGTTGACGGGATCGACTTGGCCGAACCGGTTCCGGCCGACGCGTTTAAACAAATCCTGCGTGCGCTCGGCGCACACGGCGTGCTGTGTTTCCCAAAGCAAACGCTAGAGACCGAAGCGTTTGCCCGCTTCGGCCAGATGTTCGGCGATCTCGAGATCAACGTCGCCAACCAGTTTCACGAACCGGGCTTGCCGGAGGTGATGATCTTGTCGAACATGACAAAGGATGGCGCACCTATTGGCCTCGGCGATGCTGGCCAAGGCTGGCACACCGATATGTCGTACAGTCGCGACGTTGCGTTGGCGAACATTCTGCACGCGCTCAAAGTACCTGTGCGTGACGGCCAGCCGCTTGGCGAAACCCAGTTCCGCAACATGCATGCGGCCTACGACGATTTGCCTGCAGACATCAAGCAACGGTTGGCGGGCCGCACCGCGACGCATGACTTCGTCAAGTTTTGGGACATGATGCGGGCGCGTCCAGGTTCCAATCGTGCACCACTGACGCCGGAACAGCGGGCGAAAAAGCCGCCGGTGCAGCAGCCGATTTTCAGAACTCATCCGATTACCGGTCGCACCATTCTTTATTGCAACCCCGGCTACGCGATGCGGATCGATGGCATGCCCGAGGCTGAAAGCGCCGAGCTTCTGGATTTCCTGTTTAAGCATCAGGCGCAGGAAAAATATTTTCATGCCCACAAGTGGACCGAGGGCGACGTGCTCATGTGGGATAATATCGGCACCGTCCACAATGCCGTACCCGACTACCGGCCCGATGAGCCGCGCTACATCCGCCGCGTCCAGGTGATGGCGACCAAGGACTACGCGCAGCTTGCGGCGTAATCGCATAATTAAAAACAGCAAAAGCCTAGAGGAAACGTGATGACGCAATTTGAGAACCTACTCAGCCGACTAGCGGTTTTGACCGTCGCAATGCTGGCGATGGCGACCAACTCGATCGCGCAAGTGCCGGAGATCCGGTTCGCGCGGCAGTTCTCCATGGGCTATCTCCAGTTCAACGTCATGGAACGCATGAACCTGTTGGAGAAGCACGCCAAGCTGAACGGCATTCCCGAGATCAAAGTAACCTGGGCCGTGTTCAACAGTCCGGCGGCGATGAATGACGCGCTGCTTTCGGGTTCGGTTGACGTGGTGACCGGCGGCGTTCCAGGAGCACTGACCATTTGGGCACGCACGAAAGATACGCCGAACCCGGTAAAAGGGATCGCGGTCTTCACATCGCAGCCCGTCCTGCTCAACACCAATAAGCCCGAGATCAAGTCGATCGCAGACTTCACCGATAAGGACAAGATCGCGATGCCGGCGCCGAAGGTGTCGATCCAGGCGATCATCCTGCAAATGGCCGCGGCACAGAAATGGGGCCCGGAGAATTTTGCCAAGCTCGACTCGATAACCGTCGGCATGTCACCACCCGACTCGACGATCGCTCTGCTATCGGGTTCGACTGATGTGTCGGCTGTCTTCAGTGTGCCGCCTTATCAATCCCAGCAATTGGAGAAAGAGGGCGTCCGCACCGTCCTCAATTCCTACGACGTATTCGGTGGCCCCCACACCTTCACGATGGCTTGGACCTCGACCGCGTTCCACGACAAGAACCCAGCTCTTTACAAGGCGCTGATGGCAGCTTTCACGGAGGCGACGGAGCTGCTCAACAAGGACGTGAAGCCGGCCGCGCAGTATTGGATCGACAGCACCAAATCCAAGATGACGGTCGAGAAGGTTGCCCAGATTGCCGGCGGCCCGCAGGTCAAGTGGACGATGGCGCCCGAGCATTCAATGAAATACGCCGAATTCATGCATTCGGTCGGCAGCATCAAAGTCAAGCCGTCGACTTGGAAGGATCTGTTCTTTCCTGAAGCCCACCACTTGCCGGGAACTTGAATTTCCTCACCCGCGCGTTGCGAACTCGAAAATCATTGGAATGAAACATGCGGCTTGAGCAGGCGATAAACTTCGACGACTTACGCCGAATGGCCAAGCGGCGACTACCGAAGATCGCGTTCGATTTCATCGACGGCGGTGTCGACGGCGAATTAGGTCTCGTACACAACGAGTGCGCTTTTTCCCGCCTGAAGCTCGTGCCGAAATATCTGATCGATGCATCGAAACCGGATCAGTCGGTAACGCTATTCGGGCACAAATACGCAAGCCCAGTCGGCATCGCGCCGACGGGTGCTGCTGCTTTTTTCCGGGCCGGCGCTGATCTGATGCTCGCAATCGCCGCGCGCGAGGCAAATATCCCCTTCATCGTTTCCGGCGCCAGCACGGCCTCGATGGAGGAGATTGCGACGATCGCCCCAGAGCACGCTTGGTATCAGCTTTACATGTCGCGCGATCGCAAAATTGCCGACGATATGGTGGCCCGTGCCGAAAAAGCGGGGCTTTCCACTTTGGTATTGACCGTCGACGTGCCGGGTGCAGTCAACCGCGAACGCAACCGGCGCAATGGCTTTACGCGGCCGCCGAAACCGACGATCGTCACCAAAATCGAGGCGCTCGCGCATCCAGGCTGGTTGTTCGAATATGCGACATCGCCGGCGCTGACGGGGTCGAATTGGGTCAAGTATGCGCCACCGGGCGCATCGGCGACGCAGGTGCTCGACCTTTTGGCGAGCCAGCATCCGACGGCTGCAACATGGGACGACGTTGCCCGGCTCCGCAAGCTGTGGCCGCGTAATTTCGTGATCAAAGGTATCATGCAGCCGGCTGATGCGATACGAGCAGCAGCGATGGGCGTCGATGGCATTATCGTATCCAATCACGGCGCGCGCCAACTCGATCGAGCGCCATCACCGATCGAAGTGCTGCCGGCGATCAGAGACGCGGTGGGCGATAAGCTGACGTTGATGCTGGACAGCGGCATTCGTCGCGGTTCGGATGTGCTGACCGCGCTCTGCTGCGGGGCCAAGTTCGCTTTCGTAGGTCGTTGGACCCTTTATGGTGTAGCCGCCGGCGGGCAGGCGGGTGCACATCATACGGTCGGCATGATCAGAGACGATATCGGATCGGTCATGTGTCAGATGGGTGCGCCCGATGTGCGATGCCTGGGACCCGAATTCTTGATGTGGGACGAGACGGGTATCAACCGCAATAGCAGGCCGTAGTGCTGCATTCCGAACGGCATGGCTCCTGCGCCGTCGAAATTCCGCCTGGAAATATCCAAGCTGCGCCGGCCTTTGTACTCTTAATCGAGACAATGAAAAA
>JANLXZ010000374.1:0-3561 GCA_031365375.1 Hyphomicrobiaceae bacterium | reverse complement strand
CGCGCGGCTTGATCCCGCATGGTCCCGATCAGCTTGGATGCGCAATTGCAGTCTCGGCAAGATAGGCCATCGCCGCCTGCACGCCGGCGGGCTCGTGCGGGATCTTCGCCAGGCCGAGGCCCATTTCGACGCCAGCGAGCGTGCCGAGGATCGTCAGATCGTTGGTGTCACCGAGGTGCCCGATCCGAAACACTTTCCCCGCGACCTTCGACAATCCGGTGCCGAGTGACATGTCGAAATTGTCGAGCACGATCTTGCGGAATTGATCCGCGTTATGCCCGTCGGGCAGTAGCACCGCGGTCAGCACCGGCGAGAAATAATGCGGGTTGGTGCACAGGTTTTCCAGGCCCCACGCGGCAACCGCACGACGCGTAGCCTCGGCGTGGCGCTCGTGGCGGGCGAACACGCGGTCGAGCCCCTCCTCGTGCAGCATGTCGATGGCTTCAGCCAAACCGTAGAGCAGGTTTGTCGACGGCGTATAAGGGAAGAAGCCCAACTTGTTGTGCGGTAGCATTTCCTCCCACGACCAGAACAGCTTTGGCAGCTTCGACGTTTTGGATGCCGCGATCGCCTTATCCGAGATCGCGTTGAACGAAATGCCGGGCGGCAGCATCAAACCCTTCTGCGAGCCCGACACGGTGACGTCGACACCCCATTCGTCGTGGCGATAATCGGCAGAGGCTAGCCCAGAGATGCTATCGACCATCAGCAATGCAGGATGGCCGGCCGTGTCGATCGCCTTGCGCACTTCGTCGATGCGCGAAGTCGCGCCCGTCGACGTTTCGTTGTGGACGACGCACACCGCTTTGATCGTGTGAGCGGTATCGGCCTTCAGCCGCGTCTCGATTTGCTCTGCGTCGACGCCGGATCGCCAGTCTGAGGCGATGAACTCTGCCGTGACGCCGAGTTTGGTCGCCATCGATTTCCAAAGCGAAGCAAAATGCCCGGTCTCGAACATTAGAACATGATCGCCCGGTGACAGCACATTGGCGAGTGCTGCTTCCCATGCTCCAGTGCCGGATGCCGGATAGATGATCACCGGGTTCTTTGTCTTGAAGATTGTCTTGATGCCGGCGAGTACGCGTTGACCGAGCTTTTGGAACTCCGGCCCGCGATGATCGAGTACCGGCATCGCCATAGCGCGCAAAATGCGATCCGGGACGGGCGAGGGCCCCGGGATCTGCAGGAAGTGACGGCCGGCGCGGCGCGGTGCCTGGTTGGTTACTGTCATCATCCCGTCTCCAGCTGATCCGGCTTGCACCCTGCCGATCGATAACATTCGTTGCGTAATCTTAATTTTGCATTCAAAATTAAATCAAGCGAAAAATATCCTTCGACGAGGAAGTGGTTGCGCCATGAACATGCACGTGAAGCCGTCCGACGCCGGCATCGATCATGGTCTTGCCAAGCGACTCGCCTCGGCGATCGAAGGCGAGGTGCTGTTTGATAAGTTTTCGCGCGGGCGATACGCGACCGATGCCTCGATCTATCAGATCGAACCGCTTGGCGTTGTCGTGCCGAAGACCGACGCCGACGTATTGGCTGCCGCACAGATCGCGCGCGAAGCAGGCGTACCGTTGTTGCCGCGAGGCGGTGGTACGTCGCAATCCGGGCAAACGGTGGGACGTGCGCTCGTTATCGATTTCACCAAGCATTTGAACCGCCTTGTCGAGACGGACTTCGCAGCGGGCACGGCTTGGGTCGAACCCGGCATCGTACTGGACGAACTCAACCGCCAAATCAAAGGCTCCGGTCTATTTTTCCCTGTCGACGTATCGACGTCGAGCCGCGCCACGATCGGTGGCATGACCGGCAACAATTCTTGCGGCACCCGCTCGATCCGCTATGGCATCATGCGCGACAATGTCGAGGCGATCGATGCGCTGTTGGCCGATGGCGCGCAGGCCCGTTTCGAGGGGATGCCAGCCGACCAGTTGCTCCGCAATATGCCAGATACTGCGCGGGATCTCACTCGTGATATTTTTGCGCTAGGCACTCGTGAGGCCGATCACATTCGCGGAGCCTTTCCGGACGTTTCCCGTCGCGTCGGTGGCTATCTGATCGACGCGCTGTTGCCATCGGAAACGCCCATCAACCTCGCAACCCTGCTGTGCGGCTCGGAAGGCACGCTCGCGATCTCTCGCCGCATCAAGATCAAGCTCTCGAGCCAGCCGAAGAACCGCGCGCTGGGTGTGTGCCATTTTCCCAAATTCCGGTCGGCGATGGAGGCAGCGCAGCACATCGTCAAACTCGGCCCGGTCGCGGTTGAAGTCGTCGATCGCACGCTGATCGAACTTGCAAGCGACATCGCGATGTTCCGCCCGGTGATGGACACTTACGTTCGCGGGCGGCCGGACGCGTTGCTGCTCGTCGAATTTGCCGAGGACGATCAAGCGGAAAACCTGCGCCGCCTCGATCAACTCGACGAATTGATGGGCGATCTGGGCTTGCCCGGCTCTGTCGTCAAAGTCGCGGATGCCGCCGGTCAAGCGGCGATTTGGGGTGTGCGCACGTCCGGCCTCAACATCATGATGTCGATGAAGAGTGAGGGTAAGCCCGTGTCCTTCATCGAGGATTGCGCAGTGCCACTCGAGCATCTGGCCGACTATACCGAGCGGCTCACCGCGGTGTTTGACAAGCATGGCACGCGTGGCACCTGGTACGCGCATGCGAGCGTCGGCTGCCTGCACGTCCGCCCTGTGCTCAATCTCAAGTTGGAGAAAGATGCAGCAACCATGCGGGCGATCGCCGAGGAAGCGTTCGCTCTGGTGAAAGAGTACAAGGGCTCGCATTCGGGCGAACACGGCGACGGCCTCGTGCGTTCTGAGTTTCACGAGCTGATGTATGGCCGTAAGACCGTCGAGATATTCGAAGCGGTGAAGGACCGGTTCGATCCAAACGGCATGATGAACCCGGGCAAGATCGTACGTGCACCGCGGATGAACGATCGTTCGCTGTTTCGATTTTCACCGGATTATGGCGTATCGCCGATTGTCCCCGCGCTCGACTGGTCCGCCTATCCAGGAGGTGCCGGCGGTTTTCAAGGCGCAGTCGAGATGTGCAACAATAACGGCGAGTGCCGCAAGCACGTCTCGCATGTGATGTGCCCGAGCTTCCGCGTCACCGGCAACGAAGCAGACGTGACACGCGGGCGTGCCAACACGCTACGTCTCGCGCTGTCGGGTCAACTTGGGCCGGATGCTCTGGCCTCGGACGAGATGCTGGCGACGATGAAGCTGTGCGTTTCGTGCAAGGCGTGCCGCCGCGAATGCCCGACCGGCGTCGATATGGCGAAGATGAAGATCGAGGTAATGGCGGCCGCCAACAAGCGTCGCACCTTGCCGTGGAAGGACAGACTGGTTGCCTATCTGCCGCGCTATGCCCCTTATGCGCGGCGCTTGTCGTGGCTGCTGAATTTGCGCGATCGCGTGCCTGGATTGGCGCTGTTGAGCGAGTGGTTGTTTGGGTTGTCGGCGAGACGGAAACTTCCGCAATGGCGGGCCGAGGGGTTTAAGCTCGACGTTGGTGTCAGACCCTTCGGGTCTGACACCGGAAATGAAC
>JANLXZ010000294.1:0-1852 GCA_031365375.1 Hyphomicrobiaceae bacterium | reverse complement strand
CCGTCGCCATCGACGCGGGTCAAGACGATGCCGGTGACGCCGACGGTGTTCTGGAACGCGGTGGCGGTTGCGACTGCGTCCTGGCCGGTCAGCGCATCGGCGACCAGCAGCACTTCGTGCGGATTGGTCGCGGCTTTCACGCCGGCAACTTCGGCCATCAACTCTTCGTCGATGGTGGTGCGGCCGGCGGTATCGAGCAGCACCACGTCATAACCACCGAGACGGGCCGCTTCCATGGCGCGCTTGGCGATGGCGAGCGGCTGCTGACCGGCGACGACCGGCAGCGTATCGACATTCGTCTGCGTGCCGAGAATGCGCAGCTGCTCTTGCGCCGCCGGACGCCGCGTATCGAGCGACGCCATCAGCACTTTACGCTTGTCGCGATTGGTCAGGCGGTAGGCGATCTTCGCCGTTGTCGTGGTTTTGCCCGAGCCCTGCAAACCGACCATCAGGATTGCGACCGGCGGCTGAGCCGCGAGATCGATCGGGTTCGCGTCCGAGCCGAGCATCGCGACCAGCTCGTCGTGCACGATCTTGACGACCATCTGGCCGGGCGTCACCGACTTGACGACGTTCTGGCCGATCGCCTTCGCCTTCACCTTGTCGGTGAACGAGCGCACCACATCCAGCGCGACATCGGCTTCGAGCAGCGCGCGGCGCACTTCGCGCATGGCTTCGACCACGTCGGCCTCGGTGAGGGCGCCGCGCCGGGTCAGCTTGTCGAGGACCGAACCAAGCCGGTCGGTCAGGGATTGAAACATCGTCGAAGCCTTAGGTTGACCTACCGGTAATCACGAGCCGCACAAACTTACCCACATTCGTCATCCCCGCGAAGGCGGGGACCCATCCAAGCCGATGGCTGAATGAGACGGCAAACTCACGCTCGATCTCAAGCATTTCCATGCTGCAGGTGGCTCGGCGTCTGTATTGGAGATTTCACACACTCGATGGTTGGATGGGTCCCCGCCTTCGCGGGGATGACAACGTTGTCGGAGTTCAGCGGATGCGTTACGGAAGAGATCAAGCCCCCGGTATTTTCATGCTATCGTACTCGATCATCACGTGTTGCTGATAGGCTTTGCGGGACGCCAAGCGCGCGTACCACGCCTCGACGTTCGGCAGGTTCGGCCGCGCGACCGGCAGCGTGAAATAGCGATACATCAGCGTGCCGACGGCAATGTCCGCCATGGTCAACTGATCGCCGAGGATGAACTGTTTCCCAGCCAACTGCTGATCGAGGATCGCGAGCTTCGCAGCAACGCGCGATGCCATGGCCGCCACCGCCGCTGTATCGCGATCCCGCGCCGTCACCCTGACGAACGCGACGAACAGACCCGGTATGAGATCGGGATAGATCGTCGTATTGCCCCATTCCATCCACTGGTCGGCGAGCGCACGCTCATGCTCGTCCGACGGCGACAGCGTGCCCCAGCCGTAGGTGCGGCTGAGATAGCGGACGATCGCGTTGCTCTCCCAGAGCACAAAGCCTTTATCCTCGATCACCGGCACCAGACGATTGGGGTTTAGCTCCGCGTATTCCGGTGTATCGAGGCCGCCGAATGGCCCACCCGCATCCGCGCGCGCGTGCTCAACGCCGAGCTCGGCAACCGTCCACATGACCTTCTGAACGTTGATCGACGTTTTCCGGCCAGTGATCTTTAACATCGTTCACTCCCTCGCCATACTACGCTTGCCAGACCGCAACCAAAACTCAACGCAAAACGCGCCCGAGGGCGCATCGCGCTGTCGGACGTGGACCGCTGCTATCGCTCGCCGATCGATGATCAGCTGCCCAGCCAGTCGGCGGCTCGATTGCTCGCGCCACTTGGATTGCGAGGTTCATGGGCTAGGG